>NZ_BAFE01000088.1 GCF_000247995.1 Mobilicoccus pelagius NBRC 104925
GGCCGACGTCATCGCGGTCGCCGGTTACGGGAACTTCTGGGTGAACGCGGACACCCCGGGGCAGATGAGCATGACGGCGATCCTCCTGTCCGTCGTGACGTTCGTCGTGCTCCTCGGCCTCAACCTCCTCACCGTCAAGTTCTTCGGTGAGATCGAGTTCTGGTTCGCCATCATCAAGATCGTCGCGATCGTCGCGCTCATCGTCATGGGCGTCACCCTCGTCCTCATCGGGTTCACGAGCCCCGAGGGCACCCGCGCCTCGTTCTCGCACCTCTGGGCCCGCCCCGGCGGCATCTTCCCCACCGGCATGTCCGGCTTCTTCGCCGGGTTCCAGATCGCCGTGTTCGCGTTCGTCGGCATCGAGCTCGTCGGCACCACCGCCGCAGAGACGGCCGACCCCGAGCGGACCCTGCCGAAGGCGATCAACTCGATCCCGATCCGCGTCGTCCTCTTCTACGTGCTGTCCCTCGCCGTGATCATGATGGTGACCCCGTGGGACGAGGTCGACCCGGCGGTCTCCCCGTTCGTCAACATGTTCGCCCTCGCGGGCATCGTGGGTGCGGCGTCGATCATGAACTTCGTCGTCCTCACCTCGGCCGCCTCCTCGGCGAACTCCGGCATCTTCTCCACGTCGCGCATGCTCTACGGGCTCGCGCACAGGATGCCCGGCGGCGTCGTCATGTGCTGGGTCGTCCTCGCGTTCTTCCTCTTCGTCCTCGTCCTCCTCACGCAGGAGGCGGACACGCGGCAGGCGCTCCCCGTCACGCCGCTGTGGTTCCTCCTCCTCGGCGCCGGATGGGTCGGCGTGCGCGGCAAGGTCCGCGACGACGACACGACGACGATGGGGATCCAGGACCGCTGACCCGACCCCGTCCCCCGAGGACGACCGATGCCCGCGAGCGTGACGCTCGCGGGCATCGGTCGTCCTCCCGCCCGGGTGCGCCGGGGGATCAGATCGGCCACGTCTCCTGCCGCCAGGCGGCGTTCCAGAACATCCACTCGAACTTCGACGCCGTCTCGTAGGCGACGTGCATCCGTTCCACGGTGACAGGAGACGCCTCGGCGGCGCAGCGGTCGGCGATGGCCCTCGCCTGCACGACGGACTCGGCGAACGCCGGGTCGGAGTACATGCCGATCCAGTCGCCGTAGGGGTGGTCCTCCAGCGGTCCGGCCTGGGCGAGGAGGTGGTCGCCCACGTCGGCGTAGATCCAGAAGCACGGCAGCACACCCGCGACGGCCACGGCGTAGGAGCCCTGCGTCGTGAGCGACTGCAGGTAGGAGGTGTAGGAGAGGCACGTGGGGGAGGCCGTGAACGCGGCGAAGTCCTCGACGTGCGCGCCGTGGAGCTCGCGCTCGACGACGAGGGTGGTCTTCGCGTCCTCCGCCCAGAAGAGGAGGTCGTCGGGGTCGGTGGCCTGCCCCGCCAGGGTGGCGAGCACGCGGCCGTAGTCGGCGAGGTAGAGCGCGTCCTGCGCCATGTAGTAGGTGAACCGGTCGCGGTCGAGGGTGCCGTCGGCGAGGCCGCGGACGAACGGCAGGTCGTCGATCGCGCGGCGGATGTGGGCGGAGCGCGCCCAGGTGTCGTCGGAGAACGTCATGTCAGCTCCAGAGGGCGTGGAAGTGGTGGACGGGGCCGTGGCCGTGCCCGACGTGCAGCTCGTCGGCGTGCTGCAGGGCACCGGTGAGCCAGGTCTTGGCGTCGCGGGCGGTGGTGGGCCAGTCGGGGCGCTGCGGGCGGAGCGCGGCGAGCGCCGAGGAGAGCGTGCATCCCGTGCCGTGGGTGTTCGGCGTGTCGACGCGGGAGGTCGAGAGCTCGTGCGTCTCGTCGCCGTCGAGGAGGACGTCGGTGGCGCCCTCGGTGAGGTGGCCGCCCTTGAGGTGGACGCGCCGGGCTCCGAGTTCGCGCAGTGCCTGGGCCTGCTCGTGCATCTCCGCGACGGTCGTCGCAGGAGCGCGGTCGAGGAGGACGGCGGCCTCCGGGAGGTTGGGCGTGATGAGACTCGCGAGGGGCACGAGCCCGCGCACCGCGTCGATCGCGTCGTCGGTGAGGAGCTTGTCGCCGCTCGTGGCGACCATGACGGGGTCGAGGACGATGGGCAGTTCGTTCTCCCCCTCGTCGTCGCGGAGGCGTTCGAGGAACGCCCGCACGGCGGCGGTGACCTCGATGTCGGCGAGCATCCCGATCTTCACGGCGTCGGGGTGGATGTCGGCGTAGAGGGCGTCGAGCTGTTCGGTGACGAAAGTGGCGGGCACCGGGTGGACGCCGGTGACGCCCTGCGTCGACTGGGCGGTGAGCGCCGTGAGGACGCACATGCCGTACCCGCCGAGTGCGCTGAAGGTCTTGAGGTCGGCCTGGATGCCGGCGCCGCCGGAGGGGTCGGAACCGGCGATGGAGAGGGCCTTGGGTGGGGTCGCGCGCGTCATCGGGGAGCGTCCTTCCAACGGGTGAGCAGGGTGGCGGCGGCCTCGCGCGGGTCGGGGGTGGCGCAGATCGCGCTGACGACGGCGGCGCCGTCGACCCCGGTCACGGGGAGCAGTCCGATGCGGTCGACGGTGATGCCGCCGATCGCGACGGTGGGCCAGGGGCTCTCGGCGACGAGGGCCGTGAGCGTGTCGAGACCGGACGCGGCGGCCGCGTCGGGCTTGGTCGTCTGGTCGAACACGGGGCCGAGGCCGACGTGGTCGATCGTGCCCTCGGGGAGAGCGCGGGCCGTTTCGACGTGGGCGAGGGTCTGGCACGACAGGCCGAGCAGGCGGTCGGGGCCGAGGAGGCGACGCGCCGTGATCGGGTCGGTGTCGGACTGACCGACGTGAGCGCCGTCGGCCCCGGCCTCCTCGACGAGGTGCACGCGATCGTTGAGCAGGACCGGCACTCCCGAGCCGCGCAGGGCCGTGACGACCGACCGGGCGATGCGTACCAACTCGTCGTCGGACGCGTGCGGGTCACGCACCTGCACGAGCGTCGCGCCGCCGTCGACGGCCGCGCGGACGACGTCGGCGACCCGCTCGGGTCCGCCCGCCATGGGGGTGTCGGTGACGAGGTAGAGCGTGAGGTCGCAGGCGGGCCGGGTCACGACAGACGCACCGCTTCGCCGAGCTCGGCGGGGGCGAGGAGCGCGAGGTGGTCGAGGAGCGCGACGGCGAACGACCCGGGGCCGCGGCTCTCGGTGGCGGCGCGGTCGGCGGCGACCGTGAGGTGTGCGGTGGCGGCGGTCGCGGCGAGCATCGGCGGCGCGACGGCGGCGTAGGCGGCCATGAGGGCGCCGAGGACACAACCGACGCCGGTGACGCGGGCCATGAGCTCGTGCCCGTTGTGGACCCGTACGAGCGCGTCGCCGTCGGTGACGTGGTCGACCGGTCCGGAGACGGCGACGACGCAGCCGTGTTGCCGGGCGAGGGCGCGGGCCTGGTCGAGCACCGCCTCGGGGGTGTCGGCCGAGTCGACGCCACGCCCACCGGCCCCGCCGAGGAGCCCGGCGATCTCGGAGGCGTTGCCGCGGACGATCGTCGCGGGGTGGGCGCTCATGAGGTCGCGGGCAAGGTGTGTGCGCCAGGGGAGGCCGCCGGCGGCGACGGGGTCGAGCACCCACGGCGTCCCGGCTGCGCGGCACGCCTCGACGGCGGTGCGCATCGCCTCGGTCGTGTCGTCGTAGGGGGTGCCGGTGTTGACGAGCACCCCGTTCGCGACCTGCGCGAAGATGCCCGACTCGTGCGGGTTGTCGACCATCGCCGGCGCGGCGCCCGCGGCGAGGAGCACGTTCGCCGTCCACGGCGCGACGACGATGTTCGTCAGCGACTGGACGAGCGGGGAGGCCTCTCGCAACCGGGCCAGCGCGTCGGCGACGTCGGCCGGGGAGAGCTTCGCGGCGGGTGGGGTGGGAGAGGCGGTCATGCGACGTCCCTTCGCTAGCACGATCTAGATCAGGTTCGACGGGTGTGATCTCAGCGCCGTGCGGCGCACCCCGCGTCGTCCGTTCACTCTAGACGCCGCCCCCGACATCCGCCCGGCGTCCACTCACCTCCGCGCTCGCATGCCCCTGCCCGTGACGGCGTCGTCGACGAGGTCGTCGCGGGCAGGGTCTCGGCCCTCCGACCGACGAGGCCACCGATGACGCCACCGTCGGTCGAGGTCGCTCGCGTGCGGGTGGGAGGGGTGAGGCGGGTCAGTCCTCGATGACGACGAGGACGGGGGCGTGGTCGCTCGCGCCCTTGCCCTTGCGTTCCTCACGGTCGATGGCCGCGGCCGTGACACGGGTGGCGAGGGCGGGGGAGGCGAGGGCGAAGTCGATGCGCATGCCCTGCTTCTTGGGAAACCGGAGCTGCGTGTAGTCCCAGTACGTGTACTGCCCCTCGGTGTGGGGACGGACGACGTCGTCGTACCCGGCATCGATCATCGCCTGGAACGCGGCCCGCTCGGGGCCGGAGACGTGGGTCTTGCCCTCGAAGAACCCCGGGTCCCACACGTCCTCGTCGCGGGGTGCGACGTTCCAGTCGCCCATGAGGCAGATCTGCGCCTGCGGGTCGTCGGCGAGCCATCCGGCAGCGGTGTCGCGCAGGGAGGCGAGCCAGTCGAGCTTGTAGGCGTAGTGGGGGTTGTCGAGGGCGCGCCCGTTCGGGATGTACAGCGACCAGATGCGCACGCCGCCGCACGTCGCGCCGATGGCGCGCGCCTCGGCGACGGGGTCGGGCTCACCCCAGTGGGGCATGCCGTCGAAGCCGATCTGCACGTCCTCGATGCCGACGCGGCTCACGATCGCGACGCCGTTCCACTGGTCGAGGCCGTGGAACGCGACCTCGTACCCCGCCTCGGTGAACCGGTCGAGGGGGAACTGCACGTCCTTGCACTTGGTCTCCTGCAGGGCGAGCACGTCGAGGTCGTGTCGTTCCAGCACCCCGAGGGCACGGTCGACGCGGCTCCGGATCGAGTTGACGTTCCATGTCGCGATACGCACCCGCCCACCCTATGACGTGAGGCGCGGGCGAGGGCGCCTGCTCAGCCGGTGGGGGATGCGGCCGATGGGGCTCGGAGAACGACGACCCGATGCAAGGAGAGCCCCCATGTCGCCACGTCGTGCCTCTGTCGCCCTGCTCGCCGTCGGTGCGACCGTGCTCACGCCCCTGGCGGTGCCCGCGGGTCCGGCGGCGGCGGAGCGCACGGTGCCGGACTCCGCGCGGGTGGAGGCACGCTGGGCCGCGGCCCGGTGCGGTGGGGCGAGCACGACGCCCGTCCTCGACTCCCGACGGACCACGGTGACGTTGCCGCCCGCGCGGCCCTACGTCGTCGGCAGCATCCCCTGGTCGCGGTGGCAGCGCCCCGACTCCTCGGACCCGACGTGGCAGATGCGGTTCTACAGCCTCGAATGGATGAAGCCGATCGCCAAGCGCGCCCACGACGACGGCCAGAGGCAGGTGCTGCGACGTCTCGTGTCGCAGGTCGAGAGTTTCTACCGGGCCAACCCCGACAAAGGGCGGAGCACCCTCGGCTGGGACGAGGGGACGTCGTTGCGTCGGCTCGGCACGCTGAGCTGCGTGTCCGTCCTCACCGGTGATCCCCGCCTCGAGAAGCGGATGGCCGGGGAGGTCGGGCTCCTCTTCGGTCCCCGCTACTACGGTCCGCCGCGTCACCCCGTCCACAACCACGGCCTCATGGCGAACATGAACATCAAGGTCGCGGGCGAGGTCGTCGGTCGTCGTGACTGGGTACGCGCGGCCGATCAGCGCATGCGGCGGGAGTCGGCGCTCGCGTTCACGAAGGCGGGGACCTCCCACGAGCAGTCGGCCTGGTACCACCTCGTCAACACGACGATGTGGCGTGCCGTCGGGGAGCGGATGAAGGATGCGAACCCGAAGGACGCGACGGCGCGCGAGATCCTCGCACGGACGGCGAAGGCCGACGTCGTCGGACGCTGGCTCACCGAGCCCGACGGCGACCTCGTCCAGATCGGCGACACCGCACGCGGTCCGGGAATGGCGCCACGCGGCACCGAACGCCCGGGGGTGTTCCGTGACGATCAGGCCGGTCTCCTCGTCGGACGCTGGTCGTGGAAGGACCCGTCGACGACGTACTACACGGTCCGTTACGGCCCGCCGCGCTTCGCTCACGGCCACCCGGACAAGGGTGCGGTGACGTGGTCGACGGCGGGGGCGCGCGTCCTCGTCGGCCCGGGCTACTACTCGTACGAATGGAAGGACCCGTTCGCGAGCTACGCCCGCACGGCGCAGGCGCACAACGTCGCGCGCCCCGTGCGGGGCAAGGAGAACGTGCGGGCCGCCGCCACCCTCCGCCACGAGAGGGCCCGGAACGGGGTCCACGCCTGGAACGTCGACGACCGCGTCCACGGCGTCGCCCACCGCCGCGGCGTCCGCGTCGACGACAAGGCCCGCACCCTCACCGTCACCGACGGGTACCCCCGCGGCGTCGCACTCCAGCAGTCGTGGCACCTCGACCCGTCGTGGTCGCTCGTCGGCCGCACGGGGAACACCCTCACCTTCCGCGACCGCGCGGGCCGCACGCTGCGCATGACGACGACGGGCCGGGTCGTCTCGGCCGACCGGGGCCGCACCCGCCCGGTCGCCGGCTGGAACTACCCCGCGACCGGGCGGCGGGTGCCCGCCTGGGAGGTGACGACCGGCGGCACCGGAACGGTGCGGACGACCTTCACCATCCGGTGACGCACCCCTAGGCTCGGGGCATGACCATCGCACTCGTCACCGGCGCCGGGGTCGGCATCGGCCGGTCCTTCTGCCGCGAACTGGCCCGCACCGGCCACGACGTCGTCCTCGTCGCCCGTGACCGCGGCCGCCTCGAGGAACTCGCCCGCGAGCTCGAGGCGACCCACGGGGTACGGACCGAGGTTCTCACCGCCGACCTCGCCACCGCCGAGGGACGCGACCGCGTCGCCTCCCGGCTCGGTGAGGACGGCGACCGCGCCGTCGACCTCCTCGTCAACAACGCCGGATTCGGGCTCAAGACGTCGTTCTTCGCCTCCGACGTCGCCGACGAGCAGCGGCAGGTCGCCGTCATGTGCGAGGCCGTCCTCGTGCTCACGCACGCCGCCGGGCGGGCGATGCTCCGCCGCGGCCGGGGCCACATCCTCAACGTCTCCTCGGTGGCCTCCTACATCACGACCGGCTCGTACTCGGCGTGCAAGGCGTTCGTCACCGTGTTGAGCGAGTCCCTCGCGAACGACCTGCGCGGCACGGGCGTCGGCATCACCGTCCTGTGTCCGGGGTTCACGCGCACGGAGTTCCACGAGCGCATGGGTTCCCCGATGTCGGACATCCCCGGCCCCATGTGGCTCGACTCCGACCGTCTCGTCCGCGCCGCGCTCGCCGACGCCCGCGCGGGCAAGGTCCTCTCCACGCCGGGTCCGCTCTACAAGGGCGTCGAGATGCTCACGGGAGTCCTGCCGCGGGGCGTCATGCGACGGATCTCCGCGGCGATCGTCGGTGGAGGCGGGCCCACGCGCGAGCGCGAGGGCCACTGACGTCCGCGACGGCGACGGGCATCTCTCCCCGCGCCGCCGGTGGACTCCGAGGGGGGCACGGCGTCTTCGACGACGCGGTCCGGCGCCGCGGCGGGCTGCCCTAGGCTGGCGCCATGACCGCACGCGAGCAGCTTCTCGACCTCATCAAGGCCAAGGCCATCGTCCACGGCAAGGTGACCCTGTCCTCCGGCAAGGAGGCCGACTACTACGTCGACCTGCGCCGCATCACCCTCGACGGCGAGGCCGCCCCGCTCGTCGGGCAGGTCATGCGTGAGCTGACGAAGGACCTCGACGTCGACGCCGTCGGTGGCCTCACGATGGGTGCCGACCCCGTCGCCACCGCGATGCTCCACGCCGCCGCCGCGGAGGGGCAGCGTCTCGACGCGTTCGTCGTCCGCAAGGCGGAGAAGGCCCACGGCCTCCAGCAGCGCATCGAGGGCCCGTCGATCGAGGGTCGTCGTGTCCTCGTCGTCGAGGACACCTCCACGACGGGCGGCTCGCCGCTCACCGCCGTCGAGGCGTGCCGCGAGGTCGGCGCCGAGGTCGTCGCCGTCGCCGTCATCGCCGACCGCGCCTCCGGGGCGGGCGAGCGCATCCAGGCCGAGGCCGACGTGCCCTACCTCGCCGCCTACGGCCTCGAGGACCTCGGACTCGCCTGAACCGCACCCCACGAATACGCCGACGCCGCCCCCGAGGTCCCTCGGGGGCGGCGTCCGTGTGTGCCGACGGTGCGTCGAGGTCAGCGCTCGCGGCGGGCGTCGATCGCATCGTCGGCGGCCTCGATCGCCTCGCCGACGATGGCCTTGGTGCGGCGCTTGTGCATGACGTACTCGAACACCATGGGAAGCACCGAGACGAACACGATGAGCAGGATCGCGGCCTCGAGGTTGTCGTGGACGAACTGGATGCCGCCCAGGAAGTAGCCGAGCAGCGTGACGCCGGTGGCCCAGAGGACGGCGCCGACGCCGCTCCACGTGAAGAACCGGCGGCGCTCCATGCGGCCGACGCCCGCGACGACGGTGATGAACGTGCGGACGATCGGCACGAACCGGCCGATGACGAGGGCCTTGTTGCCGTGCTTGTCGAAGAACGCGATGGTCTGGTCGAAGTACTTCTTCTTGAGGATCCGGCCGTCGCGGTTGTAGAGCGGCTCGCCGATGGCGCGGCCGATCTCGTACCCGACGACGTTGCCGAGGAACGCGGCGATCGAGAGGATCACGCACGCCGCCACGATCGACATCGACACGTCGCCGCGCTTGATGAAGAGGCCGACGGAGAAGAGGAGGGAGTCGCCGGGGAGGATCGGGAACAACAGACCGCATTCGATGAAGACGATCGCGGTGCTCACCCAGAAGAACTGGGTCCCGAACTGGTCGAGGAGGTATTGGGGGTCCATCCAGTCGGGACCGAGGGCAGGCATCACGCTGCCAGGGTAGCCGGGGCGCCCTGAAAGGCTCCTGGACGAGAGGTGAACGCGGCGCGTCCCGCCGGGCCGGGGGGACCTGCCGTCGCGGAGACGCGACGAGTGGCGGGGCAGGAATCGGAATCAGGGCGACGCACGCCGGCGTCCCCGGTCGTCGGCGACCGAGGGGACACCCCGGTGTCGACGTAGACTCCGCTGCCGTGGAGGAGCGCGTCGTCGGTGTGGGGCCGTGGCCCGGGGGTGAGGACGCCTGGCCGCGCGAGGCCGACGGGCGGGTGAGCGCCCCTTACGACCCGGAGCTCCTCGCCGCGGGCGACACCCGCAACGTCGAGGACCGCTACCGCTACTGGCGGCACGAGGCGATCGTCGCCGACCTCGACACCCGACGGCACGAACTACACGTCGCGGTGGAGAACTGGGAGCACGACTTCAACATCGGGTCGATCATCCGCACGGCCAACGCGTTCAACGTCGGCGCGTTCCACATCGTCGGACGACGGCGGTGGAACCGGCGGGGCGCGATGGTCACCGACCGGTACCAGCACGAACACCATCACGCCGACGTCGCCGACCTCCTGGCCTGGGCACGGGAGAACGCGTACACGGTGATCGCCGTCGACAACGTGCCCGGCAGTGTTCCGCTCGAGAGGTTCGATCTGCCGCGGCGGTGCGTCCTCGTGTTCGGGCAGGAGGGTCCGGGTCTCAGCGCGGAGGCGCTCGCGGGGGCGAGGGCGCTCGTCCACATCACCCAGTTCGGGTCGACGCGGTCGATCAACGCCGGTGCGGCCGCGGCGATCACCATGCACGCGTGGATCCGTCAGTACGCCGGGATCCCGCAGGGCTGAGGAACCGTGGACGATCTCGTCGTCGAACACGTGCTCCGGGCGGTCGAGTGCGTCCCGCCCGGCCGGGTGACGACGTACGGCGCGATCGCCGCCCTCGTCGGCGGCACGGCCCGGCAGGTGGGGTCGGTGATGCGGTTCTACGGCAACGACGTGCCCTGGTGGCGGGTGGTGAACGCCGCGGGAGAACTGCCGCCGGAACTCCTCACACGGGCCTGCCCTCATTGGGCGCAGGAGGGGATCTCCCTCGCCGACTCCGGTCGCGGATGTCGGCTGGGCCGCCACCGCGTCGAGGAGGGCCCGTGGGCGGCGGCCTACGACCGGGCCACCGTCGATCTCCCGCCGATCCGCCGCCGCCACGCCTGAGCCCGCGCACGACGGGTCGGGGATCCGCGGCGGGCGCCGGGCCTGCGGCTGCCCCGTGCGGGCGCATACGGGTGGGTGGGAGTGCGTGACGTGGCGGGGGAGGTGGTCGAGGGGCAGGCTCGCAGCGGCGGCGCCGGGCCCGATCACGTGAGGCCCCCACGGGCAGGGGGTGAGCTCGGCCACTACGATGGAGGGAGCCCGGATCCGCGCATCTGGCGCGGACGAGCCGCCAACAGCTAGGAGTTACCGTGCCCATCGCAACCCCCGAGGTCTACGCCGACATGCTCGACCGGGCGAAGGCGGGATCCTTCGCCTACCCGGCGATCAACGTCTCCTCCAGCCAGACCCTCAACGCCGCGATCAAGGGCTTCGCCGACGCGGGCAGTGACGGCATCATCCAGGTCTCCACCGGTGGCGCCGAGTACTTCTCCGGCCCGTCCATCAAGCACATGGTCACCGGCGCGAAGGCGATGGCCGCCTACGCGCAGGAGGTCGCGAAGAACTACGACGTCAACATCGCCCTCCACACCGACCACTGCCCCAAGGACAAGCTCGACGGCTTCGTCCGTCCGCTGCTCGAGGCCTCCGCGGAGCAGGTCAAGAAGACGGGTCTCCCGATCTTCCAGTCGCACATGTGGGACGGCTCGGCCGTGCCGCTCGAGGAGAACCTCCAGATCGCGCAGGAGCTCCTCGCGCTCGCCAAGGACGCGAACATCATCCTCGAGGTCGAGATCGGTGTCGTCGGTGGCGAGGAGGACGGCGTTGCCAACGAGATCAACGACAAGCTCTACACGACCGCCGAGGACGCCCTCAAGACGGTCGAGGCCCTCGGTCTCGGCGAGAACGGCCGCTACATGGCCGCCCTCACGTTCGGCAACGTGCACGGCGTCTACAAGCCGGGCAACGTCAAGCTCCGCCCCGAGGTGCTCAAGGAGTGCCAGGAGGCCATCGTCGCCAAGTACGGCAGCGACAAGGGCGAGCACCCGCTCGACCTCGTCTTCCACGGCGGCTCCGGCTCGCTCCCGCAGGAGATCTCCGACGCGGTCGACTACGGCGTCGTCAAGATGAACGTCGACACCGACACCCAGTACGCCTTCACGCGTCCCGTCGCGGACCACATGATGAAGAACTACGACGGCGTCCTCAAGATCGACGGCGAGGTCGGCAACAAGAAGCAGTACGACCCGCGCGCCTGGGGCAAGGCCGCCGAGGCCGGCATGGCCGCCCGCGTCGTCGAGGCCTGCGAGGCGCTCCGCAGCGCCGGCACCCACAAGTGAGTCTGCTCGCCTGAGCCGAACGACGCTCGCGTCGTTGACCCCGCGGCCCCCGTCACCCTCCGTCGGTGACGGGGGCCGCTGTGCATGCAGCGGCCGACGGGACGGGTTGCGGGGAGCGCAAGAGTGGTGGGCCGGCGTGGCCGACGGGGTGGAGGCGCCGCCCCATCCCCGCCCGAACGGACGCTGAGAAACCCTCGTGTGCGGCCGGTCGTCGGCGTAGCATTTCACCCAGGTGTCACCCAGGTGTCACCCAGGTGACAACAGGTCAATGGGGACCTGTGGCGCCTGAAAGGCGGAAGAACGATGCCATGCGTATGAAGAGGTCGGCGGTAGCACTGGCAGCTACCTGTCTCGCGATGGTCGGGACCTCGGTGGTCGGCGTGAACGACGCGGAGGCCGCGACGTCGGCGAAGACTAACGGCTGTTTCGCGTGGTGGGGTGGGAGGGTGTCCGACGATCGCTGTCAGCCCGCCACGGCCACCGGCTACTATCAGTTGCGCGCCGCGTGCCCCAACCAGCCGGACCGGGAGAGCGCCTCGGTGTACATCAAGAAGGGCTCACGCGTCGACGGGTGGGCGCGTGTGGGTTGCGTGGGCAACGTGCAGAGCGCCTTCATCCGCTTCCGTGGTTGATTCCTCACGCATGGCGGGTGTCTCGGTTCCCGAGGCGCCCGTCATGCGCTTGCGCGGGGTTTCGAAGTCCTATGCGGGTCGACCTGTCTTGTCGGGTCTCGACCTCGACATCCGGCCGGAGGTCACCGTTCTGCTAGGTCCGAACGGGGCGGGCAAGAGCACGTTGTTGGACCTTCTGTCGCTTGTTGCGCCGCCCCAGGCGGGAATGATCGAGTGGCATGGTGAGGAAATGCGGCGCACGCGTCAGGTGAAGCGGGCAATGAGAGGGATTTCCTACCTGCCTCAGCACTTTTCCTTCCCGAGTTCCTACACGGCCGCGGACGTCGTCGATTATGCGGCGTGGCTTCGCAAGGTCCGGGCTCCCCGGCGTGCCGGGGAGGTATTGGCAATGGTCGGGCTGGAGGGGGAAGCTCGAAAGAAGGTCCGCACCATGTCGGGAGGGATGCGGCAGCGCCTCGGCATCGCAACCTGTCTCATCGGCGACCCGGAACTGATCGTCCTCGATGAACCCACGGTCGGCCTTGACCCCGCGCAACGCATTCAGTTCCGGCGAGTGTTGTCCTCGGTGGATGCCGCCGTGCTCCTGTCCACTCATCTTGTCGAGGACGCGGTTGTGTTGGCAGATCGGGTCCTGGTGTTGCACGAAGGTCGTTTCGTGTTCGACGGCTCGCTGCCGGAGTTGGAGGCGTTGGCCGGTCCGGTCGGAGACTCTCCGGCGGAGCGTGGGTACATGTCGCTGATCGGAGCGACCCGGTGAGGCTCTTGTGGGCAGAGGTTCTGCACAGCCCCACCCGCCTCCTGGTATTGCTCCTACCGGTGATCATGCTGTTCTACCTGCAGACGGACGGTGCATGGCAGGCGGGATGGCCAGATCTGACCGGCGGTCTCGTCGGGGCCGTCGCCGTTGCTGCACCGTTCGTTGCAGCGGTCACTGCGTTCGTCGTCGCGGGGCGAGTGAGTCCCGATGAGATGAGGTTCGAACGAGCAGCCCCGCGGTCGTCGTGGTTGGTCGCGGGCGTCCCTTTCATCGGGGCATTCGTCCACACCGCCCTGGGCGTATCCGTCCCCGTTCTGTATGCGTTGGTGGTGATCGCCAGGTCGGGGGCCCCGGGTGCCCCGGGTTCCACGTCCTTCGCGACGCTCTGCGCATACCTGCTGTTTCCTATCGCGGTGGGAGCACTCGCCGGGCGTCTGTCGGCCAGTCGCCGTTTCGCACCCGTCGTCGTGCTCGTGGCGATGTATGGGTTCATCGCGCTTGTCGGATTGCCCACGAACACGCCTGCATGGGAGGTGCCGAGTATTCCCATGACCGCTGTTCTGGGGGGTGCCGGTGCAATGATGCTCCTGGCTGCAGTGTTCAGCGAACCGCTACGCCGCGGGTCGTCGCGGGCGGCACTGGGGAGATCTGGGCTGGCAATCCTCGTCGCGATCGTTGCCTTCGCCGGCGCTTTCTCTGCTGGTGGGGAGGCGATGACGGTGTCGCGCGACCTCGTCGATCCGGTCTGCACGGACGATGGGCGCGTGTGTGTCTGGCCCGAGCATGCACACCATCTCGACGAGATCGCCGCGGGACTCGTCCGATTGGACTTGTACCGGGATGTCGGCCTGCGCATCGACGGGCCCATGTACGAGCGAGGGCTACGCTCCACCGAAGGGCCCACCTTCGCCTACCCGCCGGCGTGGTTCGCATTCGCGGGGATGGGGTCGGCGGTGACCGACCGGTTCTGGAAATGTGGGGAGTCGGCCGTGATCACCGACGACACGGTGAATGCGTCACAGCAGCTGATGGTGTGGGCAACGGTCGTCGCCGCCGGCGGCATGCCGCCGGCGTCGGTGGGTGGGGGTCCCGCAGAGGTGTCGCTGGCCGACATCGACAGAGTGCGACACCTCCCCGCGGCGCAGGAGCGGGCTTGGCTTCGTGGCCGGATTGCAGAAGCGGAGCGCGCCTGTGGGTGACATCCTTCCTTGGAAGGCGCGACCGTGGGTACCCGCTGCCATCGGTGTGGTCCTGTGCGCCCTGGTGGAGACGCTCATGCCGCGTCTCGTTCTGCAGCTCCCCCGCGGTGGCGGTGCTGTGTCACTCGCAATCGGTCACCTCGTTCCAGCCCCTCTTGCCGTCGCTCTCGTGGGGGTCAACGCTCGGACGTGGTGTTCTCCGTGCCGCACCGCTCGGGAGGAACGCTGGGAACATCGTGTCCTTGCGACGCTGACCGCGTTCTCGTGTCTGGTCGTCGCGGTCGGTGGGGCCTGGAGCGCCGGATGGGAAGCCGGTTCGGCCTTCGGGCGCGGCCTCCTGACCTGGGTGGCACTGGCTCTGATCTCCCAACGGCTCCTGGGAGACCAACGCATCTGGGTCGTTCCGATGACGGTGTTGCTCGTGCTCGTCATGCTGTTGGGGGAGTCGGTCACCATGCTCACCTGGATGAGTGACGATCTACAGGGCCGGTGGCCCTGGTCCACCGCGTTGGGCACGTGGGCGGTGGCAGGAGTGGCGTCGTGGGCAACCCCGTGGCGACTCTTCATGCTGAGGGCACGGATTTGGGACGCAGCGTCGTCGCGGTGACCCAGATGGGAGCCGGTGTGTGCGACGAAGCCAGGGGACGCGCGCCCGGTGCCCCGTACGTGCGGCACCGTCGTCGGCGAGGTAGCGGGCGTCTGCTGGCTTTGGCGGGCCGTTCAGGGAAGCATGGACGACACGAGACGAACGAGGAGATCCCCATGACCCACCAGAACCTGCTCGAACCGCCCGAGACGTTGCTCGACGTGGATCCCGCTGCGGCGGAGCTTCTCTCGGGGGCCGACCCGGCGATCACGGCCGGTCGCTACCCGGCGTCCGCGCTCGCGTGGGCGACGCTCGCCGAGGCCGCCCTCGCCGCCGGGTTCACCGTCGAGGCCTACGCCTACGCCCGCACCGGGTACCACCGCAGCCTCGACCAGCTCCGCCGTGCGGGCTGGAAGGGCGCGGGGCCCGTGCCGTGGCGGCACGAACCCAACCGGGGCTTCCTCCGCAGCGTCGCCGCCCTGTCCCGCGCCGCCGGGGCCATCGGGGAGGAGGACGAGCGGGCCCGCTGCGAGCAGTTCCTCCGCGACTCCAGCCCCGAGGCGGCCGACGCCCTCGGGTTCTGACGCACCCGGTCGCCGACGCGAGACGCCGCAGGCCCGCCACCCTCGAAGGGAGCGGGCCTGCGGCGTCGTGGGGTGGGGACGGTGCTCAGTCGACCTTGACGCCGACGACGCCGCCCGTGCGTCCGGCCTTCACCGCGGCGCGGTCGAACGTCAGCGTGACGCGCTTGCCCTCGGGGGTCGTGTAGCTGCACATGTCCCCGTCGCACGCGACGCGGAGCAGCTCGCCCGCCGGGGGCGTCGCCGCCGTCTTCACCCGGGGGGAGACGTACCGGCCGAGCGCCGCACGGTCGCCGTTCGACCACGCCGCGACGGCCGCGTCGCCGTAGTCCTCGATGCTCCGCTGGGGCACCGTGCCGCGGGCCTCGGTCTTCGAGGTGGACTTCGCCGTCGGGGTCGTGCGGGGCGCGGTGGGGGCGGCGCTGTTCGTGATGACCGTCGTCCGGGGCTCGCTCGTCCGCGAGGCCCCCTTCGAGGGGGCGCTGTCCCGACCCGTCTCGGAGGCCGACGGCGATGTGGCGGCCGCGGGCTCGGTGGTCGCCGAGGACGCCGGGTCGGTGGGCGTCACGGAAGCGGACTGCGTGGCGGGGGGCGGCGTCGCGGTCGCGCTCGACGTGCCCGCGTCATCGTTGCCGCAACCGGCGAGGACGGCGCACACGAGGGCGGCGGTCAGGGGCAGGGTGGCACGGGGCGTCATGGGTGCTCCTCGGAAGGGGTGGAGGGGGCTTGGTCGCACCGGCGGTGGAGCCAGGTGTTCCCGTCTCCGATCGACCACGCCCTCGGTGACCTGAGCAGAACGGGTCGGGAAATCCGCCGGATTCGACGGATCGGGGTACTCCGACCCGCCACATCGGGCGTTCCCGCACCTCTCCGCCTCGATGGGCTGTCGGGTCGAGACGGTAGGCTCGTCGCGGCGCTCGGCCGACGGCCGGGTGCGACCACACGCACAGACCACGAACAGCAGATTTCGGGAAGAGGGTGGCGACGATGCCGGCAGTCGTGCTGGTCGGAGCCCAGTGGGGCGACGAGGGCAAGGGCAAGGCGACCGACCTCCTCGGGGACCGTATCGACTACGTCGTCAAGTTCAACGGTGGCAACAACGCCGGTCACACGGTCGTCGTCGGTGACGAGAAGTACGCGCTCCACCTTCTGCCGAGCGGCATCCTCACGCCGGGCGTGACGCCGATCATCGGCAACGGCGTCGTCATCGACCTGTCGGTGCTGTTCGAGGAGCTCGACGCGCTCACCGCGCGCGGCGTCGACTGCTCCCTGCTCAAGGTGAGCGCCAACGCGCACGTCATCCCGAGCTACAACACGGTGCTCGACCGGGTCAACGAGCGGTTCCTCGGCAACCGCAAGATCGGCACGACCGGCCGCGGCATCGGCCCGACGTACGCCGACAAGATGAGCCGCGTCGGCATCCGCGTCCAGGACCTCTACGACGAGTCGATCCTCCGCCAGAAGGTCGAGGCGGCGCTCGAGTTCAAGAACCAGGTCCTCGCCAAGATCTACAACCGTCGCGCCATCGAGGTCGACGCCGTCGTCGAGGAGCTCCTCTCCTACGCCGACCGGCTCGCGCCGATGGTCACCGACACCTCGCTCGAGATCAGCCGCGCCCTCGACGCCGGCAAGACGGTCCTCTGCGAGGCCGGCCAGGCCACCCTTCTCGACGTCGACCACGGCACGTACCCCTACGTGACGAGCTCGAACGCGACCTCCGGCGGTGCCTGCACCGGCGCGGGCCTGCCGCCCACCCGGGTCGACCGCGTCATCGCCGTGCTCAAGGCGTTCACCACGCGCGTCGGCGAGGGCCCGTTCCCCACCGAGCTCCACGACGAGGTCGGCGACCGCCTCCGCGTCATCGGTGGCGAGTTCGGCACGACCACCGGGCGTCCGCGCCGCATCGGCTGGCTCGACGTCGTCATCGGCCGGTACGCCCAGCGCATCAACGGCGTCACCGACTTCGTCATGACGAAGCTCGACAACCTCGACACGTTCGACGAGATCCCCGTCTGCGTCGCCTACGACATCAACGGCGTCCGCCACGACGAGATGCCGGTGAGCCAGAGCGACTTCCACCACGCCACGCCGATCTACGAGATGCTGCCCGGCTGGAAGACCGACATCTCCGGTTGCCGCACGTTCGAGGAACTGCCCGAGAACTGCCGCCGCTACGTCGAGTTCGTCGAGGAGCACATCGGCGCCCGCATCTCGGCCATCGGCGTGGGCCCCGGCCGCGACGAGATCATCCAGCGCCACAGCCTCCTGCACGACTGATTCACCCCTGAGGACACGCATGAACGACACCACCGGACCGGCCGATCCCACCCCGCAGCCTGCGCGGCGCGCCCGCCGCGGCCGGGGCAAGGAGAAGCCCCAGCCCGAGGTCGACTGGGTGGCACGCATGGCCGACGAGGTCATCGAGGCCGCCCACGGTCGCGACCCCGAGCGCACGATCGTGTGCGCGTCGGGTCTCTCCCCGTCGGGCCCGATCCACCTCGGCAACCTTCGCGAGGTGATGACGCCGCACCTCGTCGCAGACGAGATCGCCCGTCGCGGCGTCCCGGTGGAGCACGTCATCAGCTGGGACGACTACGACCGGTTCCGCAAGGTGCCGTTCGGCGTCGAGGGCGTCGACGAGTCGTGGAACGCCCACATCGGCAAGCCGCTCACGAGCGTCCCCGCCCCGCGCGGCTCGGAGTACCCCAACTGGGCCGAGCACTTCAAGGCCGCGATGGCGGAGTCCCTCGAGCGGATGGGCGTGCGGTTCCGCGGCATCAGCCAGACGCAGCAGTACACCTCGGGCGCCTACCGCGAGCAGGTGCTCCACGCGATGAGCAAGCGGGACGAGATCGACGCCGTCCTCGCGCAGTACCGCACCAAGCAGACCGAGCCGGACGCCGCGCAGGCGGCCGCCGCGGCGGAGGGCTCCGAGGGTGCCCACGACGCCGAGGCGATCCAGGCCGCGGCCGAGGGCAGCGGCGCTGCGAGCGAGGAGGACGGCGGCGGGGCCTCCGGATACTTCCCTTATCGGCCGTACAGCAAGGCGTTCGGCACCGACGCCACGCGTGTGCTCTCCTACGACGACGACACGACCGAACTCGTCTACGTGGCCGTGGGCCCCAACGGCGAGGAGGTCACCGAGTCGATGCACCTCGACCGTGACTTCCACGGCAAGCTCGTGTGGAAGGTCGACTGGCCGATGCGCTGGGCGTACGAGGGCGTCGACTTCGAGCCCTCCGGCGTCGACCACTCCTCGCCGGGGTCGTCCTTCCAGGTCGGCGGGCAGATCGTCGGCCCGATCTTCAGCGGTCACCAGCCCATCGGGCCGATGTACGCGTTCGTGGGCATCGCCGGCATGGCCAAGATGAGCTCGTCCAAGGGCGGCGTGCCCACCCCGGCCGACGCGATGCGGATCATGGAGCCGCCCGTGCTGCGGTGGCTCTACACGCGTCGTCGCCCCAACCAGTCGTTCTCCGTCGCGTTCGACGCCGAGATCCAGCGCCTCTACGACGAGTGGGACGCCCTCGGCCGCAAGGTGCAGACCCCAGCGGCACAGCCGGGTGACCACGCGATGTACGCCCGCGCGATCGGCACCGCCCACGGCGAGCTGCAGAGGACGCCCGTCAAGGTGCCCTACCGGGCGCTCGCGTCGGTCGTCGACATCACCGGCGGCGAGGAGGCGCAGACGCTGCGGATCGTGCAGGGCATGGTCGGCGACGACGTCGAGCTCACGAGCCTCGATCAGCTCCGGCCGCGGCTCGACTGCGCCCGCACGTGGGTCCTCACGCAGATGCCTGCGGAGGACCGCACCCAGGTGCGCACGGAGCCCGACACCGAGCTCCTCGCCTCGCTCGAGCCGCAGCAGCGCGAGGCCCTCGAGATGCTGTCCGCGCGGCTCACCGACGACTGGTCGCTCGAGGGCCTCACGACCCTCGTCTACGGCATCCCCAAGATGCAGGCCGGGTTCGACGTGGGCGAGAAGAAGCTCCCGCCGGAGGTCAAGGCCGCCCAGCGTGGGTTGTTCGCGCTGCTCTACCGGCTGCTCGTCGGCTCCGACACGGGCCCGCGCATCCCGACCCTGCTCCTGTGCCTCGGCGCCGAGCGCGTCCGAAGTCTCATCACCCCGGCCTGAGACCCGACACGACGACGACCCCGGTTCGCCCACGAGGGCGGTGCCGGGGTCGTCGCACGTCGGGTCCCGGCCGGTACACCGCCGATGCCGTCATCGTGCGGTGGAGGTCGGGCCGGTCAGTCCTCCGGTCGGAGGACGTGCATGCGGTGGGCCGCGCGGGTGAGGACGACGTAGAGCACGCGCACGCCGCCGGGGGACTCGGCGACGATCTCGTCGGGGTCGAGGACGACCGTCGCGTCGTACTCGAGGCCCTTGCTCGACAGGGGGTCGACGAGGACGAGTCGCGCGCCGAGGCCGGGGGCGATGTCCTCGGCCGCGGCGACGAGATCCGCCATCGACGCGGCCCAGCGGGCGGGGGCGATGATCGCGATGCTGCCGTCGACCTCGTCCGCGAGCTCGGCGACGTGCGTACGTACCGTCGCGTCGAGGCTGTCGGCGGGCACGGTGACGTCGACGGGATCGACCCCGGTCTCGCGCACTGCCGCGGGGATGTCGGCGTCGGGGACGTGTTCGCGCACGACCTTCTCGGCGTAGGCGAACACCTCCTTGGCGTTGCGGTAGTTCGTCGCCATGTGGAAAGCCCGTCGCGGTGCGCTGCCGAACGCCTCCTCTCGGGCCTTCTCGGCCTCGTCGAGGTCCTCCCACGAGGCCTGGGCGAGGTCGCCGACGACGGTCCAGCTCGCCCACCGGCCGCGCCTCGCGAGCATCCGCCACTGCATGGGGAAGACGTCCTGGGCCTCGTCGACGAGCACGTGCGCGTACTCGCTCGGGCGGCCGACGTGCCCCCGGAGGAGGACGTCGCGGGCGTCGCCGTGGGTGAGGTGACGCGTGGGGGTGAGCGCCGAGTGGGCGGGCGCGTTACGTTCGGGCACCCCGACCCGCAGCGAGCGCTGGGCCTCGAGCTCGTCGAGCTCCTCGATCTCGAAGAAGCCGCGTTCGACGGGCATCTCCTTGACCTCGCCGAGGCGTGCGTCGAGGTCGTCGACGAGGGCGACGTCGGCGACGGACCACGTACCGGTGTCGAGGGTGGCCTGCAGAGATGCGGCGAGGACGTCGGCCTCCGCCTCCGTGAGGACCCCGCGGGAGCAGCGCCGGGCGCGGCGCGCGTCGGCGAGCCACAGGAGCACCTCGCGCGGGTCGACAGGACGCCACCATGCGTGCATGAACGCCTCGACGTCGCGGTGGTCGACGAAGGTCGCGATGAACTCCTCGCGGTCGACGTCGCGGTCCTCGGGGCGGCGCGCCTGCGTCCACGCGTCGGCGGCGAGGGCGAGGACCATCGCGTCCTGGGAAGAGTTGCGGTGGTGGCGGCGGAGCACCTGGGAGCGCACCCGGTCGAGGCGTCGGCGCTCGAGGCGGACGGCCCGCCCGGAGACCATCGCGCGGAGCGTGTCGGGGGCGCCGGGGATCGTGTCGCGGGCCGCGCGGGCGAGCACCCGGCGGATGCGCAGGGAGCCCTTGACCGCCGCGGCCGAGGGTGGGTCGAGGCGCCCGGCGGTGCAGGCGTCGACGACGTCGCCGAGGGCCCGCAGCGCGACGGAGTCCTCGCCGAGGGAGGGCAGCACACGCTCGATGTAGGCGGTGTACGCCGCGGACGGGCCGACCACGAGGACACCGCCGCCCTCGAACCGGCGACGGTCGCTGTAGAGGAGGTAGGCCGCGCGGTGGAGCGCGACGACGGTCTTGCCCGTGCCCGGGCCGCCGGTGATCTCGGTGACGCCGCGTGCGGGCGCGCGGATCGCCTCGTCCTGGTCGGCCTGGATGGTGGCGACGATGTCGCGCATGTGGGCGCTGCGGCTGCGGCCGAGTGCGGCCATGAGGGCGCCCTCGCCGAGGACGACGAGGTCGTCGGGGGCGTCGGCGACCATGAGGTCGTCCTCGGCACCGATGACCGTCTCGCCCCGCGACCGGAGCACGCGGCGCCGGAGGACGCTCTGCGGGTCGACGGGCGTGGCCCGGTAGAAGGGGGATGCCGCCGGTGCACGCCAGTCGATGACGAGGGGTTCGTAGTCGTCGTCGCGGACGCCGAGACGGCCGACGTAACGGACCTCCCGACCGTGGGAGTCCTCCATGTCGAGACGGCCGAAGACGAGGCCCTCGTGCTGACGTTCGAGGTCGTGGCGTCGCTGGCCGGCCCGGAAGACGAGCGCGTCGCGGGCGAACAGTCCCGAGACCTCCTCGTCGCGGATGTCGCCGGTGCGATCGGTGCGGCCGCGGGACATGCCCTCGATCTCGACGAGCCTGGCCCGCTCCCCGGCCTTGCGCAGTTCGGCGTGGACGCGGTCGACGTGCGCCTGTTCGACGGCGAGTTCCCGCGCGAGGCTCTCGGCGGCCGCCTCGTCGGACGGGACGTCGCCCCGCCCCGTGTCGTCACCGGTCACGACGCCATCGCTCACTGAATCGCCCATCCCGTCGGCAGTGCGGTCTGTGCGCCACGGCCGCGGCGCGAGCACTCCACTCTAGTGGGGCCGGGGTGGTGGGGGCGCCTCAGATCCATCCGCGCCGCGCGGCGAGCACTCCGGCCTGGAACCGGGTGGAGGCGCCGAGCCGCGTCATGAGGGCGCGGACCCGCCGCTCGATGGTGCGCTGGGAGAGGCCCGTCTGGGTGGCCATGGTCGCGTCGGTGGCGCCGGCGGCGAGCATCGAGAGGATGAAGGCGCTGTCGCGGTCGAGCTCGCCGATGCTGTTCCACGCCATCGGGCTCGCGAGCTGCCACCACGTCTCGCACAGGCACCGGAGGGCGAGGACGAGTCGCCGGTCGTGGACGAGGAGCGACCCGGCGCCGGAGGTGTCGAAGGAGGTGAGGTCGACGACGGCGATGTGGTCGTCGGCGCCGACGACGGAGAAGGGCAGATCGGTGAGGAACCGGCTCTCCTCGCCGCTCTCGGCGCGGGCCCGGAGGATCTCGCCGGCGCGGGGATGGCGGAGCATGCGGCCGTCGAACGTCGTCCGGCGCCGCAGCGGGGCGCCGTCGCGGGTGAGGAGGCGGCGGCGGTGGCGGTCGGGGTCGGTGCCGAAGAGGTGTGCGGTGCGGGGCGAGTCGTCGTGTGCGGACCAGATCTCCTGCGTCGCCGCGTCGGTGACCCCGCGTTCGGCGGCGGCGAGCTCCTCGGTGTTGCGGAGGAGGGTGAGGCCGGGGGCCTGTTCGGCGTCGGTGAGGCGGGAGCGGTGGTACTCGTGGGTGAGGTCCTCGGCGGCGTCGCGGAGGAAGGACGCGCGGGTCTCGTAGCTCGCGGCGAGGGAGAAGAGCGCGAGCTCGGGCGGGATGGCCTCCCAGGCGTCGGGCCCGGTGGGGCGCAGCAGGCCGTGGTGGGTGAGGAACGCGGTGGCGGCGTCGATCGCGTCGGCGGGGACGTCCGCGGTGATCATCTGTCGACGGGTGATGCCGGGGGTGCGGACCGCGAGGAGGTAGAGCCTCGTCGCGACCCGGTCGAATCCGTCGTCGAGCGGCAGGGGGACGGTCACGTCCGGTGCTGCGGCCACGTAGGGGGCGGGGGCGTCGTCACGGCGGACGTCGTTGCCGGCGGGGCCCGACGATGCGGTGGTGGCGGTGTCACCACCGCCGCCGTCGACGGGCGTGGCGGTGGTGGTGGCGCCGGCAGTGGCGCTGTCCTGGGTCATCTCATCCCCCCGGCTGAGGCTGTCGGCGACGGGAGGTCGCCCCTCGTCTCGGGGTGACGTCGCCTTCGAGCGCACCCTAGCCGCCGCGCGCGCGTGTGGGTGGGACGACGCCGCCGAGTGTCGATCGGCTTGTGCAGCAAGGTATTCCGTGGCTCGGGTGGGGTTGTCCCCTCGACCGGGTGGGGGGTGTCGGTGGGAACGCCTAGGCTGGGGGCCGTGAAGGTCCTCGTCATCGGTAGCGGTGCCCGTGAACACGCCCTCGTCGTCGCCCTCTCGCGCGACCCGCAGGTGGGGGAGGTGCTCGCCGCCCCCGGGAACCCGGGCATGGCCCAGCTCGCCACCTGTCTCGAGGTCGAGGCCACCGACCCCGACGCCGTCGCGGCCCTGGCCGTCGAGCACGGCGTGGACCTCGTGGTCGTCGGCCCCGAGGCGCCCCTCGTCGCCGGGGTGAGCGATGCCGTGGCCGCCCGCGGGATCCCGTGCTTCGGACCCACGGCCCGCGCCGCGCGCCTCGAGGGCAGCAAGGCGTTCGCCAAGGAGGTCATGGAGGTCGCGGGCGTCCCCACGGCCCGTGCGCGGGTGTGCACGACGGTGGACGCGGCGATGGAGGCGCTCGACGAGCTCGGTGCGCCCTACGTCGTCAAGGACGACGGTCTCGCCGCCGGCAAGGGCGTCGTCGTCACCGAGGAGCGCACGAAGGCGCTCGCGCACGCCGTCCAGTGTCTCGAGCGGCCCAGGGCCGCGGGTGAGGACGAGACGCGCGTCGTCATCGAGGAGTTCCTCGACGGCCCCGAGATCTCCCTCTTCTGCCTCACCGACGGGCGCACCGTCGTACCGCTCGCCCCGGCGCAGGACTTCAAGCGGCTCTGCGACGGCGGCCGTGGCCCCAACACCGGTGGCATGGGTGCGTACTCGCCCCTCGACTGGGCGCCGCAGACGCTCACCGAGGAGGTCGTCTCGACGATCGCTCAGCCCACCGTCGACGAGATGCGCCGCCGGGGCACCCCGTTCGCGGGGGTCCTCTACGTCGGCCTCGCGCTCACGGGCCGTGGTCTGCGAGTCGTCGAGTTCAACGCCCGGTTCGGCGACCCGGAGACGCAGGTCGTCCTCGCCCGCCTCCGCACCGGTCTCGGCGGGGTGCTCCTCGCCGCGGCCCGGGGGGAGCTCGCCGAGATCCCGCCGCTCGAGTGGTCCGACGACGCGGCGGTCACGGTCGTCGTCGCGGCTCGCGGCTACCCCGAGGCCCCCCGAAAGGGCGACCCCGTCGTCATCGGCGAGGTCGGTGACGCGGAGATCCTTCACGCCGGTACGCGACAGAGGCCCGACGGGCTCGTCACCGCCGGCGGGCGCGTGCTCTCCGTCGTCGCCACGGGGCCCGACCTCGCGGCGGCCCGGGCGGCCGCATACGACGCCGTCGACGCCGTCGACATCCCCGGCAGCCGCCACCGCACCGACATCGCGCTCGCCGCGGCCCAACACCGCATCGTCCTTCCCGGTCAGGAGCAGGCATGACTCACAGCGACGCTCCTGAGGGGGCCCTCGACCTGCCCGGGTACGCCCGGGTCTACTCCGGCAAGGTGCGGGAGCTGTACGCCCCGCTCGACGCCGACGGCACCCCGTCGGAGGAGGTCATCCTCCTCGTCGCGAGCGACCGCATCTCTGCGTACGACTACGTGCTCGATTCCGTCATCCCCGACAAGGGGCGGGTGCTCACCCAGCTGTCCCTGTGGTGGTTCGAGCAGTTCGCTTCCCTCGTGCCCGACCACGTCCTCTCCACCGATGTGCCGGCCGAGGTCGAGGGGCGCGCGATCCTCGTGCGTCGCCTGCCGATGCTCCCCGTCGAGTGCATCGGGCGCGCCTACCTCACCGGCAGCGGGCTCGCCGAGTACCGCGAGCGCGGGTCGGTGTGCGGCGTCGAGCTGCCCGAGGGGCTCACGGAGGCGTCGCCGTTTCCCGAGCCGATCTTCACGCCGACGACGAAGGCGCCTCTCGGCGAGCACGACCAGCCGATGACGTACGCGCAGGTCGAGGCCGAGATCGGCCCGGAGCTCGCCGCGGCCGCCCGCGACATGACGACGCGGATCCTCGCCCTCGGCAACGAGATCGCCGCGGAGCGGGGCATCCTCATCGCCGACACCAAGGTCGAGTTCGGTGTCCGCGACGGCGGACTCGTCCTCGCCGACGAGGTCCTCACGCCCGACTCGTCGCGGTTCTGGCGCGCGGCGGAGCACGAGGTGGGCCGTCCCCAGACCTCCTACGACAAACAGTACGTGCGCGACTGGCTCACCTCCCCGGAGTCCGGCTGGGACCGTGGGTCGGGCGAGGCGCCGCCGGCCCTCCCACAGGACGTCGTCGACGCCACGCGGGCGACGTACGTCACCGCTTACGAGGCGATCACGGGCCGGTCGTTCGACTGATCGACGGGTCGCCCGCCACGGCGGGAGTCCCGGTCGGTCCTCGAACGCCGTCCGCGCCGTTAGGCTGGAAGGACCGACCGCAGAGTGTGAGGGGATCGTCGTGGGAAGCGTCGTCGTCGATGTCATGCCCAAGTCCACCGAGCAGGATCCGCTGGGTCGTGCCGTCACGAACGAGGCAGCATCGCGGGGCTTCTCGGGCATCGTGCACGTCCGTCAGGGCAAGCGTTTCGTCGTCGCCGTCGAGGGTGACGTCACGCAGCAGACCCTCGCGCTCGTGCGCCAGTTCGCCGAGAAGTCCCTGGTGACGCCGGAGGTCGACGAGATCGTCTCCGTGCGTGAGGCCGGTGACGCCACCGACCTCGACGACGACGTCGACACCGACTGGGACGACATGCCCGACTACTGGGGTGCCGGTGACGCCGTGCCCGTCGAGGCCGGCGAGCACGAGCCGCGCCCCGTCCCCGCCCACCACGAGATCGACGAGACGATGCTCGGGCACGTCGAGGCGGGGTCGTACTACGGCCGCGCCGACGACGTGAGGAGCTGACGCTCCGACGCGGCCTCCGCACCGTCCATGAGGGCCGATCCCGGCAGCAGCCGGGGTCGGCCCAGTGTGTGTCCGGGGGAGGCGCGGGCCGTCGTGCCAGGTGTGTCGATGGTCGATCGCAGGATCTCGCCGGGTTCGTCGTCCCCGGCCCCGTCCGACCCGATCCTCTCCTCGTCCCTGCGCTCAGCGCACGCGCCAGTGGCCGGGGTCGGGTGCGGTGGGGGAGGGCATCGGGTCGGCTGCGGTGAGCGGTGAGGCGCTGCGGGCCCAGCGGGCGACGTCGTGGCGGACGCCGGTGGGGAACGGCAGCCGCCGGAGTCGCCGTTCGAGCTCGACGGTGTCGATCTCGGCCGCGCTCCCGACGAGGACGACGTTGCCGTGGCGACGCCCCTTGAGGACGTCGTGGGTGGCGATGAGGGCCCGGTGGGGCAGGCCTGTCCGTCCGAGGCCGGCGGCGACCCGGGCGACGTAGCGCATCCCCGGCTCGTCGGAGAGGTTCGCGAGGAACACTCCGCCGGGGGTGAGGACACCCGCCGCGGCGGTGAGGAACTCGACCGTCGTCACGGCCGCGGGCACGCTGCCGCCCGCGAAGGCGTCGAGGACGACCGCGTCGGCGCTGCCCGGCTTGAGGTCGGCGACGCCTGCTTCCCCGGTCGTGGGCCGGACCCGGATGCGGTGCCCGCGGGGGAGGGGCGCCTCGCGGCGGACGGCCTCGGTGAGGTCGGCGTCGGGTTCGAGGACGATCTGCGGCGACCCGGGCCGCACGTGCTCGACGTACCGGGCGAGGGTGAGGCCGGCGCCACCGACGTGGGTGACGGCGAGGCGCTGCGGCGGCGGGGGTAGGAGGAGGTCGAGGCACGCCGCGAGGTGGGCGACGTACTCGAACACGAGGAACTCGGGATCGTCGGGCACGTGGGACTGCGGATGACCCCCGACGAGCACGCTCACGCCGTACTCGTCGCGGACGAACTCGGCCATGCGTGTCTCCTTCGCCGCGGTGCTGCGGGCACGCTATCGCGCCGTCGGTGTGTGTCCCGTCCGTCCGGCGGGTCTTCGTGGTGCGGGCGCGCGCCGCACCGTGCCCGACCCCTCCTGGTGCGGCGCAGGCGCCGTGCCCCGTCCTGGCCGTGCCGCGCCTGCCGTGCGTCGCCGCCGGCCCGGCGCCGACGCGGTCGACACCGGATGTTCACCGTCGAGGGCGGCCTGTGGGGCCTCGGCTCGTCCGGCACCTCTGGGCGGGGGAGGAGAGGGCACCGCGTGGATCCCTGCGGCGCCGGCGTTCGCGGCGTCGGCGTCCTCTCGGGCGTCGGCCTCGTCGGCGCCGGGCTCGCGCTCCTCGTCGACGGTGTCCACGTGGGACGGGCGGGCTCGCCCTCGACCCTCGTCGACCGGGGCCCTCGGGCCGTCGCCCGACGGCTCGACCCGGCTCGACACGGGCACGGTCGGTCGGGGGAGGATGAGGCCATGCCCCGCAGGATCCGACCCGCCGACGGCGACGCCGCCCTCGCCGCCTGGCGCACCGACCACGACGCCCCGCGTACGGTGCGGGCGACCGCCGTCCGCTATTCCCTCGAGGAACTCGCCGAACGCTCGCCCGGGCACTCCGTCGAGGTGCGCGTGCCGCCGTTCGGGGCGGTCCAGTGCATCGAGGGGCCGCGACACCGCCGCGGCACCCCGCCCGCCGTCGTCGAGACCGACGTCGACACGTGGCTACGGCTCGTCGTCGGCGAACTCACGTGGGCCGAGGCCCTCGCCGGGGGCACCGTGCGTGCGAGCGGGGAACGCGCGGCCCTCGACACCCGTCTCCCCCTCTGGCCCGCGCGCCGCTGACCACCCGCCGCTGACCACCCGCCGCTGACCTGCCGCCGTCCTCCGGATCCGGGCGGGTCTCGGGCGCCTCGCGTCGTCGTCGCGTCCGGGCCGGGAGCTCTCGGCGACGGTCCGTCGCGCCCGGCCGGGAGCGTCCCGACCGCACGGCTGCACTAGCGTGAGCCCCATGCCGAGCACCGCACCGACGCCCGAGTCGCGCCCCGTCGATCCCACCGAGGAGACGGTCGGCGCCACCGAACGCCCCGCCTCCGCCGAGGCGGACGCCTCGTTTCGCCCGGCCCACGCGGCGCGCATGCCGCGTCGCCACGTCGTCTCGGTCGACTGGGTCGCGTTCATCGGCACCGGTGTCGTCCTCGGGTTCGTCCTCGGCGGCCTCGCGCACCTTTTCGGGCCGGCGGCTCAGGTCGGCGGCATGGCGTACGGGTTCCGCACGTCGCTGCTGTTCCTCGCGACCTTCGGGGCGATGATCGGGGCCATGCTCGGCGCGTTGACCGGCGTGATCGCCGACGCGGCCCTTCAGCGTCGCGCGCGACGTTGAAATCCCGCGTCGTCGACGTGCTCACCCCGCCGTGATCGTGGTCGTGCCATCGGTGTTCGTGCAGCCGGTCGGTGCCGGCCCGACCGTGTGGAAGACTGGGCGCCGTGCGACGCGGTGACGGACGGTTGAACCACGACATCCTCCCCGGCGAGGCTGGCCCCCAGGACGCGTGTGGCGTCTTCGGCGTCTGGGCTCCCGGCGAGGAGGTCGCCAAACTGGCCTACTACGGCCTTTACGCGCTGCAGCATCGCGGGCAGGAGTCCGCCGGTATCGCGGCGAGCGACGGCCATCGCGTGCTCGTCTACAAGGACATGGGCCTCGTGAGCCAGGTCTTCGACGAGACGAGCCTCGCGCAGCTCACCGGCCACGTCGCCATCGGTCACGCCCGGTACTCGACGACGGGCGGCAGCACGTGGGAGAACGCCCAGCCCACGCTGAGCGGCGATCAGGACCACACGATCGCGCTCGTGCACAACGGCAACCTCGTCAACGCACCCGAACTGCGCGACATGCTCGACGGCTCCTCCGAGGCCACCCGGCGAGGCGAACTGAGCCGCGGCAACACGAGCGACACCGCCGTCGTCACGGCGCTGCTCTCGCAGAGCACCGGTGAGGACCTCGAGGAGCGTGCGCTCGAGGTGCTGCCGCACGTGCGCGGCGCCTTCTGCTTCGTCTTCATGGACGAACACACCCTCTATGCGGCCCGCGACCCGCAGGGCATTCGTCCGCTCGTGCTCGGGCGACTGGAGCGGGGCTGGGTCGTCGCGAGCGAGACCGCGGCGCTCGACATCGTCGGTGCGAGCTACGTGCGTGAGGTCGAGCCGGGCGAACTCGTCGCCGTCGACGAGGACGGCCTGCGCACTCGCCGGTTCGCCGAGGCGCGTCCGCGCGGCTGCGTCTTCGAGTACGTCTACCTCGCGCGGCCCGACACGACGATCAACGACCGCGGCGTCTACGAGTCCCGCGTCGAGATGGGTCGCACCCTCGCCCGGGAGCATCCCGTCGAGGCCGACCTCGTCATGCCGACGCCGGACTCCGGCATCCCCTCGGCCATCGGGTACGCCGAGGCGTCCGGCATCCCCTACGGGCAGGGCCTCGTCAAGAACGCCTACGTCGGCCGCACGTTCATCGCGCCGAGCCAGACGATCCGTCAGCTCGGCATCCGTCTCAAGCTCAACCCGCTCCGCGACGTCATCAAGGGCAAACGGCTCGTCGTCGTCGACGACTCCATCGTCCGCGGCAACACCCAGCGGGCCCTCGTTCGGATGCTTCGCGAGGCGGGCGCGGCCGAGGTCCACGTGCGGATCTCCTCCCCGCCGGTCACGTGGCCGTGCTTCTTCGGCATCGACTTCGCCTCCCGCGCCGAGCTCATCGCCACGGGTCTCGGCGTCGACGACATCTGCCGCAGCATCGGCGCCGACAGCCTGGGGTACATCTCCGAGGGGGGCATGATCGAGGCCACGCGTCAGCCCCGCGAGCGGCTGTGCACGGCGTGCTTCACCGGCGAGTACCCGATGGAGCTGCCCGGCGATGTGACGCTGGGCAAGCACGTCTTCGAGTCCGGCGCGGCCACCACGCCGCTGTTCCCGGGCAATCCCGACGCCTCGGTCGTCGCGACCCCGGCGCAGGACCACGTCCGCACCGGCACGGCCACCGTCCAGTCCGCGGAGGACGTCCTTGGTGCGAAGGCCGCCTTGGCGCGTCCCCACCCCACCGATCAGGAGCACCACGCATGACCGACGAGGCCCTCACCTACGCGTCCGCCGGCGTCGACGTCGAGGCCGGTGACCGCGCCGTCGAGCTCATGAAGGCCTCGGTCAAGCGCGCGCAGCGGCCGGAGGTCCTCGGCGACCTCGGCGGATTCGCGGGCATGTTCGACGCGTCCGCGATGCGTGACATGCGGCGTCCCGTCCTCGCGACGAGCACCGACGGCGTCGGCACGAAGGTCGCCATCGCCCAGGCGATGGACGTCCACGACACGATCGGGTTCGACCTCGTCGGCATGGTCGTCGACGACATCGTCGTGTGTGGCGCGGAGCCGCTGTTCATGACCGACTACATCGCCTGCGGCAAGGTCGTCCCCGAGCGCATCGCCGCGATCGTCTCCGGCATCGCCGCGGCGTGCGAGAAGGCAGGGGTCGCGCTCGTCGGTGGCGAGACCGCCGAACACCCCGGGCTGCTCGGCGTCGACGAGTACGACTGCGCGGGCGCCGCGACGGGCGTCGTCGAGTACGACGATGTGCTCTCCCCCGAGCGGGTGCGGGCCGGGGACGTCGTCCTCGCCCTCGCCTCGAGCGGGTTGCACTCCAACGGGTACTCGCTCGTGCGGGCCGTCTTCTCCCGCGCCGGGTGGGGCTACGACCGCCACGTCGACGAGTTCGGTCGCACGCTCGGCGAGGAGCTCCTCACGCCCACGCGGATCTACGCCAAGGATTTGCTCGCGCTCATCCGTACGGAGGGCGTCGACGTCCACGCCCTCAGCCATGTCACCGGCGGTGGTCTCGCCGCCAACCTCGCCCGCGTCCTCCCCGCGGGGGTGCGGGCGGAGGTCGATCGCGGCACGTGGACCCGCCCGGCCGTCTTCGACGTCGTGCAGGAGGTGGGGAACGTACCCACCGCCGACCTCGAACGCACCCTCAACCTCGGCGTGGGCTTCGTCGCCGTGCTGCCCGAGGAACAGGCCGACGCCGCGCTCGCCCGGTGCGCCGAGCTCGACCTCCCCGCCTGGGTCGCCGGCCGCATCGTCGACGACGAGACGCCGACGCGTCCCGACGCCGAGGTCGTCCAGGGCGCCAAGGGCGTCGACGGGGGCGCGGTACAGGTCGTCGGGACCCACCGGCGCTGATCCGGCACGGACGAGGCGCGAGACGCACGAACACCGCGTGACGAGGTGATCGTCACGCGGTGTTCGAGGTTCGTCGTTCGAGGTGCATCGCCGCCCCACCCGCGGGGAGAACGCGTCTCGCCGTCCGGGAGCCCGTGCCGCGGACCGTGCCCGGACGAGGATCGGGTCCGCGGGGTCGACGAGTCACGACGTCGACGCGTCTGCGGTGACACCGCGCCCGGAACGGGCGGGTGAGGAGAGGTCGACGACCTCAGCGCTCGAAGGTGCTCCAGTCGTCGTCGGCCTCGTCGCCGTGGTCGTCGCTGTCGACCTCTCGGTCTCCGCGATCCGACTTGGAACCGCGGAGCTCACGCTCAAGCGCTCGTAGGTCGGTGTCGGGGCTGAAGTACTTCAGCTCGCGAGCGACCTTGGTCTGCTTGGCCTTAGCTCGGCCGCGCCCCATGGCGTCGACCCCCTCACGCGTCTGCCGGGCGGCATCACGACGACCGGGCACCCTCACGGGGGAGGCGTACCTGGCCGTCACGGAGCGGCTCCGGGAATGTCATTTCTTCGTGGGGCCTACGGTACATGGCGAACGCGGGATCGGAGAACCGGCGTGGTCGACTCGCAGGCCCGACGGTGCGGGCGTCGTCGAGAACGATGGACGTCCGTACGAATGCGGCGTCGATCGGCTCGAAGACCCGCTCGTGCCGGTGGGGAGCGTGACCGCTTCGGCCACATCGAGGAGGCCCCGGCGCAGGCGGGGGGCGTTACGCTGAAACGGTTCACTCGACGCTGAGCAGCATGCGTGGAAGGCACATCGATGGCACACCTGCACGAACCCCATGCCCCCGACGACGAACTCATGACCCCCGCCGAGGTGGCCGCGTTGTTCCGCGTAGATCCCAAGACCGTGACGAGATGGGCCGTCGCCGGCAAGCTCCATTCGCTGCGCACGCTCGGGGGCCACCGCCGGTACCGCGCCTCGGAGGTCCAGGCGCTGCTCGCGCAGGCGTCCTCCCGCGGCTGAGCCCCGGCTGAGCCCGCGCCGGACCCGCCCCCCGTCGCAACGACCCGGCACGATCCCGCACACGCCGGCACGAGCCGCGCGCGTCGCACGTCGGGCTGCGTCCCTCGACGGCCACGCCGTGATCGGTCCGTCGCGACCGTTCCTGCGGCGGGTGTCGGCTCCGACCCGACGGCGGTCGTGCCGGTGTCCGTCCCGCGGTCGACGAGGTCGGCGGTGCCACGCTCGTCCTGCGCCGGGTGCCCACGTCGTCGGATGACGGCATCCACCGGCGCCCGCCGAGGCTCACGCCCCCGGTGTCCGGAGGTGGGGCCCCGGGCGGGCACCGAGGCCCGGCATGCAGAAGACCGGCCCACCCCCGAGCAGGGGGTGGGCCGGTCTTCTGGGCGCAGGTCGTGGCCCCGGGCGTCAGCGAGCGGACTCGGAGCCGTCCTCGCCACCGCCGGTCTCGACCGTGTCGTCACCCTTGCCGCGCATCCTTTCGGCCAGGGCCGCCGCCGCTCCCGGTTGTGCGTGGGAGGCGGCCTGGTTCGCCTTCTGCAGATCGCGATAGATCTCCTCACGGTGGATGTCGACGTCGGACGGCGCCTTGATCCCGATGCGCACGGTGTCGCCGTTCACTTCGAGAACGGTCACCACGACGTCGTGGCCGATGAGGAGGCTCTGCTGAGGGCGTCGGGACAGGACCAGCACGGCGGTTCCTTAGGGGTGAGGGGAGCGAGGAACGTTGTGCGGCAAGGCTACAAGCTCAATCGAGCTGAAGCGTGGCGCGCAGCGGCAGATCCTGGTCGGTGAGGACGATCTGCGCGGCCTCCTTGGTGTGGCGGTTGACGACCACCGGGGCGAGGAGGTTCGCCGCGGGCTGCTCGCCGTCGACGCCGAGGTTGACGAGGAGGAGGACGAGTGCGTCCTCGGGGGACTCGAGGCCGAGTCGACCCGCGGTGTCGGGATCGATCGACGGCGAGTACTCGGGGAAGAACGGGCTGGGCGCGATGACGACGAAGCCCATGTCGGGCATGTCGAGGCACTGCATGTCGTAGAGCCCGCCCGGGCCGGCCGAGAGGCGGAAGTGCTGGGCGAGCGGAAAGCCCACGAGACCCGAGGGGAGGCTCAGGACGACGCTCTCCACCTGCTCGGTAGGCGTGGTCGGAGTGCTGGTCGTGGTCATGTGGTGAAACCCCCAGAGTGGAAGTGAGATCAGGACTTCTGGTCGAACAGATGGCGCCCCGCCCCGCCGGCGCGTGCACCGCTCGCGGTGTACGTGGTCGAGGAGGCCTGGGACGCGTGATTGAACCGATCGAGGGTCTCCTGGACCGCCCGATAACTCGCCTCGAGCATCGCGCTGTTGGAGCGGCTCAGGAGCGAGAGCTCCTGGGTCGCCTTGGTCAGCGCGTCGCGATGCTCCTCGAGGACGTCGTCCCACGGCGGAGGTGCCGCGGCGGCGATTTCGGAGAGGGGGGTGTCCTCGGCCAGCCCGAGCAGCTCGCACACGGGACCGACATCGACGGCACGCATGAGTTCGGCCTCCCGCATCTCACCGATGACGATCTCGATCTCACGGGTCGACCGACCCATCCATCGCGTCCTGCCGGTCTCGATCAGGACGTGTTGGACCTCAAGCCGGTAGGTCAGGAGCTCGAGGAGCTCCTGGATCCGCCACAGGCCTGCGGAGAGATTCGAAAGTGCGCCCGATGCGGCGTCGGAGGGCCCGGTCACGCGTACCTCAGCTCGTTCACGCTCATCCCATCGACACCTCTTCTGGCCAGGTGAGAGTTTCATCGCGATTGGGCGCCGGAGTCGTCGTTCTCACGAGTGCGCGCACCCGCGCGGGCGTGCGTTGCGAACGGTGGGAAAGACCCTCGTAGTCGATCGAGCGACCGTTCTGAACGCCCGACCGGCAGGCCTCGAATTTGTTCAGAAGGGATTCGACATGCATCTAAGCGGACGTCCGAGCCACTGAGAAATGATGCGTCACGGGCCTCTCACCTGCAGGTTTGTTGAACGTACTGTCGAGTTGTGAACGGCGGAGCGCCTTTCTAGCGTGTGCAATGTGACCGCAGGACCAGGTGTGTGGAGAGGTGGAGGCGACATGGCCGATCAGGCGAGGCAGGTGAAT
>NZ_BAFE01000087.1 GCF_000247995.1 Mobilicoccus pelagius NBRC 104925
CCAGCCCAGCCGGGGATGCCCCAGCATACAATGTCTCTTTAAAGGTTGGTGGCCGGTTCTGGGAATCCCCAGAACAACCCTTACTGATTTCCTAGCCACTCATCAAGGCACACAGGGG
>NZ_BAFE01000086.1 GCF_000247995.1 Mobilicoccus pelagius NBRC 104925
CTGAGGGATGTTTACAAAGACTCAGTACCACCCAAACATATTCACCCAATGAGTGACGGGTTTCTGAGGCGAAGGAATGAGCAAATCCCATACAATCTGGGGTCCAAAAAGAATCCTCCCCCAAAGTTCTACAAGGTGAGGAGTTTTCAAGGATCTGGAGGGCACCCGCTTGTCAGAGGAACAATTGTAACTTTACCCCCAACCATGAGAGGAAGACATCTCTTAC
>NZ_BAFE01000085.1 GCF_000247995.1 Mobilicoccus pelagius NBRC 104925
AAGTAGTGGGGCACCGCAGGGGGCTGGCCAAGGCCAGGGACATGGGAGGGCCATTCCGCAGGGCCTCAGAGGTGTCCGCGGGCCGTCCAGTGCCTTACCCCAGCCGGGAGGCTCTGCCATCGTTGGCACGGCCGTGTGGGGAGCTCTCCTGGTCCCTGCTATTTTCCCAGCATTTGTGGGTGCACAGAACAGCGCTGGCACGCTCGTGCACGCTGCCCACAATTTTCTCCCGGCCAGGGAGGGGCCTGGGCCTCATCGATGAGCCGTGCCGCATGTCGAGGAGGCCTGCAA
>NZ_BAFE01000084.1 GCF_000247995.1 Mobilicoccus pelagius NBRC 104925
AAGGCCCCCCTGGTTCAGCAACAAGTCTGAACTAGGGGAGACCTTGTATCTGAATAAGCGTTGACTTTTAACCGACCAGGCGGACGCCCGTGAACCCCGCTGCGCCACCGGCTACGACTCCTGGCCCATAGGAGACCATATGACCCCCGAACAGCGCACTGCCCAAAGGAGACTCGTCGGCCTGCTACACGGGCCTGCACGCCTAACCCCTGACGGCGCGCAGGTTCGTATCTGGCGCGATCCCCGCGACTGCGGCGACTTCATGATGAGCGTGGAGGAAGTCACGGAAGTTCTCGATGTCCTCGACGTCGAGTACCACGTCGTCGCCCCCGCTCCGCGCCCCCCACACTTCGGTCGTAACCGTTCCCTGCACGGAGTCGAGGTGCGCGTCGACTCCACTCAACTCACCCGGTGGTCACCAGCCCCGCGAAGGGCCCTTGCTCAGCTCACCCCCCAACCGACGGCCTGAACTCGAAGACCACCACCCCAGGAGCTCTCAGCCGTGACGACCATCCTCGACGCCCTCACCGCCGCCGGCCCCTGGCCCACCGCCGCCCTCGGCGGCCTCGCCAGCATCATTGGCGGGAGCCTCGGCGGCTGGATCAGCACCCTACTCACCAACACCGCCGCCAAGCGCCGCCAAAAGAACGACCACGAACACGCCCAAGCCCTCGCCGCCGAACGCATCCACGCCGACACCGTCGCCGCCCTACGCGCCCAACGCGCAACCCTCTACGTCGACGTCTACAACGGCCTGCGCGACTACGCCGACTACACCGCCCACGACCTCAACGACGCCGAGGAATCCATCCCCATCACCGCCAAAGACCGAAGCCGTAACTCGCTATCCCGGCGTGCCCGAGGATGGGAGGCAGACCTCCATGACCGCGCCACCGCCGCACTCGACACCTACGACGGCCTCCGCGCCCGCGTCGAACTCCTCGCCCCCCACCCCGTCCGCAGCACCTACGCCGACCTCCGCCAACCCCTCCAACGATGGGTCCACACCACCGAGTACATCGCCCTCGTCTCCGCCTCCCAACCCACCGAAGCCGACGACGACGAACACGGCACCTGGCGGAACACCTGGCACCTCTACGTCACCTTCGAGCGCGGCAGGGGCGCCACCTACCGCGACACCCTCGACACCCTCGCCCGCCACATGCGCGAAGACATGGCCTCACCCACCCTCGACACCTAACCCCATGCCCGAGCCGTCGCGCATCGTCGAAGTCGTCGGTGGGTCACCCAGGAGACGAATCATCTACGCCGGTGGCGGCTCCCGAGGGTGCTGCCCGGTCTAGTCGCTCCCCTTCGGGTCGCGACTAGCCCGCCCTCCGGGGGGCGTGCGGCTGGTCCCGGTTCTTCGCGGCGTGTCGAGCGCTGCGCCCTCGAGGAGTGCGGCGACGTCTCGCCGCCGCGAGGTGAGTGCGTGCTCGAGCTCGAGGAGGCGAGTCGGGCTGAGTGCCCGCTCACCCTCACAAGCAGGCTCGGGAGGGGGAGGGGGCCCCTGGGTCGAGGCCGACGGCCCCCCAGGGCTCACGCACGCGCCCACACCAGGCCCGAAACCGCACCCCGGCCCCGCCCGGCTCGAGGCCGCCCCGGGCCGAGGTTCAAGCGGCTCTAGGGAACGTCGCCGACACTCAAGGCCGACGACCCCCAGGGGTCACGGTCTCCCGTGGTCACCGCAGCGTCGAAGCATCGACCCGCGCGGCCCCGAAAAAACCTGTCTCACCTGCTGAAATATGCTTAGAATAAGAGGAAACTAGGGCGGGACTTGGGTAAACTTGTACTCGTCAGCACGACAGAGGGGCCCCCTTCCAAGGCCCCGACCCGATCCGAAAGGACCCCCGCCATGACCGACACGGCCACCGTCACCGAGACGAGCATCCTCACCAGCGCCGACCCTCTGTGGCCCTTCCCCGCCGACTACGACGAGGCCCCCCGCCAGATCTGGGCCCGCGGAGACCTCGAGGCCCTCGCCGGGATCGGCGACGCAATCGCGATCGTCGGCGCACGCGCCGCCACCGCCTACGGCGAGACCGTCGCTGCCGACCTCGCCTTCGGCCTTGCCGAAGCCGGACGACCCGTCCTGACCACGACTGCCTACGGCATCGCCGCCGCCGCCCTGCGCGGCGCACTGGCCGCCGACAGCACGCCGCCGATCGTCTGGCAGCCCTGCGGCATCGAGCGCACCCACCCCGTCGCGCACACGCGCCTCGCCGAGAACGTCGTCGACGCCGGGGGAGTGATCCTGACCTCTGCCGCCCCCGACAGGCTCCCGAGCATCGCCGCCTTCAGCGAGTCCGCGACCATCCTCGGCGTCCTGCCCGCCGCCGTCGTCGTCGTCGAGGCCGGCGTCCGCAGCAGCTCCCGCTCCACCGCGCACATCGCCCGCAAGATGGGCCGACGAGCCCTCGCCGTCCCCGGGCCGGTCACGTCCACGATGAGCAGCGGATGTCACTCCCTCATCCAGTCCGGCACCGCCCGCCTGGTCACCAGCACCGCTGACGTCATCCGCGCGATCGGTCGCTGACCACGCCCACACCCCCGGGGGCGGGCCCAGTCCGCCCCCGGGCCCGGCACGACCCGGACGGAGAGCCCCCCATGTACCCGTTCAGCGGAGACGACTACCTCAGCGACGCCGAGACCGCGCCCGAGCATGAGGACAACAACCCGCTCAACTACGAATGCGTCGCCTGCGGAGCCACACCCGGCCACGAATGCCGCCCCGACTGCGACGCCACCTGGCAATGACCCCCCGAACCCCCAGGAGCCCCCCGATGACCTGGTACATCCACCAGCTCGAACTCGACCTGAACCTCGCCAGCGCCCTACACACCCTCGAGCCCCGCCACCACCGCCCCGCCGGATCAGTCACGATCACCGACGACGGCCACCACGTCACCGTGACCGACCCCGGCCCCAGCGAACCGGCCACGTATGCCGAACCGCACGCCGCATCCCTCGCCGTCGCCGCGTTCCTCGCCGCGACCCAGGACCACACGCTCGTCGCCACCAACGGCGACGGCTCGACCATCTGGCTCCCCGGCACCCGCCCCACAGTCCGCCTCATCTCCACCCGCGCCGTCCCCCTGCGCCTGTGACGGGCCCGGTGACCGGCGAGGCAACAAGCCCCGCCGGTCACCCACCCCGAACACCCATGCCCACCGGAACCACGACCACGAAGCACCACAAAAGACCGTCTCACCTGCCGGAATGTTCCTAGAATAAGGCAACACTATAGCGATGAGGCGCTAGAATAAGAGACGTCAGCACGACACCAGGGCCCCACTTCCACGGCCCCAATCCCCGAGGAGAGACATGCACCAGGCACGCACCATCGACACCTCCGACCACGCCGCCCTGCTCGACTACGCCTGGACCCGCAGTCGGCACATCGCCGACATGCTCGGCCTGCCACTGGAGGAGTCGGGGACCACCTTCCCCGTCGAGGATGGAGCCGACCCCGCCGCCGTCCAGGCCCTCGCCGGAAAGGCCCAGCCGGTCATCCACCTCACCGACAACATCCACGCCTTCCTGCACGTCTGCAACCTGTGCAGCCCGCACGACGACCCGACGTACAGCCAGATCAACGCGGGGGAGTGGGGAGTCTTCGAGGCCGACCGGCTGCTCGGCTGGACCCTGCCCGGCGACACCCCCGTCGGCCCCCTCGTCGACTTCCTCACCCTCTGGACCGAGGGCCGCGAGGGCAGCCGCGACATGCTCGAGGTCAGCCTCGCCCCCCTCCTGTGGGACGAGGAGTGCCACGACGCGGCGGGGGAGAAGCAGCACCTCAGCGTCCGCGGCCCCATCGCCGTGGCCGCCCTGGCAGCCGCCGACCTCCTCGCCGCCCACGACGCGGCCGAGTCCGACGACCTGTACGACCGCGTCGGCCGCGCGCTCGACCTCGACGTCAGCGCCGACGACGCCCGCGCCGCCGCCGACGAACTCCAGCGCCAGGCCGACGCCCTGCGCACCCCCGAGCAGATCGAGATTCGCCGCCAGTAACCCCGCCCCGCCCCCAATCGGCACCCTCGCCCGCCGGTCACCCAGGAGACGAATCATCTACGCCGGTGGCGGCTCCCGAGGGTGTCAACGACGGGTGAAAACTGAGCAGATGTCGACGGCTGAAAACTGAGCAGTCTGAGCGCACGCCGACGGTCGTGTGTGTCCGACATCACTCTCGCATGGTGAAGCCGGAGTCGTGGTCCTGGTCACGCACGGTTCCTCGGAAGCCAGATAGCCGCCGCGTTCGTGGTCGTCCTCAACTGTCGAATGCAGGAACTTGGTTCCTCTACTGGTCTTCACGCCGGTGTGCTGAGGTGTTGCCATGCGGGTGAACCGAGTCGTTCCAAACCTGACTGTTACTGACCTGGCCAAGGCCACGGAAGAGCATGCGGCGGTCCTGGGCCTGAGGCCTGTGATGGATCACGGGTGGATCGTCACGTTGGCAGACGATGACGGCCACCAGCTCAGCGTGATGACGCGAGACGCTTCCGGTCCCGTGAACCCCGATGTCTCAGTCTTCGTCGATGACGTGCACGAGGCGCTTGAGCGCGCCCGCGGCGCCGGCCTCGAGATCGTGCACCCGCTCACCGAGGAACCATGGGGTGTGACCCGCTTCTTCTACCGGGCCACCGATGGCCAGGTCGTCAACGTGGGCATGCACACCGAGACAACCTGATCTGCCGCTGACGTGAGGAAGCGTGATCGGCCCATCATGCCGATACGCGCGCGTTCGCTTCCGCAGCGCTTGGTAGCTTGCCGCAATGGCTGACCACTCCTTCGCCCTTGTTCCCGCGTCCTACGTGTACCTGTTGCGTGGTGATGAGGTTCTGCTCCAGCGACGGCAGAACACCGGGTACATGGATAGCCACTGGGTGGCCGGTGCAGCTGGTCACATCGAACCTGGGGAGACCGCTCGTCACGCAGCCGTCCGAGAAGCGCTCGAGGAGATCGGAGTGATCATTCCGCCCCGGCGGTCTCGAGCTGGTCAGCGTGATGCAGCGCACCGACGGGACTAATGAGCCTCGGGAGCAGCGGGTCGACTGGTTCTGGACGTCTCGCGATTGGCGCGGGGAGCCGAGGATCTGCGAACCATGCAAGGCCCAGGGCCTGGGCTGGTTCCGGATCGATGAGCTGCCCGAACCCATGCCTGACTACGAGCGGTTCATCCTCGGCGGCCTGAGCACCGGTTCCCTGGAGCTCGATACTGCACTCGGCTACGACTCCTGAGCATCCCGAACATCCTGTACTGCCGCGGGTGGCAACCCGTCTCGTGTGTGCCGGTGGGGCCGGTTGTGACTGTGGGTGGCTGTTCAGCGGTCGCGGTCTTGGGCGAGTAGGTCACGGCGGGCGCGGGTGCGGTAGGAGTCGCCGGATAGGGCGAGGACCTCGGCGTGGTGGACGAGGCGGTCGATCATGGCTGCGGCGACGACGTCGTCGCTGAAGGTCTCGCCCCAGCGGCCGAAGGGCAGGTTCGAGGTGACGATGATCGAGCCTTGTTCGTAGCGTGAGGCGACGAGCTGGAAGAACAGGTTCGCGGCGTCGGTGTCGAAGGGGATGTAGCCGACCTCGTCGACGATGATCAGCTTGTAGCGGCGGATCTTCTTCAGCTCGGCGTCGAGCTGGCCGCCCTGGTGGGCGATGGTGAGGCGGTTGATCCACGCGGACGCGGTGTCGAACAGGACGCTGTGACCGTTCTGCGCGGCCTTGATCCCGAGGCCGATGGCGAGGTGGGTCTTGCCGATGCCGGGCGGGCCGAGCAGGACGACGTTCTCTGCCTTCGGCACGTAGGTGGACGTGGCGAGGTGGGCCAGGACGTCGCGGCGTAGCGAGGGCAGGTGGTCGTAGTTGAAGTCTTCGAGGGTCTTCATCGCGGGGAAGTGCGCGGTGCGGATGCGCATCATCGTCCCGGCGGACTCGCGGTCAGCGGCCTGGCGCTCGAGCACGGCGGCGAGGTACTCCTCGTGGGACCAGCCCAGGTCGCGGGCCTGGTCGGCCAGGTCGGCCCAGGTCCGCCCGATCGTGGGCATCTTCAGTACCCGCGTCAGGTAGGCGATCTGGGAGTCCAGCCGCGCGCCGGACGCGGCAGCGGCGAGCCCCGGCGCGACCGCGGGCGCTCCTGCGGGCGCGGCTGCTGGCGCGGGCGGTGCGGGAGTCGGTGCGGCAAGCACCGGCTTGCTGGTTCGCTTGCGGCCTCGTCCGGTGTCCGCGCGCGCGGCGTGGTCCTCGTCGCCGGCGGGCAGTGTGGCAGGCGCGGTGGTGTCCTCGTCGAGTGCATCGGCGACAGCGGTGGTGGGGGTCATCAGGACGTAGCTCCTTGGGAGGTGGGGCGGATGATGCCGGGGGCCGAGCCATCGGGCCCGTCGGCCGCTTCGGCTTCGTGCTCACGGACGGAGTCGGTCACGGGCTCGGGGGTGTGCGGGGCGGTGGGGTTGGTGTGGAAGTCGATGCCGAACAGGGCGTCGTAGTCGGGAAGCGCCCGCAGCGCGACGGCGTGCCCGTCGGCGTGGGCGCGTAGCTGGTGGCGCCGGGCGGTGGCGGCGCGGGTGGCCTGGTAGTCCGCGCGCAACCGCTTGGCGGTCGCTTGATGGTTCGGGTCGGTGATCGTCGCTGCGCTGCCCCAGTAGCGGGCGTGGTCGGCGACGACGGCGCCCTCGTGAGTGACGGTGACGCGGTCGGGACCGGCGACGACGTCGACGAACCGGCCGATCATCGATGGGTCGACGGAGTAGTCGTTGGCGTCGATGCGCACGTAGTAGTCCCGCGCCAGCCGCACCCTGGCGCGTAGCCCCACCTGTGGGGCGACCGGGGGCAGGGTAATCATCGCGGCCCGGTCGATCGGCCACCGGTCGGTGATCGTGGCCCCGATCGAGCGGACGAACCGCGTGTTGGCCTTCGTGGTGAGCCACTCGCTGATCTGGGTGTTGAAGTCTGCCGGACTCGTGAACACGCGACCGGGCAGGAAGGATGTCTCGAAGAAGCCGTTGCGTCGCTCGACCAGACCCTTGAACTCGGGGTCGCGGGCGGGCGCGAGCATCAACCGGACGCCGAGGGTGCCCACGAACGCGGCTGCGGCCGGAGTCGGCTTGCCCTTGCCACCGATCGCTGACTCCCGGTCCCACACCAGGGCGCGAGGGCATCGACCCCACCCGGGCTGTGTCGGGTCGGTCGGGTGGCCGGCGAGCAGGCGCCACATGCCCGCGAGGATGTCGCCTCCTTGCCGGGAGGGGATCATCACCGCGGACGTGTGCCGGGAGTATCCGCTCGTCATGGCCAGGACCGGCAGGATCCGCTCGACGCCCTTGCCGACCGGGATCGGTACGGGCGGGAACCACAGGTCGCACTGGGCGACCTCACCGGGGGTGTACTCCACCCGGTCGGACGGGTCGATGCCCTGATACAAGGGCCGCAGGTCGCGGACGCGGTCCTTGAGGATCGTCAAGGAGTGCTCCCAGCCGATCCGCTCGGCGATCACGGTCGCGGGCATCGTCGGGTACTCGGCCAGCAGCAACCGGACCCGGGGCTCGACCGCGTCGACCAGCGAACCCTTCGCCGGTCGTTCGTACCGCGGGGGCCCGTCCGACGCCAACGCCTTCGCGACCGTGTTCCGCGAGATCCCCAACCTGCGGGCGATCGCCGCCTTCGACAACACCTCCGAACGGTACAGACGACGAATCTCAGCCCAGTCCTCCACGGTAATCACCCCGCCCAGGCTCCCCGGGCTGCTCAGTCTTCGCCCGTCGACTCCTGCTCAGTTTTCACGCGTCGTCGACAGGGGGTGTGGCTGCGGTTCAGTGTCGACACCCTCATCGAGGCCTGCCCCGCCCAACTGCTGCAGGCGGGCGGGCTCGACATCACCGATGACGGGACCGTCGACGTCGGTGACGCCTTCACCCGGATCGAGACGTGCTGGATGGCCGGCATCGCCGCCACGGCCAGGGCGGGCGCGCACATCCTCCTCGAAGACGGATTCCTCAGCGGCCCCGCAGCCCAAGCCCGGTGGCGGGCCGCGCTGGACGGACTCACGGTCGCGTGGGTCGGTGTCCGTCTGGCCCCCGGCCTGGCTGCCGAACGCGAAGCGCGACGCGGCGACCGGGCGCCCGGCATGGCCGCCGCCCAGGCGACCAGCATCCACGAAGGCATCGACTACGACCTGGAGATCAACACCGCCACGGGCACACCCACAGAACTCGCGCAGGCCGTGGCCGCTCGGATCGCGGGCCCCGTCCGACAGCCGCCGCACACCGCCATGCGGTGATTGCCGCGCCAGGCCCAGCCGGCGTCCCCGACGTCAGATCACCGCCTTGGCCGACAGCGCCTGGGAGACCCCCTGCAGCCGTGACGGTTCGCGCCTGGTCGAGGTAGGGATCCCTCAGCGGCTCCCGCGCCACGCGGATGGTGTCGCCGACGTCGGCGCGCGCCGGCCCCGGCCACGTAGCAGCAACCGCGAGTGTGACCGTGATCTTGCGCGTCACCACCGGGCGGCGACGTTGTCCTCGACAACAGCAAGGCGATCGCAGGGCGTTATCGGCGGCACGAACGGGCTGACAGGCCGCTCAGAACAGCATGAGGACGATCAATCGTGGCGCCGATCCCGCAGACCGTTCGCCCCACATGTCTCCGGTTCGCAACCCTCGGGCCCACATGGTCACAACCGGAGGGGCCGGACAGATGCCCGGCGCACCCGATTTTGAGACAACCCACCAGGGCGAACACCGAACCTTAGACAAGTCGGAGGGCCGGAAACTGAGACAAGCCCGGCTCGACTCCGGGGCCGGACGAGGCTGCCGGGTCAGCGCGTGCCTTCGACGCAGCAGCCGCTGGCGGCGAACACCGCGAGCATCGGATGGTTCTGCGCATATGTCGAGCCGACGTACTCGCCGGCGCCGGCGTCCCGCAGCAGCCCCAGACCGTTCCGGTGCAGCCGACGCCCGAGTCCCTTCCACGGCGTTCGGGGACCACGATCAATACGCCCCCAGCGACGCGGTCGAGCGACCGGAGGCCTTACCTCGCGCGGTAGGTCAGGAGGGCCACACCGCCCGGCAGGAGCTCGGAGCCGGTGAGACGGAAGCCGACCGACGGGCCGCTCATGGACACGAGGGGGATGCCGGAGCCGAGGACGACGGGGTTGACTTTGATCTGAAATTCGTCGATGTGGTCGATGAGTTGAGCGGCCAGGTCTGCTCCTCCACACAGCCAGATGTCGCGTCCGGGCTGACCCTTGAGCCGCGCGATGTGCGCGGGAAGATCCCCGCTGATCGCGGCAAGGTTCGGCGTGTCCGGAACAGACCGATGGGTCGCGATGATCTGCCGCAGATGCGGGTAGGCACCGCCGGGCAGCCCGGCGGCAAGGGCCGGTTCGTAGGTGCGGTAGCCCATGATCACGGTGTCGAACCGGCGGGACTGACCGCTGACGCCCAGAGCAGTGCGTGCGTGGGTCGGGCACGTCTCCGGGTAGCGATCGAACAAGGCCGCCAGCGTGGCCGGGTCTTGTGGGAACGCCGAAAAGTCACCGTCGACGTCGGCGATGAACCCGTCGATCGAGGTGGCGACGTAGTACACGAGGTCACGCATGAAGGCACTCCAATCACTACAAATGTTTCGGTCAATCAACTAAACCATATGTAGTGGTTGACTGCGTAGGATGACGGCATGGTCGCCAATCCCGCCCGTCGGGCAGTCGTCGCCGACGCCGCCCTAGAGCTGCTCGGTCGCGAGGGCGCCCGAGCCGTCACCCACCGCGCTGTCGACGTCGAAGCGGGGGTCCCTGCGGGCACCTGCGTGAACTACTTCCGGAGCCGCTCCGAGCTGCTCGCAGGGATGGCGAAGCGCATCTTCACGCTGCTCGAACCCGACCCGGTTCGACTGGCCGACCTGGAGGCACTCCCGGCAGACGAGGCAGGCCCCGCATATGCCGGCTATGTCGTGGAACGCCTTCTGGCGCGGCCCAACCTCGCCCGTGCACTTATCGAACTGCGCCTCGAAGCCGCCCGCACCCCGGACGTCGCCCAGCCCCTCACCGAGTTCCTATGCGCAGGATTCGACGCCGATGTCGCCTTCCACTCCACCCGCGGACTACCGGGTGGTCGTGAGCACGTCTTGCGGTTGCATCACCTCGTCAACGGCATCCTCCTGGACGCACTGACGATCCCCCTCGACGCCCACGTCGACCCCGTCGATCAGGCACAGGCGTCTGCTGCTGCTCTGCGCGAATGAGGTCAAACGCGCGAGGACGTCGCTGACGTTCCTCCACTCCATCCGGCCAGCACCCTCAGACCCTGCCTTGGCCCGCAGAGCACGGCTCGCCGGGACAACCGGGGTACCTGGAAGGAACCCCCCGGTACCGCTGCACCCCTGCCATCAACCGCACACTCCTTCCGCTGGACGGGCACGGCATCGTCGACCACTATCGCTACGCTCTGAACGCCTTCGCCCGCCACTTCTGCGGCCAACCCGGCGTGCGCGGCCCGCTCGAGATGTGCCCCCTTGTCGTCCTCGGCACAAGCTCAAGGATTGTCCGACGCCGGACGAGACTGCCCGATCAGCGCGTGCCTTCGACGCGACACCCGTTCGCCCGTGATCTACCTGTGCCCGCCACGTTCGGCGACGACGATGGGTGGGACCCTTTCCGTGACGTGCACCCACGGCCCAAGGAGTCTCCATGCCCTACCCCTGCACCGTCCCCCTCGAGGAGTCCCGCCCGGCATTCCTCGAAGAACTCGCCTGCTTCCACGACGCCGCCCAGACCTTGGACGACCACACGCTGCTCGGCCCCAGCCACGCCCACGGCTGGTCGCGTCTGGACTGCCTCGTCCACGTCCGCATGGGGCTGCAGGAACTCCTCGCGGGAATCCCTGCCCGCGTCACCGCACCCCCGGACACCGATGCCGCCTCCTACTGGGCCGCCTGGGAAACCACCGCCGATTCAGACCCCGTCCCCGGCATATTGATGACGCGGCGCACGGCCAGCGCCTACTCCCGTCCCCGTCACGCCCTCGAACACCTCGGTCACGTCACCGCCGGACTGCAACACGCCGTGCGAGACATGCCAGATACTGCCGTCCTGTTCCAAGGGCATGTTCTGAGCGCCGGTGACCTGCTCGCCACATGGGCCGTGGAGCTCGTCGTGCATCATCACGACTTGCACACAGCCGCCCCGACGACACCGCCGGCCCCGGCAGCAGTTGTCATCGGCCGCCGCACGGTGGAAGCCCTACACGAGAACCTTCCGCCGACGAACGACGACCTCTCTCTGGTGCTGGCAGGGTTCGGCAGACGTCTCTGACAGGCGGAGCACCCAACCCTTCCGTACGTTGACGGCATGAACGCGCGAGACCAGTGGATCACCACGACTCACGTCTGCGCGTGGGATGTCGATCGGGAGCACCTCGCGGACCTGCGCCGGAAACTGGGTCCAGGAACCACCGCCGGTGGGCAGCGCCATCTGATCCTCGAAGTCCTCGCCTACGCGCAGGACAAGGCAGCCGGCCTCGGCAGAACCGGCCAGATTGAACCGCCCCGGGTTCGGTAGAGGCTCTGATTCCTGGGAAGGATGATGAGTGTCATGGCAGCACCGAGGAAGTACAGCCTGGAGTTGAAGGAGCGGGCCACGCGGATGGCGGTGGAGGCTCGGGCGGATCCGACCTCGCGGGCGGGGGCGATCAAGCGGATCGCCGACCAGCTCAGCGTCCATCCGGAGGCGTTGCGGACGTGGGTCAAGCAGGCCGAGATCGACGGCGGGGTGCGCGCCGGGACGACCAGCGATGACGCGACGCGCCTGGCGGAGCTGGAGCGTGAGGTGCGCGAGCTCCGGCGCGCGAACCACATTCTGAAGACCTCGTCGGCTTTCTTCGCGGCGGAGCTCGACCGCCCCACCAGCAGGTAGTGGCCTACATCGATGCTCACCGCCACGACGTGGTCGATGAGCGTGAGGTCGGGGTCGAGCCGATCTGCGCGGTCCTGAAGGACGCCGGCGTGCAGATCGCCCCGAGCAGCTACTACGCGGCCAAAACGAGGCCGCCCTCGGCGCGCGCTCTGCGTGACGTCGAGCTGACCGAGCTGATCGGTCAGGTCCACCGGGAGAACCTCGGGGTGTACGGGGCGCGGAAGGTGCATCGCCAGCTGGTCCGCCAGGACGTGGACGTGGCCCGCTGCACCGTGGAACGGCTCATGCGGGCGGGACTGCTGCAGCATCAGGTGGCATCTGACCGGGCTGGCCTGCGGGGCCGGCTGGGAGGATGGATGTCATGGTCAAGCCCTATCCACGGGAGTTCCGCGAGGATGTCGTGCGCGTCGCCCGCAGTCGTGAACCTGGGGTGACGTTGGCTCGGATCGCGAAGGATTTCGGGCTCTTGGGACTTGAGCGTGGGTTCATGGGGTGAGTCCGCCGGCGACCAGGAGGCAGCGTAGGCGGTAGTTGTCGCGGTTGCGGAAGCCTCGGGCGATGCGGCGGTGGAGCTCGATGAGGCCGTTCACGGCCTCGGTCCCACCGTTGCTCGCGCCGCCGGTGTCGAAGTACGCCAGGAGCGGTTCAGCCCACTGGTTCAGTGTCTGCCCGAGGCGCTTGACTTCGGGGATGGGGCAGGTCGGCAGGATTTTCAAGAGCCGCTGGGCTGCGGCTCGCGCCTTCGCGGGGTCGGGGGTGTGGAACAGGGCGCGGACGTCCTGGGCGACCTGCCAGGCGATCTGCACCTCGACGTGGGCATCGTGCGCGGCGAACGCCCTGTCCAGGCGGGCGTTCTGCCTGTCGGTGAGGTTCTCGGCCCCGGCGCGCAGGATGGTGCGGATCCCGTACAAGGGGTCACCCTTGCGGCCGCGGTGCCCGAGGGTGTCTTGCTGGACGCGGCGCCGCACGTCGTCGACGCAGCTCGTGGCGAGCTTGACGACGTGGAACGCGTCCACGACCGTGACCGCGTCGGCGAGGTGCTCATCGACCGCGTTCTTGTACCCGCGGAAGGGGTCCAGGGTGGCGACCTGCACCCCGGACCGGAAGGCCTCACCCCTGCTGGTGAGCCAGTCGCCGTACACGGTCCCGGACCGCCCCGGCACGAGGTCGAGCAGCCGGGCCCGGACTCTTCCGTGCTCGTCACGGGTCAGGTCGACCATCCCGGTGAGCATCTTCGGCCCCCGCTTGCGCTGGTCGACGTGGTGCCACACATGCTCGTCGACACCCAGCATGGCCACGCCATCGAAGCGCGCGGGGTCCGCGGCCAGCTGCTCGAGTCGGACGCGGACGGCGCGCCACACGGTCTTCCACGCCAGTCCCAGCTGACGGGCCAGCCCCGCGATCGAGGCGTGCTCGCGCCGGATCTGCTGCACCGCCCAGGCGACCGCGCGGGTCGTCAGCAGCGCCCGCGGCGCCGCGACCTGCTCGTCCTGCTCGACGAAGGTCCCACCCGCACAAGCCGGCTCGGGACAGACGTACCGTCGCTTGACCCACACCAGGGCCACCGGACGGCCGAACGATGGCGCGTCGACCAGGTTGACCTCGTCACGGTCGTGGGCGTGGACCACGACGCCACACACCGGGCAGCCGACCAGGTCCGGGATCGATTCCACCCTGACCACCAGCCGGCCCTGGCCCTCGTCGTCAACGTCGAGCACGCGCATCCCGGGCAGGCCCAACCAGGCCTGACACGACGAGCACGAACCGGCAGCAGGGCACAGCGAAGTAGAGTCAGCCACAGTCGAGGTCCTTGGCGAACAGAGGGGGTAGAAGTCCTCTGACCCTGCCAGGGGCCTCGACCCCCACCCCTACCCCTACACCGCGCACGCCGCCATGTTCAACCCACGCGCAGGTCCGAAGAGCCCTATTTCTGTCTTGGCTCGTATGGAGGCATGACCCCTCTGGCCCTTGCGGCAGTCGCATCCTCTCAATGCCCGACGATGGCTACGCGATGCTGCGCAGGTATCTCCCGAAGTGCGGCACGGTGAAGGCGATGCGTCCTCGCTCCCCGGAGTAGATGAGTCCCTTCTTGAGCAGCCCGTCGCGGGCGGGTGAGAGCGACTGCGGTTTGCGGCCGAGGTGTTTGGCGACGTCGGCGGTGGCGACCGATTCGGACTCGTCGAGTTCGACACCGGCCTCGCGCATCTCGGCTGCGACGTCCGCCATCGCGCGCAGATACTCACGCTCCCCGGGCGTGGCCCGCTCGAACCGCGACCCGAAGAACCCGACGCCGAGCTCTTCCTCGGCCTCGGGTCCCGCCACTTCGACGTCGTGCGCCGTGATGGGGCTCGCGGGGGCGGCGTCCCACGTCACCTTGCCGTACGCCTGGATGAAGTACGGATACCCGCCCGTCGCCGCGTACATCGCCTCGAGCGCATCCGGCGCCCACTCGGCGCCCTCGTCCTGCGCCGGCGCCTGCAGCGCGTGCTCCGCCGCCGCACGGTCGAGACGATCGATCCGGTTGTAGCGGAACAACCTCTCGCTGTAGCTCTTCGACGCCGACAACACCGCCGGCAGATGCGGCAACCCCGCCCCCACGACGATGACCGGCAACCCGTTCTGGCTGATCTCGTGGCACGCCGCACACAGCGCCGACACGTCGTCCGGGCCGAGGTCCTGCATCTCGTCGATGAAGATCGCCACGCCCTTGCCCACGTCCGCCGCGAGGCCGCCGACGTCGGTGAGCAGCTCGACGAGATCGATCTCGATGTCACCCGAATCCGCGCGACCACTCCGCGCGGGGGCGTCGATGCCCGGCTGCCACTTGTCCCGCAACTTCGCGTTCGCCGGGGCATCGCGCAACGCGAACGCCTTGATGACGCCGAGCACCTGGTCGACGTCGTCCTGCTGCGGATGCCCGAGCTCCCGCACCGCGACGTGCAACGCCGCACTCATCGGCCGCCGCAACCCCTGATCGGGGCGCGCCTCGAACTTGCCGCTCCCCCACCCGGCACGCACCGCAGAACTCCGCAACGCGTTGAGCAGCACCGTCTTGCCCACGCCCCGCAGACCGGTGAGGACGATCGACCGCTCGGGCCGCCCCCGCGCGATCCGCTCGAGCACGACGTCGAACGTGCGCAGCTGCTCGTCGCGGCCGGCGAGCTCCGGCGGGCGCTGCCCGGCACCGGGCGCGTACGGGTTCATGATCGGGTCCACGGCAGGACGCTATTCGACTCTCTAGCCACCCGGCCAGAGGCACGCAGATATTCGTCCCTGCGGACCGCCCGTCACGGCTCCGGGAAGAACGAACTCCGCACCACCTGCACGCGCTCCGGCAACCCGTCGAGCACGAGATACCCCGCCCCCACCGGCAGTGCCGGCCCGTACTGCGCCCGCCGCAACCGCACGCCGAACGCCTCGCCGTCCTCCGGCCCCTGGGGCGCGAGCATGACCCCGCACCGCGCCCGCCGCAGCATCGGCGCCGGCCCCCGGAACGCGCCGACGATCTCCTCCGCCTCGCTCGACGCGACGAAGAGCGACCCCGAGTCGCGGAACATCCCCGGCAGATCACCCAGCGCATCGAGGAGTTCGCCGTCGGGGAGGAGGTCGACGTCGTCGGCGACGAGGAGCATCCGCCGCCCCGACGCGAGACACCGGTCGACGACCGCGAGCATCCGCTCCGCGTCCTCGTCGCGCCGCACCGGCCCGTGGACCCGACCGCCCGTCCGCGCGGGCACGTCGAGCAGTGGCGAGCGCCGGGCCGTGACGACGACGACCTCCCACCCCTCGAGCAGTGCCGACTCGACGAGCGTGAGCAGCACCCCGGACCGCCCCGACCGCCGCCGACCCGTGACGAGGGCGCACGGCCCGTGCTCGTCCGCGTCGATCGACATCGGCCCGAGTTCGTCACCGCCGACGGCGACGAGCAGGTCGCCCCGCCGCGGCGTGACGAGTGGCGCCGGCGGCGCCGACCACGCGTCCGCGTCGAACCCGGAACGGTCGTCCGCGACGTCCCACACCGTGCCCCGAACGGTCGGGAACGGGATCGGCGCAGGAACCGACTCCCGCGTCTCTCCGGACGTGGACGTCGACGTCGACGACACGAGACGCAGCGGCCGGTCGAAGCCACGACGTGCGGCGATGTCGTTCACCGTGCCATCGCCCGACACCCGTGAGCCCGCCGCGCCGGTCGCCTCGTCACTCCCGTCCGCCTCCGGGCCGCTCCCGGCGTCCGCGCGCGCCACGGGGACGTCGGCGCGGGTGACGAATCCGGGCAGCCGGTCGATGCGGAACGGGCCGCCCTCGCCCGCGACACCGAGGCCGTCGGGGAGCGCGCCGACGAGGCGGAGGAGGTCGCCGACGTCCGCGGCCTGCGTCTCGACCATGTCGGCGCCCCGCCAGCCCCGGCCCGGCTCGCCGTGCCCGGCGGCGCCCGGCAGCCCGACGGCGAGGTAGTCCTGGAGGTCGGCGAGCCGCAGGACGAGACGGTCGGGGAACACCGACGTGAGCCGCCCCGTGAGCATCGTGCGGTCGCCCGACGCGACGACGAGGATCCCGGCGCGACCACCCTCGGTCGCGAGCCGTTCCAACGCCCCGAGCGTCGCCCTGTCCCCGGAGATCTCCGCGGCCTCGGTGAGGAGGTCCCACCGGTCGACGAGGAGGAGGACGCTCGGCCACGGCGCCTCGCCCGGATCGTGCTCGACGCGTTGCTCGGCGGCGTCCCGCCACCGCCGCGCGCCGAGGCGCTGGAGGCGCCGGTCGAGCTCGGCCGTGAGCCGCACGACGAGACGTTCGACGCGGCCCGGGTCGTCACGACCCGCGACGACCCCGACGCCCGGGAGGCCCTCGAGCGCCGCGAGGCCCTGCGCGCCGGCGTCGATGGCGTGGACGTGGGCCTCGGCGAGGGTGAGGCGGGCGGCGACAGACGCGGCGAGGGTCGCGAGCAGCGAACTCCGCCCCGAGCGGGCACCACCGACGACGGCGAGCGGCGCGCCCCCGTCGAGGTCGAGCACGGCGGCGCTGCGCTGCTGCCGCTCCGGGCGATCCTCGAGCCCGAACGGGACGAGTCGGCGACCGCCGCTGCCGTCCGTCCCGTCGGACGCGGCCTGCGCCTCGCACTCGGCGAGATCGACCGTGGCAGGCAGCGGCGGCAACCACGGCCGCGGCGGGAGGGCAAGCCCAGCCCGTTCGGCGGCGGCCGTCGTCGTCGCCGCGAGGACGGCGAGGTCGGAGCTGGGCCGCCCGTCGTCCGTGAGGGGCGGCGACAGCGGCTCGCCGAACTCGTACGGCGCGAACGACGCCTCGGTCGCGGGCCCCGGCGTCGTCACCCGCGCCGTGCGGAGCGCGACGGGCGGGTTCTGCCCCACCCGCACGAGCGCCCGCCCGGGCGACGCCTCGGGGATCGTCACCGCGTCGGGCACCCCGATGACGTCGACGGAGTCCGCGGCCTCGGCCACGCGCAACGCGATCCGCAACGTCGTGTTCGCGCGGATGTCGGCGCTCACCGCCCCCGCGGGCCGCTGGGTGGCGAGCACGAGGTGCAACCCGAGCGAGCGGCCCCGGCGGGCGATGTCGACGAGCCCGTCGACGAACTCGGGGAGTTCCGCGGCGAGCGTGGCGAACTCGTCGACGACGATGACGAGCCGCGCGAGCGGGCCGTGTCCGGCAGCGAGGTACCCGGCGAGGTCGACGGCACCGGCGTCGGCGAGGAGCCGCTCCCGCCGCCGGATCTCCGCCGACAGGCTCGCGAGCGCCCGCCGGGTGAGGGCCGCGTCGAGATCGGTGACGACGCCGACGGTGTGCGGCAGCCCCGCGCACGCGGCGAACGCGGCCCCGCCCTTGTAGTCGACGAGGAGGAACGACATCGCCGACGGCGGGTTCGCGAGCGCGAGCCCGGCGACGAGGGTCTGGAGGAGTTCGGACTTGCCCGCCCCGGTCGTCCCGCCGACGAGGGCGTGCGGGCCGTCGGCCGCGAGGTCGACGACGACGGGGACGCCGGGGACATCGGGGTCGGTGCCGAGGGGCACGCGCGCCGTCGGCGGCTCCTGCCAGCGGCGGACGAGCGCGTCGACGTCGCGGGCATCGACGCCGAGGAGGTCGAGAAGGCGCCCGGCCGGCGGGGTCTCGTCGGTGGCGCGGGAGAGGGTGCGGGCGAGGCGGTCGGCCCAGCCGGTCTCGGGGAGGTCGACCTCGGTGTCGAGGGAGCGCCCGCCGAGTCCGATGAGCCGCGCCCGCGGCCCGGGGACGTCGAGCATGAGCACCCCGGCGTCGGCCGCGGGCGTGCCGTCGGCCGGTGGGACGAGGCCGTCGTCGACGACGACCGCGGCGAGGCCCGGCCGGGCGAGGGCGGCGACGTCGGCGACGTGCCCGTCGACGACGACGAGATCGGGCCGACCCGCCTCCTCGCCGCGGGCAGCGAGCTCGGCACTCCACCGCGCACAGGACTCCTCGTCGAACCCGACGCGGACGAACCGCTCGTCGCCGCACCGCGCCTGGGGCAGCCACCGCAGCCACGCCCACGTGGCGCGGAGATCCGAGGTGAGGCCGGGGGCGAGCAGGGTCACTCGCAGGCGCGGGTCGGTCGCGAGCACCCGACCGAGAAGGCCCCGGACGGCGGCGCGAGCGAAGCGGCCCCCGACGACGAGCACCGGCTCCTCCGCGAGCGGCACGGCGACCCACCCGGTCGGGTCGCCGGCGGGACGACCGAGATGCCACGTCGGGTCGTCGTCGACGAGGGGGACGCCTGCGACACGGTCGAGGAGCACGTCGGCCAGGGACCTCCCCCGCAACGGACGGGGTCTCACGCCGGGTGCGGCAGGACCGCGGCACCACCGTGCCTGCACGTCGACCCCGGCGATGCGGCGCGTCTCGTCGAGACGCCACTGCCAGCGCTCGCCGCCCACCTCGACGACGACCTCACCGCCGCACCGCACGTCGAGCGTCCACGTCTCCCCGCTCGGCATCCGCACGTCGTCCTCGGGAGCCGGGCCGCAGCGGTAGGTGCCGACGTCGAGTCGGTGCACGCTGCCGGCGCCGAGCCCCGCCTCGACGACGAGCTCGACGACCCCGAACGGCATCGCGAGGAGGTCGCACCCGGGGTCGAGGACGCCGCCGGGCGGGACGGGCAGGTCCCACGCCGCCGCCCGGACGACGAGATCCTCCCCGTCGGGGCCGCCGACGAGGCCGCGGACGCCGTGGCTCACCACGTGACCACCCCGTCCGCGACGCGCCAGCGCCACACGCCCCGCGCCGCCTCGTCACCGGGGGCCACGGGAGCGACGACCGTGGGCGCCCCGCGGCGGCGCGCCGCCGCACGGACGCGGGACCGCAGCCGAGGCGTGGCGGGCGAGGTGAGGAGGACGACGTCGTGCCGACCGCGCGGAGGCGCGCCCCACCGGCCGTCGAGACCACCGAGCGACGGCGGCGGTGTCCGGAGCACGTCGGGCACCGTGCCCGTCGGGCCGTCGAGATCCGACGCCGTCCACACACGGACGTCCCTCGCCCACGGCATGAGCGCGAGATCCCCGCCGAGGCCGGCGACGACGGCGGCCGCCTCGCCCGCCACCCCCTCGACCGTGACGAGTCCGGGCGCCGCACCGAGGTCGACGAACGTCGCCGCACCGTCGGGCGCGTGCCCGACGAGGACGAACCCGGGGTACGCCGCGGAGCCGAGCGAGCCCGTCGAGTCGAGCGAGTCGGCGAGGGCCCTGGCGCCCGACGCCCCCTCGGGCAGCGCGGTCCGCGCGCACCACCATGTCGTCGCGTCGTCGTCCTCCCACGACGCGGGCGCGTGACCGGAGGGAGCGGCGAGGTGGAGGGTGACGCGGTCGTCGGTGACGGTCGCGACGGGACAGACCGGCAGGGCGCGACGTTCGAGGCGGCAGGTGCGGACGAGGAGGTTCAGGGCAGCGTCGAGCGCGCCCGCTGCGGTGGTGTCACGCGGCGTGCGGTCCCGTCTCACCCAACGCCTCACGTGCCAGCTCCTCCGTCTCCGCCGCGCAGGCCAACCTCATCGCAGTGTGCCGATGACCAGGGGCGATGTCGATGCCCACATGGCGGAGGAGGGCTCTCACGGCGGCGCCGAAGACGCGAGGTCACTTGAGCAGACGGGACATCCGTCGATCGGCGAGGGGGTGGCCACCCGTCTGACAGGTGGCGCAGTACTGGAGCGAGGAGTCGGCGAACGACACCTCGCGGACGACGTCCCCGCACTCCGGGCAGGCCTCGCCGGTGCGGCCGTGGACCCGCATCCCGGCCCGCTTCGCGTCCTTGAGCTGTGCGGCGGGCCGACCGCTCGCCGCGTCGACGGCGCCCGTGAGGGTCTCCCGCATCGCTGCGTAGAGCCGGGCGATCGTCTCCTCGTCGAGGGACGTCGTGAGCGTGAACGGCGACAGCTTGGCGACGTGGAGGATCTCGTCGGAGTAGGCGTTGCCGATGCCCGCGATGACGCCCTGATCGCGCAGCACGCCCTTGATCTGCGCCCGCTTGCGCGTGAGCAGGTCGGTGAACGCCTCGAGGGTGAAGTCGTCGGCGAGCGGGTCGGGCCCGAGGGAGGCGACGCGCGGCACGGCACCCGGATCCTCGACGACGTACACCGCGAGCGACTTCTTCGTGCCCGCCTCGGTGAGGTCGAAGCCCGACCCGTCGTCGAACCGCACCCGCAGGGCGAGCGGCGACTTCCCCGGCCGCACCGGCTTCTCCGGCAGCGTGTCGGACCACCGCAACCACCCCGCCCGGGCGAGGTGGAACACGAGGTGGACGCCCTCGCACTCGAGGTCGAGGAACTTGCCGTGACGGCGCACCGACGACACGGGCAGCCCGACGAGCGCGTCCGGCGGTGGCGCGTACGTCTTGAGCACGGCGATCGACGCGAGCTCGACCCCGGTGACGACGCGCGGTTCGTCACCGAGCAGACGCGCGGCGAGGAAGTCGACGAGGGCCTGGACCTCGGGCAGCTCGGGCACGACTCACCCCTGCGCGAGGACGGCCCGCAGCTGCCGCAGCAACCCGTACCCGTCGGGCGCACGCACGACCGGCACCGGCCGGTGGACGCGCGGCGCGAACCCCTCGTTCGAGACGGGCAGACCGTGGCTCAGCACCTGCTCGGTCGTCGTGAGCTCACGGATGCCGATGGCGCGGACGACGTCGGGCCTGTCGCGGGCGAAGTCGCCGTAGATCTTCGGGTCGTGCTGCCCGTCGTCGCCGACGAGGACCCACTTGATCTGTGGGAACTCCCGCGCGAGCCGGTGCAGCGTCACCCGCTTGTGGTGCTGCCCCGAACGGAACCACCCCGTGTTCGTCGGACCCCAGTCGGTGAGGAGGAGCGGCCCCGCAGGGTAGCCGTGACGCCGGATGAACCGGTTGAGCGTGTCCTCGGTGTTCCACGCCCCCGTGGAGAGGTAGAAGATCGGCGCGCCCGGACGCTCCTCGAGCAGCTCGCGGTACATCGGCGCCATGCCCGGCACGATGTGGCGCGCCTGCTCGGTGAGGACGAACGTGTTGTACGCGGCGATGAGCGGACGCGGCAGCGACGTCGTGATGATCGTGTCGTCGATATCGCTCACGAGACCGAACCGCACGGACGGGTCGACGATCTGCACGTGCGCCTCGGCCGAGACGCCCCCGACGGGGGTGATCGTCACCTCGTGCCATCCCGGTTCGAGGTCGTGCCCGGTGACGGTGAGGTCGACGTATCCGCTGCGGTCGGTGCGGGTGCGGTGGACCGTCTCGCCGATGCGGACCTCCACCTCGGCATTCATGAGCTGCGCCGTCATGAACGCCCGCCAGCCGCGCACCTTGCGCTCCGGCCCGAGCTCGGCATCGGGACCGGCGAGGTCCTTCGCGTCGATCGTCTCCTCCTCCGGGTGCCGGGAGAGGAGCACCCGGCCGAGGACGCGCACGAAGTCGGCCGAGCCGTAGCCCGTGTGCCCGACGGCGCGCGGCGTCCACCCCCGCCCGGCGAGGACTTGGTTCATGCGGGAGTTCCACGCGTCCTCGACGAGGGCTGCGGCATGCGGTCGTGACATGTCCTCGACGGTAGTGGATGAGGGCCCCACGTGAGGCCCCTCGTCGGACACGACCCCCGCCTCCGGGCCCTCCTCGGACCACCCCGTGCGAGGCCCCGGTGGGGGCCATCGGGCCGGTCGGACGTTCGACCCGCGTCCCGAACCCCTCAACCCCGCCGTCGCCGGGCCGATGTGGGGAGACCGGGAGGACCGTGGTCGGCCACGGCGTGCCCGGCCACGGGGGACGACGACGCCACGGAGGGCGCTGTGTACGACGAGACGGACGATCGCGCGGGTCACGGCGACGGGGGCCACGACGGTCATGACGGTCACGACGAGGGTGCCCGACGCCGTCTCGCGCTCCGCCGACAGCTGCCACCGAAGCGGGAGAGCCGCTGCGCCCTCACGCCCGCGACGCCCCCGCCGGGCACGACCGCGCACGAGGACCGTCGTCCGCGCGGCACCCGGCCCACGCGCACGGGCCTCGCCCGCGACCACGACGCCCCGCTGCGAGGACGCCTCGGCTGCCGCCACACCCACGGTCTCGAGGACGTGTGGTCGGCCCGGCACGCGGGTAACGTCGACGCCGTCGACGACGTCCACCCCCTCCCGAGGACCACCACCATGACCCAGCCCGCCGAGGGCACCAGCGCAGCGAAGGCCGAAACCGCCCCCGCGCCCGACGCGCCGGTCAAGCCCTCCTCGCCCACCGAGATCCGCAAGCCGTCCTGGCGGTACACCGCCCGCAAGGCGGCGATGGAGTTCCTCCGCGACGGTTGCACCGACGCGGCCGCCGCCCTCACCTACTTCTCGGTGCTCTCCCTCTTCCCCGCACTCCTCGCGATGATCTCGCTGCTCGGTGTGTTCGGGCAGGGGCAGCGCACCGTCGACTCCCTCATGGAGATGGCCGGGCGGGTCGTCCCCTCCGACATCCTCTCGGTCGTCGAACCCGTCCTCGACTCGATGGTGAAGACGCAGGCCGCCGGGTTCGCGCTCGTCACCGGTCTCCTCATCGCCCTGTGGTCGGCGTCGAACTACGTCAACGCCTTCTCCCGCGCGATGAACCGCGTCTACGAGGTCGACGAGGGCCGACCCATCTGGAAGGCCCGGCCGATCTTCCTCCTCCTCACGCTCGTCATCCTCATGCTCATCTCGGCGATCGGCCTCGGCCTCGCGCTGAGCGGCCCCGTCGCCCACGCCGTCGGCGATCTCGTCGGCCTCGGCGACACCGCCGTCATGGTGTGGGACGTCGCGAAGTGGCCCGTCATCGTCGCGCTCGTCATCCTCATCGTCGCGCTGCTCTACTACGTCACGCCCAACGTGCAGCAGCCCAAGTTCCGGTGGCTGAGCGTCGGCTCGACCGTCGCGATCCTTCTGTGGATCGTCGTCTCCGTCGCGTTCGGCTTCTACGTCGCGAACTTCGGCAACTACAACAAGACGTACGGCTCCCTCGGTGGCGTCATCGTCTTCCTCCTCTGGCTGTGGATCACGAACAACGCCCTCCTCTTCGGTGCGGAGATCGACGCCGAGCTCGAACGGTCGCGTCAGCTCCAGGCCGGCATCGAGGCCGAGGAGACCCTCCAGCTCCCGCCGCGCGACACGACGGTGAGTGAGAAGAACGAGGCCAAGCGGGAGCGGGTCGTCGAACAGGGCCGCCGCATCCGTCTCTCCGCCGAGCACGCCGAGGACCGCGACCCCTCCGAGGGATCCGACGGCCGCAGGGGCGGCTCCTCCGCGGCACGCGGCTGACCCCTCCCGGGCGGACACCCCCCGAGACGCACTCGCGTCACCTACACGAGCACCCACACGAGTCACCCACACGAGCGGGACCGGACACGACGTCCGGTCCCGCTCGTCGCGTGTCCGGGCCGTGCCAACCCACTCCCACCTTGCGTCTCCCCATCGGTCTGCCCCGGTGCGAGGCCCCACGCATACAACCGCGGACGAACAGGATGGCCGTCCTGGACGGTGGTTCAGTACGCTGAATCTGGACGGGTGATCAGGACGGTCATCCACCACCGTGACCGGGGGGGTCAGGGGCAGGCGATCGGGGGATCGCCGCGAACGCACCAGGGGGATCCGATGACCGCGCTGCACCTGTTGTTGCTCACGTGCTCGGCCGTACTCGCCGCCGCCGTCACCGCCGGCACCGACAACCTCCGCCGCCACGGCGAGGACCTGCCGATCATGGGCGGCATCGTCGGCGGGGCTCTCGTCCTCGGCAACGCCGCCTGTCTCCTGCCGAGCGCGCCGCGCTGGTACCAGGTCGCGATGGTCGCGCTCACCGTCGCTGGCATCGCCTGGCTCCTCGTCACGGTCGCCTCCGCGGTGCGTGCCACCACCCGCGACGAGCGGGCCGAGGCCGCCTCGCGCGACATCTACGCGGGCCGCCTGCCCGGCGAGCCCGTCCGCCCCCACCTACGGGTCGTGCGTTCCACCGCCACCGACACCGCCACCGACACCGGCGAGTCCGCACCTGCGCCCGCGCCTGCCGCCCGCGCCGACCTCACGGTCGAGGACGACCTCTCCGAGCACCCCGGCGCCACGCAGGCGACCTTCGACGCCGCCGCCCCTGCCGAGGCCCGCTTCACCACGGGCGTCACCTACGTCGCCGCCGACATCGACGCCTACATCGACGCCCGCGGCACCCGCCGCGCCCACGGCCGCCACGTGCCCCGCAACCACTCGTCGATGGACCCGACGGAGCGCTTCCTCCGCCTCACGGAGGCCTACTCGACCGATCGACGGCCCCGCAGCCTCGGTCGGTCGCCCCTGGCCTGAGCGCCCGGGCGATCGGAGACCCCCTCCTCCGAGTCCCCCGCAGAAGGCCGCGAACCCGTCCGGGTCCGCGGCCTTCTGTCATGCGTCGTGCGTGTCGTCCAGGTCGTCCGTGGTGCTCCCGCAGACGGGTCGGTCAGGCCACGGTGTCGTCGCCGGAGATCGACGCGGCGGCGTCGGGATCCGCCAGTCGCGTGGAGAGCACGGTCATGCGGTCGAACTCCTCCTCGATGCGCGGCGAGGGCCGGTAGGTGAGGAGGCTGACGACGACGGCGACGACGAGGTTGAGCGCGAAGCCGGGGAGGATCTCGTAGATGCCGAAGAGCGCGTCGGCGCGACCACCGCCCCACGTCGTCGAGGGGCCCCACAGCGCCACGGTGAGGGCACCGGTGATCATGCCTGCGAGCGCGCCCCACGCGGTGAGGCGGCGCCAGTAGAGGGAGAGGAGCACCGTCGGTCCGAACGCCGCGCCGAACCCGGCCCACGCGAAGGCGACGAGGCGGAGGATCGTCGCGTTCTGCTCCCACGCGAGCGCGAGCGCGACGAGGGAGACGGCGAGCACCGCGAGGCGGCTGAGGAGCACGTAGTACCGATCCTCGTGACGGACGCCACGGGACTCCACGCGGGCCCGGTAGAGATCCTCGACGAGCGCCGACGACGTGACGAGGAGCTGGCTGCTGATCGTGCTCATGATCGCGGCGAGCACGGCGGCGAGCATGAACCCGGCGACGATCGGGTGGAAGATCGCCTGCCCGAGGCGGATGTAGACGGTCTCCGAGGCGGTACCCGTCAGCGGTGTGCCCGCCTGGTGGAAGTAGGCGAGACCCACGAGGGCGGTCGCGCCGGCGCCGAGGACGGAGAAGATCATCCACGCGATGCCGATGCGGCGACCGGCAACCGCGTCCTGGGCGTTCCGCAGGGCCATGAACCGGACGATGATGTGCGGCTGGCCGACGTACCCGAGACCCCACCCGAGCGCCGAGATCGTGCCGACGGCGCTCGCCCCGGCGACCATCGAGAGGTGGTGCGGGCTCGCGGCGTGCGCGGCGTCGACGACGCCCTGGACTGCGCCGACCTTGGTGAGCCCGACGATCGGCAGCGCGACGAGGGCGGAGACCATCATCACGCCCTGGACGAAGTCGGTGTAGCTCACGGCGAGGAACCCGCCGAACAGTGTGTAGGCGATGGTGACGGCGCCGATGAGGAGCAGACCCTCGTGGTACCCGCGCCCGAACGTGCTCTCGTAGAACACGCCCGAGGCGACGAGGCCGGAGCTCACGTAGAACGTGAAGAACGCGAGGATGATGAGGCCCGACGCGATGCGCAGCGCCCGCGAGGAGTCGTGGAGGCGGTTCTCGAGGAAGCTCGGCACGGTGATCGAGTTGGACGCGACCTCGGTGTAGGCGCGCAGGCGCGGCGCGACGAACTTCCAGTTGAGCCAGGCGCCCACGGTGAGGCCGACGGCGATCCACCCCTCGACGAGGCCGGAGGCGTAGATCGCGCCGGGCAACCCCATGAGGAGCCAACCGGACATGTCGGCGGCGCCGGCGGAGAGCGCGGCGACGGACGGCGAGAGGTCGCGTTCGCCGAGCATGTAGCCGTCGAGGCTGTGGGTGCGGCGGTAGGAGTACCAGCCGATCGCGAGCATCACGAGGAGGTACACGCCCATGGCGAGGGCCTGGTAGAGAAGGGGGCTCACACGTTCTCCCGGGGAGAGCTGGTCTGGTGGGCGCAGCGTACCCGCCGGGGTGCGCGGGGATCGGTGGACGAGCACCCCCTCTTGCGCTATTAAAACAGTCTTAACCCCGCGTAATATGTGGACGTCGCGACATCCACGCGACGACCGACCATGAGGAGCCCGCCATGCTGTCCGCCCAGTCCGCCGAGATCGTCAAGGCCACCGCCGGGGTCGTCGCCGAGAACGCGGTGGCGATCACCTCCCGCTTCTACCCCGAGATGTTCGCCGCCCACCCCGAGCTGCTCGACGTGTTCAACCGCGCCGACCAGGCCCTCGGCGACCAGCCCCAGGCCCTCGCCGCCTCCGTCGTCGCCTACGCGGTGCACCTCGTCGATCCCGGCGCGCCCTCGTTCGAGCCCGTCCTCGAACGCATCGCCCACAAGCACGTCTCGCTCGGCATCACCGCCCCGCAATACACGATCGTCGGTCACCACCTCATGCAGGCGATCGGCGAGGTCCTCGGCGACGCCGTCACACCGGAGGTCGCGATGGCGTGGGACGAGGTGTACTGGCTGTTCGCGCTGCAACTCGTCGCGAAGGAGGCATCCCTCTACACGGAGAAGGGCGTCGACCCCGATCACCCGTGGCGCGAGATGACCGTCGTCGAGCGCCGCGACGAGGTGCCGGACGAGGTCGTCACGTTCACGCTCCGCCCCGTCGACGGCGAGCCGGTGCCCGCGCACCGCGCCGGGCAGTACGTGACCGTCAACGCCCACCTCACCGACGGCTCGACACAACCGCGGCAGTACACCGTCTCTTCCGGCCCACGCCCCGACACGGTGCAGATCACCGTCCGCCGCGTGCGCGCCACCGGCGACGCCCCCGCCGGGGTCGTGTCGAACCACCTCCTCGACGAGTGCCCGGTCGGTTCCACCCTCGAGGTGTCGGTGCCGTGCGGCGACGTCGTCCTCGACGACGACGACGCGCCGCTCGTACTCGTGAGCGCCGGGGTCGGCATCACGCCGATGGCGGCGATCCTCGACGACCTCGCCGAGCGTCGCCCCTCGCGCCGGGTGATCCTCGCCCACGCCGACCGTTCGGCCGCCTCGCACGCCCTCTACGAGACGACGACCGCCACCGCCGCCGGGCTCGCCGATGTGACGACGCACCTCTGGTACGAGGAGGTCGCCGACGACGGCCGCGGTGCCCGTCCCGGGTTCATGGACCTCTCCGACCTCGACGTCCCCGCCGGGGCGCACGTGTTCATGTGCGGGCCGCTGCCGTTCATGCGCGACGCCCGCCGCACGCTCATCCGCAAGGGCGTCGCGCCGGAGAACATCCGCTACGAGGTCTTCGGCCCGGACCTCTGGGCGCAGAACCCCGACGCCGCCGAGACCGAGGCCGCCTGAGCGGCACCACGACCGCGAGGACGCACGACCGCGAGGACGCACGACCCCGCGGACGCGACGAGCCCACCCCGCCGATCGTGGGGGGGTGGGCTCGTCGTGGATGGGCCCGGCTCAGTGCACGTCGACGAGGTCGACGACGAAGACGAGGGTCTCGCCCGGCTTGATGACGCCGGCGGCGCCACGGTCGCCGTAACCGAGGTGCGGCGGGATCGTGATGCGGCGGCGGCCGCCGACCTTCATGCCGACGATGCCGTCGTCCCAGCCCTTGATGACCATGCCGCCACCGAGGGGGAACTCGATCGGGGCGCCACGGTCGTAGCTGTTGTCGAACTCGGCACCGGTCGACCAGGCGACCCCGGCGTAGTGGGCGGCGATCGAGGAGCCCGTGGTGGCCTCGGTGCCGTCGCCGACGGTGAGGTCCTCGATCTGGAGCTCGGTGGGCGGGGTGCCCTCGGGAATGGGGATCTGCGGCTTGTCCATGCGCGTCAGCCTAGCCACGGGGCCCGCGGGCCGCGGCCTGTGCCCGCAGCGCCCGCTCGAGGAGCGCGACCCGCTCGACGAGGAGCCGACGCAGCGCGGTGGGGGCATCGGGGTTCGCATCGAGCCAGCCGTGGACGGCGACGACGACGGAGTGCTCCTCGACGCGCGCGTCGGCCTCGAGGTCGGCGCCGGGGAAGAACCCGCGGACCATGCGCGTCGCGAGCTCCTGGCTGCGGGAGCGCCACACGGGCAGGAGCGCCTCGAGGTACGGCTCGAGGTATCGCTGCGCGAGCGACCCGTGGCCGGGGGTCGAGAAGCCCGTCGTGCGTGCGGTGACCTCGTCGTTCGACAGGGTGGCCTCGTCGACGACCCGCTCGAACGCCGACTTCTTCGTCGCGGCGTCGGGCATCGAGGACTGCGTCGTGAGGTGGCGAATGCGCGCCGGGGAGCTCGTGTCGCGCTCCCGCTCGGCGTCGAGCTCCTCGACCGTCGCGTGGCCGGTGGCGGCGAGGGCCCGGAGGAGGGACCACCGCATCATCGAGTCGAGCGGCAGGCCCTCGACGGTCTCGGCGCCCTCGAGGATCCCGCGGATCTCCTCGGCGCGGGCGTCGCAGGAGAGCGCCGCCTCGGCGAACGCGCGGGCGAAGACGAGCTGCATACCGGAGCCGGGCTCGGCGGCGCGCATCTGCTCGGCGGCGAGGTCGAGCAGGCGCCGCTCGAGCTCGGCCCGCTGCTCTGCGGGCGCGTAGTCGCGGGCGGCGACGAGCGCGTTCGTGAGCGCACCGGTGAGGAGCGCGACGTGCGTCTCGGCGGGCGCGTGACGGCAGACGAGGTCGACGTAGTCGGACGCGGGCAGCAGCGCGTCGCGGCACGCCTGCCACAGCGATGACCACACGCACCCCCGCGTGAGGGAGGACTCGATGGCGAACGTCTCGCGGATCGTCGCGAGGCCCTGCTCGTCGAGACGCACCTTGGCGTAGGTGAGGTCGTCGTCGTTGACGACGATGAGCGCCGGGGCGGGCAGCCCTGCTGCCTCGATGACGACGGTGCGCTCACCGGTGACGTCGAGTTCGATGCGGGAGCTGCGGTGGAGGGTGCCGTCCTCGGCACGCTCGTAGAGGCCGACGACGAGGCGGTGGTCGCGCCACACGTCGCCGTTCGCGCCGGACCCGCCCTGCTCGATCGCGAGCTCGGCGATCGTCCCGTCGTCCCCGAGCGTGACCCGCGGGGTGAGCTCGGAGACGCCCGTCGTGTGGAGCCACTGCTCGACCCACGGGCCGAGGTCGCGGCCCGAGGCCTCCTCGAGCGGGGCGAGGAGGTCGGGCAGCGTCGTGGAGGAGAACGCGTGGTTGCGGAAGTACGTGCGGGCGCCGGCGTAGAACTCCTCCTCGCCCACGTAGGCGGCGAGCTGCTTGAGGACGCTCGCACCCTTGGCGTAGGTGATGCCGTCGAAGTTCTGGCGGGCGGCCTCGATGTCGGGGATGTCGGCGACGATCGGGTGGGTCGTGGGCAGCTGGTCCTGCTCGTACGCCCACGCCTTGCGCCCGGCGCAGAACGGGGTCCACGCGTCGGTGAACTCGGTGGCAAGCACGTTGGCGGCGGTGCCCATGTAGTCGGCGAACGACTCCTTGAGCCACAGCTCGTCCCACCACTTCGGCGTGACGAGGTCGCCGAACCACATGTGCGACATCTCGTGCATGAGGGTGTTCGAACGTGCCTCGAGCTGGCTGCGGGTGGCCGCCGACTCGTACACGTACCGCTGGTCGGCAAACGTGACGAGGCCGGGGTTCTCCATCGCGCCGAGGTTGTACTCGGGCACGAAGATCTGGTCGTACTTGCCCCACGGGTACGGGTAGGCGAACCGGTCGTGGAAGTGATCGAGACCCTGCCTGGTGAGGGCGAAGACGTTCTCGGGGTCGAACGCGGCGGCGAGGGACTCGCGGCACAGGAGGGCGAGGGGGATGCGGAGCTCGGTGCCGTCGATCGTGCGGCTCCACTCGTCGTCCCAGCGGCGGTAGGGGCCGGCGACGATGCACGTGAGGTACGTCGACTGCTTCGCCGTCGTCGCGAAGGTGCGGCGGCTGCAACGCAGGCCCGCGGCGTTCTCGCCGGTGTCCTCGCGGGCGATCTCGGGGCCGTTGCTGCGGATCTCCCACTCGTCGGGGCCGGTGACGACGAACGTGAACTCGGCCTTGAGGTCGGGCTGCTCGAAGCAGGCGAACACGCGGCGGGAGTCGGACGGCTCGTACTGCGTGTACAGGTAGACGCGGTCGTCGGCGGGGTCGACGTACCGGTGCAGGCCCTCCCCGGAGCGGCTGTACCCGGCCTGACCCCGCACGGTGACGGTGCAGGGGCGCCCGGCGGGCACGTCCACGTGGACGCGGGCCCCGTCGGCGTCGACCTCACGCTGCTCACCGTCGACCTCGACCTCGGTGACCTCACCGATGAAATCGAGGGTGATGCGGCCCGAGACGCTCTGCAGGTCGACGACCGACGTCGTCGGGAACGTCGCGACCTGCGGGTCGGTGCATTCGGAGACGTCGACCTCGACCCGGTAGGAGGCGAGGGTGATGTCCTCGCTGCGGTGGTGGCACTCGGCGCGGGTGAGGTTCGTGTCCATACCGGCCACGGTAACGGGGCCCCGCCCGGGCGTCCCGGATTCCGCGAGACCACCACCGCCCCTGGTGTTCCCGACCGGGCGTCGTTCTCGGGGAGCGTGCCCCGCGATTCCGCCCCCTCGGCGCACTAGGCTGCCGGTATGCGCAGCGTGTGTGTGTTCTGCGGGTCCGGCACGGGCGGGGACGCCCGGTACATGGAGGCCGCGACGGCCCTCGGCGGCGAGATCGCCCGACGGGGGATGACGCTCGTCTACGGTGGCGCGTCGGTGGGTCTCATGGGCGCGGTGGCCGACGCCGTGCTCGGGGCCGGCGGGGAGGTCGTCGGGGTCATCCCCGAGCACCTCGTCGCTGCCGAGGTCGCGCACGCCGGCCTCACCGACCTGCGGGTGACGTCGTCGATGCACGAACGCAAGGCGGCGATGGCGGAGCTCTCCGACGGTTTCGTCGCGATGCCCGGCGGGTTCGGCACCCTCGAGGAGGTCGTCGAGATCCTCACGTGGAACCAGCTCGGCCTCATCTCCAAGCCCGTCGGGTTCCTCGACACGCTCGGCTACTACCAGCGGCTCGGGGCGTTCTTCGGCCACAGCGTCGCGGAGGGGTTCGTGCGGGCGCCGCACCTCGGTCTCTACGCGATGGACGCCGACTCGGGCGCGCTCCTCGACGCGATGGAGCACTACGTGCCGTCGACGACGCCCAAGTGGCAGGACCGTTCGTAGCCTCCGGCGCGTGTGAGACCGTGGAGAGGTGGACACGCACGCCGTTCTGGAGCTCATGCGCGAGGTCGCCGAGGAGGTCATCACCCCCCGGTTCCGGGCGCTCGACGCCGACCAGGTGATGGAGAAGAACCCCGGTGACCTCGTCACCGTCGCCGACCAGGAGGCGGAGGGGCTCATCACCGCGGCCCTCCTCGCGGACGACCCGGGGGTCCTCGTCGTCGGGGAGGAGGCGACCGCGTCCGATCCGGAGCTGCCGACCCGGCTGCCCGGTGCGGAGCGGGCGTTCACCGTCGATCCCGTCGACGGCACGAAGAACTTCGTCCACGGCTCCCCCGACCACGCGGTGATGCTCAGCGAGCTCCGCCGCGGCGAGGTCGTGCGGGCGTGGATCCTCCACCCGGCGCACGGTGTCGCCTACGTCGCCGAGCGCGGTGCGGGCGTCGAGCGCGACGGCGTGGCGATGTCGCCGATGACGACGCCGTCCGACCTCACCGTCGTCACGTCCAGCCCCCGCCTCGAGGGCCGCCACGGCGACCTCGACCTCGGCCCCACCGCATGGAGCTGCGGCATCGACTACCCGTGGCTCCTCGAGGGCCGTGTCCACGGAGTCCTCTACACGCGGGGCCTGCCGTGGGACCACTGCCCCGGCTCCCTCATGGTCCGTGAGCTCGGCGGCACCGTCGCCTACCTCGACGGCACCCCCTACCGCGTCGGCGAGTCCGGCCGCGTCGGCCTCCTCGCCGCCTCCTCCCCCCAGGCCTGGGACGCCGTCGCACCCCAGGTCGCCGACCTGTACTGACGGCCCGCCCCCTCGACGCCCCCGTTACCTTTTTTTCGCGCCCCGATGATGAGGGGTGCTGGTCACCAGGCCCGGCATGACTGTTTGCCCCTGCCGCAACCACGATCCGGGGGGTGTTGTCACCGGGTCTGGTGGCGTCGGCCGACCGCTGACAGGGACACGGCCCACCGGTTGGTGAGGTCTCTTCGCAGGCGTGGGTGCCGGCTGCTGACGGCGCACCTGTGACCAGCGGAACATCGAGTCCGTCGCTCAGCAGGAGGATCGATGCACGACCTGCCCGACCGCTCCTAGGCGGTCCATCTCGGTCTGGACGTCGGCGAGGGCGAACACCACGCCTGCGCTGTCGATGCGAGTGACAAACGGCTGCACGACAAGCCATTGCCGCAAGACGAAACCGGGACCGCTGCAGGGTCGGGTGACACTCGTGGTGTCAGGCCGCGGTCGCGGTCTGTGTGGTGTTGATCGTTTCGAACTCGACCGGGGTGAGTCGCCCCAGGCGGGTCCGTCGTCGACGTCGATGGTTGGTCCGTTCGATCCCACGATCCGGCCGGAGTAGACGTCCTTGATCGCACACAGATACAGCTTCCCCTCATCCGTGCGGTGCTCAGGGATGTCGCCGAGCCACAGTTCGTTCGGCGCCTGGGCGGTGAAGTTGCGCTGGACGAGGTCGTCGTGGGCCGGCGGGCCGGGTTTCTTCCCGTGCGTGGTCTTCTCCTTCCCGAAAGCGCTCCACCAGGCGTTCTGCGAGCAGATCCGCCACGCCGTGCGAGCCGACATGGCCTCGCCGGGGTCGGTGGCTTCCTCGCGCAGGTACCGGTACCCGAACTCCGGATCGTCCCGGTGCGCTTCGAACAGCGCGTCCGCCCGGTAGGCCTCGGCCAGTTCGGCGTCGGTGACGGGTGAATCCAGCCGGCGGTAGTACTGCCGGCGGCACAGCTTGAGCACCCGGCAGGTCGGTCCTTGGCGACCTGCGCCAAGGTGACCCCGTCTTCCCGGTTCCGGGCCCCGCGCACGACATCCTCACCGAACTCCCGCGGATAGCGCTTCGGCAGGTTCCTCATCCTCCCAGGCCTGCCCCACGGCAAGCCAGATCAGATGTCACCCATCCCTGCGCCAGTCCCACCTCGTCGCCACGCAGGAGGAGAACCCGCACCTCGAGGTCTCCGAACCCCCCTTCGACGAGCACGACGCCGCCACCGCGGCTCTGAGCGGCGACGCCCCGGCGCCCACGGCCCGAGCCGGACACCTCGATGCCCGGGGTATTCGGGCGTGAGGGGGTAGCGTCGAGCGGACTCGACGAGGAGGTCCACTGATGACGTCACGCTCGACCCGCGCCCGAATGGCCGCATTGACCGGAGCAGGCAGTGTTGTCCTGGCGCTCGTCGCCGCTCCGGCCTTCGGCGCCTCTCCCAGGCCCGAGGGAAAGCAGGTGCCGACGACGCATCGCACCGTCGCCGGCCTGGACAAGACGGCGACGATCGACGTGGATCGCTGGGGCGTGCCGCACATCTCGGCCTCCTCCACCGACGACGCGTTCCTCGCTCAGGGGTTCAACGCCGCGCGGGATCGGCTGTTCCAGATCGACCTGTCGCACCGGCGCGGACTCGGCAGGCTGTCGGAGGTGTTCGGCGAAAAGTACGTGGAGCAGGATCGCGCTGCGCGCCTCTTCCTGTACCGCGGTGACATGGACGCCGAGTGGGCTGCCTACGGCCCTGACTCCAAGCGCATCGCGACGAAGTTCGCGACCGGTGTCAACGCGTACATCGACTGGCTCGAGCAGCACCCCGACAAGCTACCACCGGAGTTCCGGGCACTCGGTTACACCCCGGACAGGTGGAAGCCGGAGGACGTCGTGCGCATCCGCACGCACGCCCTCGTCAGCGGCCTCGACGACGAGGTGGCCCGTGCGAAGCTCGCCTGCGCGAACGCCCTCGACCTCGATGACCTACGAATGAAGCGTCAGCCGGAGACGACGACCTCGGTGCCCGCCGGGCTCGATCCGTGCCTGCCGAAGGATGTCCTCGCCACCTACAAACTGGCCACGGAGCCGGTGGAGTTCTCCGGGGACGTGAAGGCACCGGTGCGGTTCACGCCGGCCCCGGCGGGTGGGGGCGCCGACGGTGCCGAGAAGGACGGCAGCAACAACTGGGTCGTCTCGCCGCGACGTACGGCGACCGGTCGGCCGATACTCGCGAACGATCCCCACCGAGTGCATCAGGCGCCCTCGCTGCGGTACATCGCGCACCTCAAGGCGCCCGGCATGAACGTCATCGGCGGCGGCGAGCCCGCGTTGCCCGGCATCTCCATCGGCCACAACGACACGGTCGCCTTCGGGCTCACGATCTTCGGCACCGACGCGCAGGACCTCTACGTCTATGACCTGAACGACGACGGCAGCGCCTACCGCTATCAGGGCGGATGGGAGGAGATCCGCACCGAGACCGAGAGGATCCCCGTTCGTGGCGGCTCGGTCGAAGAGCGACAGGTCCGATTCACCCGCCACGGCCCGATCGTGCACATCGATAACAAGACCCGAAAGGCGTATGCCGTGCGGTCGGTGTGGACCGAGCCCGGCACATCCGCCTACTTCGCGAGCACCGGGTACATGAGGGCGCGGTCCTGGCCGGAATTCCTCGAGGCGTTGAAGCGCTGGGGCGCGCCGGGAGAGAACCAGGTGTACGCCGACGTCCACGGCAATATCGGCTGGAAGCCGGGCACGTTCGCCCCACGCCGCAAGGGCTACGACGGACTGCTGCCCGTACCCGGCGACGGCCGGTACGAGTGGAACGGCTACGTGCCCAACGACAAGCTGCCCTCGGCGTACAACCCGCGGCAGGGCTGGTTCGCGACCGCCAACCAGTTCAACCTCGATCCGGGTACGGCGAAGGAGAACGTCACCGCGTACCAGTGGACGGGGCCCGAGCGGTATCGGCGCATCTCCCGGGTGCTCTCGCGTCAGCCGCGGCACACGCTGGAGGACTCGAAACGGCTGCAGCATGACGTGACCTCGCCGCGGGCGCAGACGGTGGCTCGGTTGACGCGCTCGCTCACCAGTGACGACCCGACGACGGTCGCGGCGCTCGACCTCGTGTCTGGGTGGAACGGTTCGGAGCCCCTCGGTTCGGTCCCCGCCACACTCTTCGAGAAGTACTGGCAACCGCGAATCAACACGGCCGTGCGCGACGCGCTCGTCCCGGAGCAACAGCGGCAACTGCTCGCGGAAGTGGATTGGCTCGCCGTCGAGGACCTGCTCCAACACCCCGAGAAGTACGCCGATCGTCTTGGTGCCGATCCGGCTGCCGTGCGCGATGAGCTTCTGCTCGCCACGCTCACCGATGCGTACCGGGCAGCGCTCGCCGAGCTCGGACCGGTCTCCGATGACGCCTGGGGTTACCGCGGCAACGCCGTCGCGATGGAACATCCTCTCGGCGCGATGGATCCCCGGTTGAACGTGGGGCCGTTCGCGATCCCGGGCTCGCGGACGACACCGATCGCGGCCGGACGGGCGTCGTACAAGCAGGTCATCGACGTCGGTAACTGGGACGCGTCCTGGGTGATGAACACGCCCGGCCAGTCCGGGGACCCGTTCGACAAGCACTACCGCGATCTCGCCGAACCCTGGTCCGAGGGCCGGTACGTGCCGATGCTCTACAGCCCCGCCGCGATCGCCAAGCACACCGAGGAGCGCATCGTCCTGCAGCCGAAGGAGTGAGATCCGCGACGTATGGCACCCTCGGCGGGTGAACGTGACGACCCCGGTGACCATTCGAGTGGCGACCGACTCCGACGACGACCGGCTCGCCTCGGCGCGCCTGTCGTCGGAGGCGTTCGGGTACTCGACGCCGCGCCGGGCTGCGGACGTCGATCCGCTCAACGGCTCGCGGCGCACGATGTACCCCTGTCGCAACCATGATCGGGGGTGTGTTGTCACCGGGTCTGATGGCGTCGGCCGACCGCTGACAGGGACGCGGCCCACCGGTTGGTGAGGTCTCTTCGCAGGCGTGGGTGCCGGCTGCTGACGGCGCACCGGTGACCAGCGGAACATCGAGTCCGTCGCTCAGCAGGAGCCCAAGGCAAGAAACACGACGCCGCCCTCATCTGCCTCGCCCGACGCCGCTGCGACGTCCTCCACGCCATGCTCCGCGACGGCACCCTGTACCACCCACCAACACCCGTTGCGGCTTGACGAAGACCATAGGGGCACCCCCAGGGACGCCCCTCAGAACGGGGCGAGGAGGCAGGGGATCGTGCCCTCGCGCTTCTCGAACTCCGTGATGTCGACGGGGAGGGGGTCGTAGCCGAGGGAGGCGACCGTCTCGGCCGATCCGGGTGCGGTCGCCGAGACGAGCACCCGGCCGTCACCGAGGGAGAACACCTGCGCGCCCGTACGATCGGGCACGGGGACGAACTCGGCGAACACCGACGGGTCGTCGACGAGCGGCGGATATCCGAGGACGGTGCCGCACGGCAGGGCGCTCACGCCGGAGTCGAGCTGCACCGACTTGTGCAACGGCACCGGCACGACCCGCAACGCCGGGGAGAACCGACGCACGACCTGCGCGAACCCGGCGCGATTGGTCCGCGACCCCACCCCGACGTACAGGGTGTCGTCGACGAGGACGAGATCCCCGCCCTCGAGGGTGCCCGGCCGCCGCACGGGCACGGCCCGCACGTGCCGGGCGGCGAGCGTCCGCCGGATCGCCGCACGCTCCGGACGCCGCGACTCCACCGAGGACCGCGCGAGCAGCACCCGCCCCCGCACCGACGTCACCGCGTCGCCGACGAACACCCCGTCGGGACACGGCTGGTCGCCGTCCGCGGGCGTGACGACGACGACCTCCCAGCCCGCCCCCTCGAGCAGGGCACGCAACGCCTCCCACGTCGCGAGGGCCCGCTCGAACACGACCGGCTCGCGGTCGATGAGGGACACGACGGCCTCACCCAACCCCGGCTCGGGGCGACGCATGAGCACTCTGCGGCTGACCATGGACCAAGCCTGGCACGCCTCCCCGCCCACCCCGCAGGCCTCCTCGGGACGGGCGCCGTGCGACTTGACCGTCCCTTGACCCGATCGATGCCGGATCAATGACGGGCGATCGTCCCGAACCCCTTCGACCCGCCGCCGACCTGCCGAAGGGAGAGGTGACGGCGGCCCCACCACCCGCCGTCCAGGCACCCGGAGCGGTCACAGGCCCAGGTCCATCGCAGGGGCGACGCGAGCACCACGCGTCGCCCCTGCGGCCGTCCGGGGGCAGACTTGCCGGAGGGAGCCGGGGACGCCGCACCCGTCCCCGCGCACGAGAGGACCGCGTCATGACCACGTCCTGCCCCCACGGGGCCCACGCCCGACGCAAGACGTCCCGACCCGGCGAGGTCGACCTACCGGAGGCGCCCGCGATCGAGGTCGTCGACGGGGCCTGGCACGTCCGCTCCCTGCCGCTCGTCAAGGAGGTCCTCCGCTCGACCGCCGCGACCGTCCAGGCCGGGTTCAACGTCGACATGATGCGGGAGGGCACCGCCCGCGGAGGCCAGGTCGCGATGCGCGACCCCATCCTCTTCACGGACGGCCCCGAGCACCGCCGCCAACGCAGCATGATCGCCCGCTACTTCGCCCCGGCGACCGTGAGCCGCCGCTACGGCGACCTCATGAGCGAACGGGCCGACGCGATCGTCGCGCACGTCCGTGCCGAGCTCGCCGCGGGTCGCCGCGTCGAACTGTCGGAGATCGCCCTCGGGTACTCCGTCGCCGTCGCCGCCGCCGTCATCGGCCTCACGGAGTCCGACACCGCCGGCATGGCCCGCCGCCTCGAACGGCTGTTCTCGATCCCGTGGCAGCCCCCGCGCCCCCGTGACGCCGAGGCCGACCCCGAGGCATCGGACGCCCCCGCCAACTCCCCCACGACGGTCCCGGCACGACTCGCCGCGCGGTTCGCCGCGATCGCGAACGCGGCGACGTCGATGAAGGCCGCGGGCGGCGTCGGGCTCTTCTACCTCAAGGACGTCCGCCCCGCCGTGCGCGCCCGCCGCGAGCACCCGCAGGAGGACGTCGTCTCCCACCTCCTCGAGCAGGGGTACACCGACCCCGAGATCACGACCGAGTGCGTCACCTACGGAGCCGCCGGCATGGTGACGACCCGCGAGTACCTCTGCGTCGTCGCCTGGCACCTCCTCGAGGACGACGCCCTCCGCCGCCGCTACCTCGCCGCCGACGAGACGGAACGCCACGCGATGCTCCACGAGATCCTCCGGCTCGAACCCGTCGTCGGCCACCTCTACCGGCGCGCCGTCGAACCCCTCACGCTCGTCGACGGCGGGACGACCCACGTCGTGCCCGTCGGGGCCGTCCTCGACCTCTCGATCCGCGGCGCGAACGCCGACCCCGAGCACGTCGGCGCCGACCCGCTCGGTCTCTGCCCCGGCCGGACGGTCGGCCGCGGGGTCCGCCCCGAGGGGATGTCGTTCGGCGACGGAGCGCACCGGTGTCCCGGCAACTCCCTCGCGATCGCCGAGACCGACGTCCTCCTCACCCGGCTCCTCGCCCTGCCCATCACCCTCGCCGACGGCCCCGAGCTCGGCTGGCTCGACCTCATCGCGGGCTACGAGGTGCGCGACATGGAGCTCGGCGGCGCCCCGGATGCGCACAACACGCCCCGATCCCCGTCGACGTACTGACGGAAACCGCTGAAAATCACGCTGTTTCGTGCCGACGTGACAGACGTGAGCACCCCATCCGTAGACCATGGGTCCATGAACCCCCTCGACTCCGCTCTGCCCGACGGGCTGTCCCGCCTCGACGGTGAGGCCCCCCGCCTCGTCGTCGACACCCCCGCCGGACGCGGCGAGATCCACCTCGACGGCGCCACCGTGACCCGGTGGGCACCCGCCGGTGCCGACGAGGTGCTGTGGGTGAGCACGCACTCCCGCCACGGCGAGGGCGTCGCCATCCGTGGTGGCGTCCCGATCTGCGCACCGTGGTTCGGCACCGGCCGGGCGAAGAACCGCAGCCCGCAGCACGGGTTCTTCCGCACCGTGCGGTGGGCCCTCACCGAGGCGCGCCGCGACGGCGACGACGTCACGGTCGTCCTCTCCCTGCCGCCGCTCTCGGAGATCGCCGACGTGCCCGGCGTCGCCGACGTCCCCGCCGACCTCACCGCGACGTACACGGTGACGATGGGCGCCCAGCTGCGCATGACCCTGACGATCGCCTCCCCCACCGAGCCGCTCGAGATCGAGGAGGCCCTCCACACCTACTTCCGCGTCTCCGACGTCGAGACGATCCACCTCGAGGGCCTCGACGGGGCCCGCTACGCCGACAAGGCGCCCGGGGGCCGCGCCGTCAACGCCCAGTCCGGCGACGTGACGTTCCGGCGGGAGACCGACCGCGTCTACGCCTCCACCGAGACCGTCACCCTCGTCGACGGCGACCGCCGCGTCGTCGTCGCCAAGGCCGGGTCGAACAACACCGTCGTGTGGAACCCGTGGGAGCGCAAGGCCGCCGAGATGGGCGACTTCGGCGACGACGAGTGGCACGGCATGGTCTGCGTCGAGACCGCGAACGCTCTCGCCGGACGCATCGCGCTCGGCGCCGGTGAGTCGCACACGATGACCGCGACGATCTCGGTCCAGGACGCCTGAGACCCGCCCGACCCCCCCCCNCCCCCGCCGCGCGCGCGCGCG
>NZ_BAFE01000083.1 GCF_000247995.1 Mobilicoccus pelagius NBRC 104925
CGCAAATTTAGGCCTGTGCGCAGCTTCACAAAGGTTGCTTGGCTTGCTTGCTCAGCTTCGCTAACTTTAGCTACGCTAAAGTTCGCAAATCTTCGATTTGCAGGCAGTCGAAGATTTGCAGCCAACCTCAGGTTGCCCCGTATGGGCTAGGCTATTCTAAGTTGACTCGGTACACTCGGGACGCTCAAAAAGCCTAGCTTTGTATATACCATCCAGTTAGCCACACCTTGCAAAAATTAGAATTTTGCTTTCGGTAAAACAAGTTTAACCTAAGCTATAGAAACTTTAAACTTTACTAAAACAGTGCTGCTGCTCTTGCTGTTACGAAAGCTCGACAAATTATAGTAGCCTAGCCTCTACAGAGCAACCGGTGCACAGCTACGCTTGCAAACCAGGCTTGAACAAAACATCGGCCTTGGAAGTGTGCCTCTTTGGGTTACAAAACCGTAGGTTTTGTACACCGAACGTAGCCTGAA
>NZ_BAFE01000082.1 GCF_000247995.1 Mobilicoccus pelagius NBRC 104925
TGCTCGAATAAGACCACAGTATCAGTTTACGAAAATCGAAAGCTTGCCCTGCAACTCGACGCTTTGCGTACAGAACCCGCCTGTTGCAAATCAAGGTGTTGCCTGCTCAGCAAAGCTGAGCAAGCAACACCGCAGCTGCAAATCGTAGATTTGCAACGCGCAGCAACACTTCGATTTGCAGCAAAAGCGACGCTAAAGTTCAGGATGCACAGCTTCGCAAAGGTTGCTTCGCGTGCTTGCAAACCTTCGGCTGCTCAGCAAAGCTGAGCAAGCCGCCTCGCCTTGCACCTCCTACGGCTGTGCAGCCGCCTGCTTGTGTCCCCTGCACGGCTTGCTTGCAAATCACGGGGTCACTTTGTGACCTCGCAGCTGCAAATCGTAGATTTGCAACGCTACGATTTGCGTACTTGCTCAGCTTCGCTGAGCAAGTAAGAACTACGTTCGGTAAGCAAGGGACAGTGTGGGCGAAGCGTTGTAAATCGAAGGGTTACAAAAGCTACGCTAAAGTTAGCGTAGCAACACCTTGATTTGCAC
>NZ_BAFE01000081.1 GCF_000247995.1 Mobilicoccus pelagius NBRC 104925
GGTTACCCTGTCAGTGCATGAAGCAGAGTTGGGACCTGCTTAATCTGTCCCTTGCCTTGATGTTCGCTTATCGGTTTTGCTCCTGCGTTCGCGTGTGTCATCTAATCAGCCTGATGTGGCTGGAATGATGTAACCTCTTCTTCTTCC
>NZ_BAFE01000080.1 GCF_000247995.1 Mobilicoccus pelagius NBRC 104925
CCCAACCAGAATTAGCAGTGCATGTTAGAGCGCCCCACCTCCCTTTCCCCACATGCTCCAGTATCCCCTCCAAACTCCAATCCCAATGCTGTTGAATCCTGTTGATGGCAAAGTC
>NZ_BAFE01000079.1 GCF_000247995.1 Mobilicoccus pelagius NBRC 104925
CCCTCCTTACCCGTTGCTCCATGGACTGAGGGGTCTCGCCCACGATGTTCTCGGGAGTCCCTGACTGCGGTACGTCAGCGACGATCGGTGCAGAGAAATCCGATGGGTCCGAATCGAAGGAGCTTGCGGTGTGGTGTTCCACCCCTCCAGCCTGCGCTGAAGGCCCCGCCGGCAGTGGTAGACACAACGCCACCGCGACGGTCGCAATCGTTGGCAGACGCAAGCAGTGGGGTCCATGGTTGTTTCCATTCCAGAGTGCCCTGAGCGGTGAACCCACCTTGCCCGTATGCGAGAGGACTGGGGGCTACTCCAAAGATCCCAAGGCACGGTGGGCGCTAGAGCTGCGTCCAGAGTGGCAGCAGACGCCCGGCCTGGCAATGGATGATCATTGATTCCTGCGGGTGCCCTTGCGATCGACGGCAGTATGACTGCGGATGACCGAGCGCTCCGGCGTATCCCACGGTCTCGGTTCTCGCGCGCACCGACGCAAGGGCACGCACGTGAGAGGCGGGGGCACTTACGACGCGGACGCAGATGGGTGCGCCAGCACGCGGCCACCGGAGCAAGCTCGTAGCCACCGGAGGAGCCACGTCACCTGCGGTAGCGGACCTGCTGCCAGGAGAGGGGGTGGGCGGCGTTG
>NZ_BAFE01000078.1 GCF_000247995.1 Mobilicoccus pelagius NBRC 104925
TGCCTTGAAACGCTCTACCGAGTGAGCTAAGTCGGCTGAGGGATGTCCTGTTGGCCAATTTATGCAAGGCTCCTTCAACAGTGACAAGCAGTGACGCTCTGACCTTTGTGAGCTAAGTCGGCCAAGTGATGTCCAGGACTGGCATTTCTGGGAACCT
>NZ_BAFE01000077.1 GCF_000247995.1 Mobilicoccus pelagius NBRC 104925
ACCGGCGGGACCGCCGGGACGCGGGCCGGGACGAGGGCCGCCGCCGGGACGGGGCATGCCCTGGCTCGGGGCGAAGGGGTTGTTGCCCGGGCGGGGCGAACCGCCGCCGTCGCGACCCTCGCGGGAGTCGCGGCCGCCACGGCCCATGCCCTGGCTCGGGGCGAAGGGGTTGTTGCCCGGACGCGGGCCGGGGCGAGGACCGCCCTGGCGCGGACCACCGGGACGCGGGCCCGGCTTCTCGGCCGAACGCTCGGCAGCCGGAGCCGCGGGCGTGGGACGAGGACCGGGCTTGGCGCCCGGCTTGGGCGCGGACGAGGCCGGACGCGGGGTGGGCGTCGCCTCTGCGGCCGGGGACGCCAGCGCGGCGGGCGCGGGCTTCTCGGTCGGTCGGGGACGCTCGGAGGGGGCCTCGGGAGCCGCAGGCTCGGGAGCCGGCGTCGGGGCCGGGGCCTCGCTCGGCTTCGGCGACGCACCCGGCTTGGGGGCCACACCCGGCTTCGGAGCGCTCCCCGGCTTGGGAGCGGCACTCGGCTTGGGGGCCGACGCACCCGGCTTCGGCGCAGCGGACCCGGACTTGGCGGCAGCCGCACCCGGCTTGGGCGTCGCACCCGGCTTGGGGGCGGGCGCGCCCGGCTTCGGCGCGGACGTCTTGGCCTCGACACCGCCCGCCTGGGACGCCGCGAAGGACTCACGGACCCGGCGGACGACCGGGGCCTCGATGGTGGAACTGGCGGAGCGGACGAATTCGCCCTTCTCCTTGAGATGGTTCAGAAGTGTCTTGCTCTCGACTCCGAGCTCCTTGGCGAGCTCGTAGACCCGGACCTTGGCCACGTTTCTCCTCTATCTGCCGGCCCGGGGGGAGTCCTCGGACCGGCCTCAGTGCTGGGCGTTGCTCATTGGTGAGTACTCATCGGTGACTCATCAGCGTCTAACCCGCTTTCGGTTTCCATACCTGCGTCACCGGCCCCGCGCCGGTGACGTGGGAGGTGACGGCCGCAGCCGCCGGACTCCCGTTCGTCGTGCTCGTTCTCGACCGCGTCCACGTAGGCGCGCACCTGGCCGAGATCGATCCCCGTCGCGAGGCGGAGAGCGCGCCCGAAGGCCCGCCGCCGCACCGCCTGCTCCAGACACTCGGTGGTGGGATGGATCCACGCACCACGCCCGGGCAGGCGTCCCGCCGGATCGGGCACCAGCGTCACCGTGGAAGGTGAGGAACCGGAGCCCTGCGCGACGAGCCGCAACAAGGACGACCGCTGATCCCGACGGCGGCACCCGAGACACGTTCGCAAGGGCGCCTGAGCGCCCCGGGGCGAGGTCGTCGTACCCGGGCCGGCCGTCGTCGGAGACACGGCTTTCTCCATTCTACCCCGCCGAGCGGGAACTGGAAGAGCGGTCCGATCCGCCGTCGCCCGACCGGTCGGAGTGGATGTCGATGCGCCACCCCGTGAGCTTGGCCGCGAGACGGGCGTTCTGCCCCTCCTTGCCGATGGCGAGGGAGAGCTGGTAATCGGGGACGACGACCCGCGCGGCACGTAGCCCGCGGTCGACGATCTCGACCGAACTGACCCGCGCCGGTGAGAGGGCCGCAGCCACGAACTCCGCGGGATCGTCCGACCAGTCGACGATGTCGACCTTCTCCCCACGCAGCTCCGTCGTCACCGACCGCGCCCGCTGGCCCATCGGGCCGATGCAGGCGCCCTTGGCGTTGACGCCGGGTACGGCGGAGTGGACGGCCATCTTCGTCCGGTGGCCCGCCTCGCGGGCGAGCGCCTCGATCTTGACGGTGCCGTCGGCGATCTCGGGCACCTCGAGCGCGAACAGCTCGCGCACGAGGTTCGGGTGGGTGCGGGAGAGGCCGATCTGGGGCCCCTTGAACCCACGCTTGACGCTCACGACGTAGCAGCGGATGCGTTCCCCGTGGACGTACTTCTCGCCGGGCACCTGCTCCGCCTGCGGCAGCATCCCCTCGACCGTGCCGAGGTCGACGAGGACGTTGCGGCCCAGGCTCTGCTGGATCACGCCCGTGACGACGGCGCCCTCCTTGTCGCGGAAGTCGCCGAGGACCGACTCGTCCTCGATGTCGCGCATGCGCTGCACGATGACCTGGCGGGCCGTCGATGCGGCGACGCGACCGAATCCCTCGGGGGTGTCGTCGAACTCGGGGCCGGGATCGCCGCGCGTGCCGTCCTCGAGGAGCGGCGGGTCCTCTCGCGCCCACACGACGACGTGGCCGGTCTTTCGATCGAGGTCGACGCGCGCACGGCGGTAGGCGCCCCCCGTGCGCTGGTAGGCGAGGAGCAGCGCCTGCTCGATGGCGGGGATGATCACCTCCATCGGGATCTCCCGCTCGCGCTCCAGCAACCGCAGTGCGGCCATGTCGATGTCCATCAGTCCTCCTGGTCGTCGAGGTGGTCGCCGTCGTCGGGCCCGAGTTCCGCGTCGTCGACGCGACCGAACTCGACCTGCACGTCGCCCCGGGCGATGCGGTCGATCGGGTAGGAGACCGGTGCGGCGGGAGCGGCGTTCCTCGCCCCGCCCTTGGTGCCCGCGGCGACCTCGGGACGGAGCCACACGACGTCGGTACCGGCGGCGAGGATGCGGCCGGTGACGCGTTCGCCGCTCGTTCCGGTGCCGGCGTCCGCACCCTCGAGGGTGAGGCGCACGAGTCGACCGACGTTGCGGCGGAAGTGGCGCGGCAGGGTGAGCGGACGGCTCACCCCGGGCGAAGTGACCTCGAGGGTGTACGGCGCCTGACCGAGCGCGTCGGACGCGTCGAGCACGTCGCTGATGACGCGGGTCGCGTCCGCGACGGCGTCGAGGTCGAGCGGCGGGACGGGGTCCTGCGTCGGCGGCGTCGCCCCTCCTTCCGTGTCGGGGTCGGTCCCGGCGATCGCACCGAGCCCCTCCCCCAGGTCACGGTCGACGGCGATCCGCACGACGCGGCGCTTGCCCGCCGGGGTGACGGTGACGTCCTCGACGAGGAGCCCCGACGCGGCGACGGCGCCGGAGACCGCATCCTCGACGCGGCGTGCGACGGGTGAGTCACCCATGCCACACCTCCCAGTGTTCTCGTGTCGATGAGCGCGCGACGCTCGGCGCCCGCGCGCGGCACGCCCGACGGGGATGCCGCAGGCGCCCACTCTAGGCGACGTCCCGAGGGCGACGCGCGGACGCGGTGGCACGGCCCTCTCGCCGCGACCTGCGATGATGGAAAGCGTGGGGACGAACGGCAGCGACGGGGGCGTGAGCAGGCGAGCCATGCTGCTCGCCGCGGCGACACTCCCGCTCCTCGGGTGCGGCATCCGGTTCGAGTCCGATGCACCGGGATTCCTCCCCACCCCCTCGCCCGACCCCGCCGGGCCTCCGATCCTCGCCGAACGCGACCGCGTCGCGCGGATCCTCGAGACGCTCCCCGAGGCCCCTGGCGTCGCCACGCAGGTGCGGTCCGTCCACACGGCGCAGCTCCGGGCCCTCGATGCGACCCTCGGTGCCCTCGACCCGCCGCTGTCCCCCTCCGCCCCCGCCCGCGCGGGCGGGAAGACGCCTGCCGCGCCCGGGGGCGGCGACGCCCTCGTCGCCGTCGCCGACCTCGAGGCCGACGGTCTCGACGAGGCGGGACTCGCCGCCCTCGACGGAATCGTCCCCCGCGCCGCGGCGATCGTCGTCGCGAGCCACGCCCAACGGGCGGTCCTCCTCGAACTGCTCGCTGCGGCCGGCACGGCCGTCGCCCCGGCCGCCCGCACGCCCTGGCACGCCGCCTCGCCGGCGATCGCCCGCGCCCTCGTCGACGACCTCCGCGCCACCGCCTACGGCGTCGAGGTCGCCGCCGCCCACCTCCCCCCGGGCCCCCGGGGCACCGTCCTCGCGGGGTTGGGCGTCCTCCGCGACGCCGAGAGCCGGCTCGGCGCCCTCGTCCCCGATCTGCCCCCGCGCCCGCTCGGCTACCGCCTCCCGCGGCCCGTGACGAACCCCCGGGAGGCCGTGTTGCTCGCGACCGGCGTCCTCGACCGGTTCGTCGCCGCGACCCTCGCGGCCGCCCCGACGACGGCCGACGCCCGCCGCACGACCCGCCCCGCGACGCAGGACGAGCCCGGGGACGACACCCGCGCCGACGTGGCGTCCCCGGCGGCCACCGCGGGGAGCGACGGGAGCGGAGACGCGGGTGCGACGACGACGGACGCGACGACGCCTCCCGGCGACGACGCGGCGACCCTCGTCCGACTCGTCCGCATCGCCGAGCTCACCCGCGTGCGTTGCGGGGGCCCGCTCCGTCCCCTGCCCGGCCTGCGCCCGCCCGCGACGCCCTCCCCCACCGCCTCTCCTCCGCCGCGCACCTGAGCACGGCGAGGACGCGCAGGCACGCATCTGCCCGCGCACCGTGAGGCACGACGTACCACGACCGGATGGCGGGGGGTTGTCGGCGCGGCCCAGTAGGCTCGGCGCCGTGAGCGATCTTCGTCGATGTGCCTGGACCGCGGCCGCGGTCGTGGGCCTGTCGACGTCCGGTCACGTCCTCGGCGGGGGCGCGTCCCCCTCCCTGGTGGCCGCGGCCCTCGTCACGACGCTCGCCGTCGTGCTCGCCGCCCTCGTCACGAACACGACCCGCCCGCTGCACCCCGTGGTGCTCACGCCGGTGCTCGGCGCGTTCCAGGCCTTCGCGCACGCCGTGTTCCACGTCGTCGACGGCACCGGCGTCGTCGACGTCGCCGCCCATGCCGGTCACCCGGGCCACGCCGCCGCCGCGAGCCACGTCGCGGGCGGCCTCCGCGCCGCCGCCGGCCCGACCTCCGAGGTCGTCACCCACACGGCGACGCACGCACACGCGATGGGGCTCTCACCGCTCATGGTCACGAGTCACCTGCTCGCCACCGTGCTCCTCGCCTGGCTCCTCGGCCCCGCGGTCCGGCAGGTCCGGACGCTCGTGCGACGCGCCACGCCCCACGTGCCCGTCATCGCGGCGCGAGTCCCCCTACCGGCATCCTTCGCCCACCCGCCCCTCGTCGTGTCCCGCGACGTCGTCGCGGCCGTCGGTCTGCGTGGTCCGCCCGGGCTCCTCCGAGCCTGACCGACCCACACCGACGACCCGAGAACGGGTCACGCCCGAAGGATCTACACCCATGTCCCGTACCGTCCCCACCCTCCTCGCCGTCGCCGTGCTCGGCCTCGCCGGCTGCGGCTCGAACGAATCCGGCCCGAACGCCGAAAACAGCGCGCCCGCGACGTCGAGCGGCACCCCTGCCGCGGCCGTCACCGTCACCGACGCCTGGGCCAAGGCCAAGCCCGACCTCGGCGGCATGCCGATGACCGGTGCCTTCGCCACCCTGAAGAACACGACGAACGCCCCGGTCGTCGTCACCGGCGCGGAGAACACCGTCTCCCCCGTCACCGAACTCCACGAGACGGTGACGGCCTCCGGCAAGCCGACGATGCAGAAGGTCGAGGGCGGATTCACCCTCGAGCCCGGCGCGACCCGTGAGCTGCGGCCCGGCGGCGACCACATCATGATCATGAAGATGACGAAGCCGCTGAACCCCGGTGACACGGTGACGATCACGCTCACCACGCAGGACGGGCAGAAGATCCCCGTCGAGGCCGTCGCGAAGACGTTCGCCGGTGGTGACGAGAAGTACCACTCCGGTGAGGCCGACGCGGGGACGAGCGGCACCTCCGGCGCCCCGAGCAGCGGCCACTCCATGCCGGGCCACACCGGCTCCGAGATGCCCGCGACGCCCACCACGGCGGCGACCTCGTCATGACCGAGGGCACGCCGACGTCGTCCCGACTGTCGCGCCGTGCCCTGCTCGGCGGCGGCGCCGTCCTCGCGGGCACGACCCTCGGGGGCGGCGTCGTCGGCCACGCCGTCGGCGCCTTGGGCAACGGCCGATCCGAGACCATGCCGAGCACCGACGGTGTCGCCGGCCCCGGTGCCGCCGGACGTCCGGGCTCGGACGCCGTCGCGGGCAAGGCCACCGAGCCGTTCTGGGGCGCGCACCAGTCGGGCATCGCGACACCGCACCAGGCCCACGGCGTCTTCCTCGGCTTCGACCTCCGCCGAGGTGCCGACGCGAACTCCGTGCGGTCGATGTTGCGGATGCTCACCGACGACGCCGCCCGGCTCACCGCCGGACGCGGCCCCCTCGGCGCCGTCGACGCCGAGCTCGCCACCACCCCGGCCCGACTCACCGTCACCTTTGGGTTCGGCGTCGGGCTCTTCGACGCGATCGGCAAGCCGGAGGCGTGCCCGCCCCACGTGCGGTCGATGCCCGCCTTCCGCACGGACCGCCTCGACCGGCGATGGGGCTCCACGGACCTCCTCCTCCAGGTGTGCTCGGAGGATCCGATGACGCTCACGTTCGCCGAGCGGCGCCTCGTCCGCGACGCCTCCGACTTCGCGACGCTCCGCTGGGCGCAGCGAGGATTCCTCCCGGCCCGCGGCACCGAACCCGACGGCACGACGCCCCGCAACCTCATGGGGATGCGGGACGGCACCGCCAACGAGTCCGACCCGAACGAGGTCGCCGCCGTGCTGTGGAACGACGGCAGCACCCACCCGTGGCTCGCCGGTGGCAGCCAACTCGTCCTGCGACGCATCCGCATCGACATGGCGACGTGGGACGACCTCGAGATCGAGGCCAAGGAGGTCGCCTTCGGCCGCCGCGTCGCCGACGGCTCGCCCCTCAACGGGTCGAAGGAGTCCGACTCGATCGACCGGGAGGCCGTCGACGAGCAGGGCTTCACGATCATCTCCCCCACCGCCCACGCCGCCCGGGCCCAGGCCCGCAGCGGCAGGGAGCGGATGATCCGGCGCCCGTACAACTACGCCGTCGACACCGAGACCGGCACCGAGACCGGCACCGAGGAGGGGCTCCTCTTCGCGGCCTACCAGGCCGACCTCGGCACGGCGTTCGTGCCCGTGCAGCGGCGTCTCGCCGAGTCCGACGCGCTCAACACGTGGACCACCCACATCGGGTCGGCGAGCTACGCCATACCGCCCGGGGCGAAGGAGGGGTCGTTCGTCGGCGACACCCTCCTGCGTGCCTGACACGACCGTCACCATCGACCGCGCCGCGTGCGGGTCTGACGTGGCGGGTGGTGGGACGCCCGTGACGAACGGCGGGGGCTGCCATGACGTCGCGACCGTCTGCGATCGCCGTGGACGGGTCGGGCGTGGGACGCGACGAGGTCGGGGGACGGCCGCCGGAGAGGTCACGTGGTCGAGGGGTCACCAAGGGTCCGCCGAGGGGCCGCGCCTCCTCCGGGTGCGCGTGTGCGACAGTGCTCGACATGTCGTCCGAGGTCGTCGTCCCCGAGGAGTTCGCGCGTCTCGTCGCGGGGCGCCCACCGGAGCCCGACGTCTAGGT
>NZ_BAFE01000076.1 GCF_000247995.1 Mobilicoccus pelagius NBRC 104925
TGCACTCGGTGACTCGCGCCTTTGTGCGGCGTTCGCCTCCGGGGCAACTCCTCAACCTTACCCGATCGACCTTGCGGTGTCAACTCCGTGTTTCGGACTTCATCAGTTCGAAACCTTCGTTTCCCGGCCGTTCGGGCCTGTTGAAACTTACTGTGTCCGTCCGTCTCGGTCAAATCGGCCGATCCGGTGTGGGTTTCGCGGTTGCGATCCCCGTTCGGACAACTCGAGAACCATAGGACGGCCGGCCCGCAGGATGCAAATCGGCCCGGCCCTCCCCTCCATCGGGGTGGGCCGGGCCGATCCTGCGACGGGCGTACACCTGCCCATTCGCACTGGTCGTGGGGCCGGGACCGTGCCCGCCCCGATCGGTCACACCGGCGGGACGCCGTGCCGGCGCCGCGAGAAGTACCGCTCCCGACCACGGGCATACGTGAGCCGGGCGAGCAGATCCTCACGCAGGGCGTCGGCCTCGACGACGCTGTCGATGACGAGGTCCGCGGCGAGTCGCTCCAGGTCGACGTCCGCCTCGTACTCCGCGCGACGGGCGGCGACGAACTCCTCACGCTCCGTCTCGTCGGCGATCTCGGCGATCTTGTTCGCGTACACCGCGTTGACCGCGGCCTCCGGACCCATGACCGCGATACGGGCCGTGGGGAGAGCGATCGTCGCGTCCGGCCCGAAGCCCGGACCGCCCATCGCGTACAGCCCCGCTCCGTAGGCCTTTCGGATCACGACGCAGAACTGGGGCACCGTGGCCTCCGACACGGCGCTCACCATCTTGGCGCCGTGCCGGATGATCCCCCCGCGCTCGACCTCCGAGCCCACCATGAACCCGGGGACGTCGGCGAGGTACACGATCGGGATGCCGTAGGCGTCGCACTGCCAGACGAAGCGGGCCGCCTTGTCCGCGGAATCGGTGAAGAGCACCCCTCCCTTGACGGCGGAGTTGTTGGCGACGATCCCGACGGTACGGCCCTCCATGCGTCCGAACCCGATGACGAGCTCGGGGGCGAAGAGGGGCTTGATCTCGAAGAACGACTCATCGTCCAGGAGTCCGTCGATGACCGTGTGGACGTCGAAGGGGACGCTCTCCACCTCGGGGACCGTCGACGGCGTGAGCGGCGCGGCAGGCTCGTCGACCTCGTAGACCGGCGGCTCCTGCTCCCACGTGCTCGGCAGGTAGGAGAAGTACAGACGCGCGAGCTCGATGGCCTCGGCGTCGTCCTCGACGAGCAGGTCGCCCACCCCGGAGACCGTGCAGTGCATCCGCGCACCGCCCATCTCCTCGAGACTCACCTTCTCCCCCACGACCATCTCGGCCATGCGCGGGCTGCCCAGGTACATCGAGGCGTTGCCCTCGACCATGATGATGACGTCGGTGAAGCTCGGGATGTAGGCGCCACCCGCAGCGCTCGGGCCGAACAGACAGCAGATCTGCGGCACGCGTCCCGACAGCGCGACCTGGTTGTGGAAGATGCGCCCCGCGCCACGGCGACCGGGGAACATCTCCACCTGGTCGGTGATGCGCGCGCCCGCCGAGTCGACGAACCAGAAGACCGGCAGCTCCTCCCGCAGCGCCGCCTCCGTCGCCCGGATGATCTTCTCCACCGTGCGGGAACCCCACGAACCCGCCTTCACCGACGGGTCGTTCGCGATGACGATCGCCGGACGCCCCTCCACGGTTCCTCGACCGGTGACGACGCCGTCCGCCGGCAGACCCTTTGCCGTCGAGTTCGCGTACCGCCCGTCCTCGACGAAGCTCCCCTCGTCGAAGAGCAGCGCGATGCGGTCACGCACGAAGAGCTTGTTCTGCGACTCGAGCTTGGCCTTCGCCTTCTCCCCCGGCGCGGCCGACGTGGCGTGCGAGGCCGCGAGACGCCGCCGAATGTCCCCGACCCGGGCGTCACCCCCCTTCTCGACCGGTGTCGCCGGGGCGAAGGGTCCCTCGACGGAAGCGGATGCGGAACGGGGGCCGGCCATGACGACCTTCCTGATCGGGACGGACTCGGAGGCGCGCCGCGGAGGATGCGCCGCCTCGACACGTGCAGGTTATCGGGGAGAGAGGCCGTCCGGGTCGAAGCGCGCCAGAGTTCGACGCGCCGCCCGGCGACCGCCCCTCCCCGCGGCGAGATCGCCACGGGGACGAGAACGGGGCGGGAGGACGGGTGGGTCAGAGACCGTACGAACGCGCGATGAGCATGCGCTGCACCTCGGAGGTGCCCTCACCGATCTCGAGGATCTTGCTGTCGCGGTAGAACCGCGCGACGGGGTACTCCTCCATGAAGCCGTTGCCACCGAAGATCTGCGTCGCGATGCGCGTGGCCGACACGGCGGCCTCGCTGCTGTAGACCTTGGCGATCGACGCAGCCTTCTTGACCTCGGTGTGCGAGCGGCGACCCGCGTGCATCTCGTCCTTGAGCCACGCCGCCTTGTACGTGAGGAGACGCGCCGTCTCCGCCATGACCGCGAGGTCGGCGATCTTGAAGCTCACGCCCTGGTTCGCACCGATGGGCCGACCGAACGCCATCCGGGTACGGGCGTACTCCGACGCCTCCTCGAGCATCCGCTGGATGCAGCCGGTAGACAGGGCCGAGATCGCGATGCGGCCGTCGTCGAGGGTTGCGAGGAACTGCTTGAACCCGTGGCCTCGCTCACCGAGGAGGTTCTCCTCCGGCACGCGGGCGTCCTCGAACGTGAGGCCGTGGGTGTCGGAGATGTTCCAGCCGAGCTTGTCGTAGGCCGGCTCGACCGTGAACCCGGGCGTGCCGTTCGGCACCATGATCGCACTGATCTCGGGCTTGCCCTCGGCCGTCTCCCCCGTGCGCGCGGTGACCGTGACGACAGACGTGATCGACGTTCCGGAGTTCGTGATGAACGCCTTCGCACCGTTGACGACCCACTGGCCGTCCTCGAGACGCGCGCGGGTCTTCGTCGCGCCGGCGTCGGAACCCGCGTCGGGCTCGGTGAGGCCGAAGCCCGCCATCGCACGACCCGCAGCGAGGTCGGGGAGCCACTTCTCCTTCTGCTCCTGCGTGCCGTACGTGAGGATCGGGTTGATGCCGAGACCGACACCGGCCTGCAGCGTGATGCCCATCGACTGGTCGACGCGGCCGAGCTCCTCGATCGCGAGGCACAGGTACGTGAACTCGCCGCCGTCGCCCGCGTGACCGCCGAACTCCTCCGGCACGACGAGGCCGAACAGGCCGAGCTCACCCATCTTCGGGATGAGGTCGGCGGGGAAGTGGTGCTCCTTGTCCCACTGCGCGGCGTGGGGGGCGATCTCGGACTCGGCGAAGTCGCGGACGGTACGGCGGAAGTCCTCGTGGTCCGCGGAGAGCTCGAACATCGTTGTCCCTTCTCGACCTGTCAGGTCTGGGGTGGCTGGGTCGGGCCGGGCCTCGCCGGGTGGCGGGGCGGCCGGTGGGTCGGGCGGGCTCTCACGAGTCCCGCCGTCTCGCTTGACGTTGACGTCAACGTAAAGCACGGTGTGGCTCATGACAACCCGGCCGACACCCTCCGACGACGAGCCTCGCACCATCGCCCAGGTCGCGGAGGAGTTCGGGGTCACCCATCGCACGATCCGCCACTACGAGTCCCTCGGGCTCCTCTCCCCCGAACGGGACGGGACACGCCGCCTCTTCCACCGCCGCGATCGCATCCGACTCGACCTCGTCCTCCGCGGACGCCGACTCGGTTTCCCCCTCGAGGAGATCCGACGCATCGTCGACATGTACGACGACCAGCCGGGCGAGCGCGGGCAGCTCGAGTACCTCCTCTCCCAGATCGACGAACGACGCGCCGACCTCGAGCAGCGTCGCGCCGACATCGAGGTCGCCCTCACCGAGCTCGGCACCCTCGAGCGCCGCTGCCGTGAGGACCTCGACTCCCTCCGAGGCTGACCCGCCACCGCTCGCGCGCGACACCGCGACGCCGGTGACACCGAGCTCCCGAAGGACGAGGTCATCCCGCCTCCACGGGCCCTCCCGCGCCCCACACCCTGAGCCCGACCCCCGCACGACGCGACGGCCCTACCGATCGGTATCCCCCAGGAACACGAACGCATTACTATGACCGACCTAATTGCGCCGGTTCCTCCGCGAGGCCCCTCGCGCCGGTGCTAGCTTCACGCCAATGCGCAGGCACCTCCGACCGGAGGCCGGCTGCGCGCGGTACCCACGAATGCCGCCCCGGCCACCGGGCCGAGTCGGCGACGATGGACCCCGTCCGACGGGAGGAACGACGAGATGACCCACAGACTCGTGGCGCACCGAGGGGCGTCCTGCACGGGAGGACAGCGCCGATGGACCTGATCGTCTACATCCTGAAGCGGCTCGCGAACTACGTCGTCATGATCTTCGTGGCCACGTCCGTCGCCTACTTCGCGGCCGTGAGCTTCATGAAACCGCAGACGCAGCTCCTGCAGCGCACCCCCCGGCCCACGCCGGAGCAGGTCGACACCCAGCTGCGTCTCCTCGACCTCGACCCGCACATGAACGCGGTCGACCGCTACTGGCAGTGGCTCACGAACATCGTCCTCCACTGGGACTGGGGCTACAGCCCCACCGGCGCCCACGTCAACGACGAGTTCTTCTCCCGCGCCTTCATCAGCGCCCGCCTCGTGCTCCTCGCGACGCTCCTGTCGATCCTCATCGGCATCGCGCTCGGCGTCGTCGCCGCGGCCCGCCAGTACAAGCTGAGCGACCGCGTCATCACGTACGGCACGTTCCTCATCTCGGTCATCCCGTCGCCGATCATCTACCTCCTCGTGCAGATGGGCGGCATCAAGATCAACGAGAGCGCCGGCTCCCGACTGCTCTACGTCACCGGCATGCGCTCGGCCCGCCCGCCGGAGGGCACGTGGCCGCGGTTCCTCGACGAGATGCAGCACCTCGTTCTGCCGACCATCGCGCTCACCGTCGTCGCGTACGCGAGCTACACGCTCCTGCAGCGCTCGCTCCTCCTCGACAACGTCAACGCGGACTACGTGCGCACGGCCCGCGCCAAGGGCCTGACCCGCATGACGGCGATCCGCAAGCACGCGCTGCGCACGTCGTTCATCCCCGTCGCCCAGAGCATCGCGTTCCAGCTGCCGGGCATCTTCGTCGGCACGTTCATCATCGAGACGGTCTTCGCCTGGCAGGGCCTCGGCCGCTGGACGCTCGACGCCATCACGATGAGCCAGAGCGTCAACATCGCCGTCGCGAGCATCGCCTTCGGTGGCCTGATGTTCGCCATCGGCGCCATCCTCGCCGACCTGTCCGTCGCCATCGTCGACCCGAGAGCACGGGTGAGCTGACATGACCGACAACAACACCTTCGAACCCGCCGACGGCATCCGTCGTTCCTCCTTCGAGGACGCGGGTGACTACCTGCCCGAGACCCCCATCGCGGACAACGCCAATTCGGCCGAACGTCTCGGCAGCGGTGCCGTCCCGATGAGCTCCCTCCCCGAGGCCGTCGCCACGCAGGGCGGGTCCCCCGCCGAACGCGAGGGCGTCCTCGACGCCTCCTCGGTGGCCGCGCCCCTCCTCGCCGCCGCCCCCGAGCTCGTCGGCTCCGTGGACCCGGTGCAGGCCGAGGAACGCATCACCAACAAGACGGTCCTCATCCTCAAACGCCTCCTGCGCAACAAGGGGGCCGTCCTCGGGCTGATCATGCTCGCGGCCATCACCCTGTTCGCCCTCGTCGGCAACATGGGCCGCCCGTTCACGTACCACGACCAGGACGTCCTCAACCTCGGCTCACCCCCCGGCACCGACGGCCACATCCTCGGCACGAACAGCGGCGGCATCGACCTGTGGGCGATGCTCGTCCACGGCACCGGCAAGTCGCTCCTCATCGCCGCGTTCGTCGGCATCGGCGCCCCGCTCATCGGCGCCGTCTACGGCACCGCGATCGCCTTCTGGGGCGGCCGCCGCGAGAAGGCCGGCATGTGGATCCTCGACATGCTCATCCTCATGCCGTACTTCCTCATCGTCGCGGTCTTCATGGGCTCCACCGGCGGCAGCGCCGTCATCCTCGCCCTGCTGCTCACCGCGTTCGGCTGGATGGGCCTCGCCCGTGTCATCCGTGCGACGACCGCCTCGCTGCGCGAGCGGGAGTTCGTCAAGGCCGCCCAGTACATGGGCGTCTCCGACTGGAACATCATCCGCCGGCACATCATCCCGAACATCGGGTCGCTGCTCATCATCAACATCATCACCGGCACGTACGGCGCGATCATCTCCGAGACGGCCCTGTCGTTCCTCGGCGTCGGCGTCCGCGCCCCCGACGTGTCGCTCGGCTCCCTCATCGGGCAGTCCGCCAGCCAGCTCTACGCCTACCCGTGGATGTTCTGGGGCCCGGCCCTCTGCCTCGTGATGATCACCTTCTCCCTCGCGCTCATCGGCGACGGTCTGCGTGACGCCCTCGACCCGAACAGCAAGTCAGGAGGCCGGGCATGAGCACCGCCATCGACGGCACCGTCGCACCCACCGACCGTCGCGGGGAGCCCGTCCTCCGGGTCCGTGACCTCCACGTCCGGTTCGGCACCGAGGCCGGCTCCGTCCACGCCGTCCGCGGCATGGACTTCGACCTCCACCCCGGCGAGGTCCTCGGCATCGTCGGCGAGTCCGGCTCCGGCAAGTCCGTCACGTCGCTCGCGATCATGGGGCTGCTCACCGACAACGCCAAGGTCACCGGCTCGATCACGTACAACGGCAAGGAACTGCTCGGCCTCTCCGACAAGCAGATGAGCGCGCACCGCGGCAAGGACATCGCCATGGTGTTCCAGGACCCGCTGAGCTCGCTCACCCCCGTCCACACCGTCGGCGACCAGATCATCGAGGCGCTGCGCGTCCACGGCGACATCGACGACGCCGCCGCCCGGGCCCGCGCGATCGAGCTCCTCGAGATCGTCGGCATCCCCAGCGCGCAGACCCGCGTCGACTCCTACCCGCACGAGTTCTCCGGCGGTATGCGCCAGCGCGTCGTCATCGCCATCGCGATCGCGAACAACCCGCGCGTCATCATCGCCGACGAGCCCACCACGGCCCTCGACGTGACGATCCAGGCCCAGATCCTCGACGTCCTCAAGGTCGCCCAGAAGGAGACCGGCGCCGCGGTCATCATGATCACGCACGACCTCGGGGTCGTCGCCGGCATCGCCGACGAGGTCATGGTCATGTACGCGGGCCGTCCCGTGGAGAAGGGCCCCGTGGAGCGCCTCTACGGCAAGCCCCTCATGCCGTACACGATCGGCCTCCTCGGTTCGATCCCCCGCGTCGACCGGGGTGAGAAGCGGAGCCTCGTCCCCATCGAGGGCAACCCCCCCAACCTCATCCACGAGCCCACCGGTTGCCCCTTCGCGTCGCGGTGCCCGCTCACGATCGAGGCCTGCATGAACGGTGAGCCTCCCCTCGACCTCGTCGAGCCGACGCACCGCACCGCCTGCATCCGCAGCGAGGAGCTCCTCGGCATCGAGGGCGCGGAGGACATCTTCCCCGTACCGCCCGTCGCCGTGGGTCAGCTCGACGAGGTGCCCCGCGACCGACGTGAGACCGTCCTCTCCGTCGAGAACCTCCACCGCCACTTCCCCCTCATGAAGGGGGCCGTCTTCAAGCGGCAGGTCGGTGACGTCAAGGCCGTCGACGGGCTCAGCTTCGACATCCGCGAGGGCGAGTGCCTCGCCATCGTCGGCGAGTCGGGCTGCGGCAAGACGACGACGCTCCTCGAGATCATGGAGATGTCGCCCAAGACGAACGGCAACATCGTCGTCCTCGGCTCCTCGATCAAGGACGTCAAGAAGAAGGCCGAGATCACGGCGCTGCGCCGCAACGTGCAGCTCGTCTTCCAGGACCCGATGGGTGCCCTCGACCCCCGGTTCACGGTGTTCGAGATCATCGCCGAGCCGCTCCAGACCTTCGGCATGAAGAAGGAGGAGTGCGAGGCCCGCGTGCGGGAGCTCATGAAGACCGTCGGTCTCATGCCCGACCACCTCAACCGGTTCCCCACGCAGTTCTCCGGCGGTCAGCGCCAGCGCATCGGCATCGCCCGGGCCCTCGCCCTGAACCCCAAGGTCATCATCCTCGACGAGCCGGTCTCGGCCCTCGACGTCTCCATCCAGGCCGGCGTCATCAACCTGCTCGACCACCTCAAGGCCCAGCTCGGCATCAGCTACCTCTTCGTCGCGCACGACCTCGCCGTCGTCCGCCACATCGCCGACCGCGTCGGCGTGATGTACCTCGGCAAGTTCGTCGAGATCGGCGACGTCGACGAGGTGTTCGACAACCCCACCCACCCCTACACGCGCTCGCTGCTCTCGGCGATCCCCCTGCCCGACCCGGTCAAGGAACGCTCGCGTCAGCGCATTCTGCTCTCCGGCGACCTGCCGAGCCCGCTCGACCGCCCCGTGGGATGCGACTTCATGTCCCGCTGCCCGGTCTACAACGGTCTCGACGAGAATCGCCGTCAGCATTGCCGCACCGAGGAGCCCCCGCTGGTTACCGTCGGGTCGGCAGATCACCGGCAGGCCTGCTTCTACCCCGAGGAGAAGCTGGTCACCACCCGGGTTTCGACCCACAGCACGACGGCCGCCGACGCCCAGTCGCGGACGACCCAGGAAAGGAACACTCGATGAAGAGTCGTCGTACCAAGATCGCTCTGGCCGCGGCCATGAGCAGCGCTCTGGTTCTCTCCGCCTGCGCCGACGGCGGGTCCGCCGGCCAGGGTGACGGCAAGGACGGGGGCAACGCCGGCTCCGGCAACTCCCAGGTCAGCGACAAGGTCTCGAACAACCCGCAGGACCGCAACTCCCTCGAGCAGGGCGGCACCGTCACGATGGCGATGGAGTCGTTCCCGACGAACTTCAACGGCTTCCACGTCGACGGCAACCTGGGCGCGTGGAGCGACGTCACCCGCGCGACCGACCCGGGCCTCTACCTCTACACCCCGGAGGGCAAGCCCTCGCCGCGCACCGAGTACCTCCAGGACATGCCGAAGATCGAGCAGAAGGACGGCAAGGAGGTCATCACCTACAAGATGAACCCCAAGGCCGTCTGGAACGACGGCACCAAGATGGACTGGAAGTCCTTCGAGGCGACGTGGAAGGCCAACCGCGCCCCCGTCGACAAGGAGGGCTTCAACAACATCCTCACCACGGGCTACGAGGACATCGAGAAGGTCGAGCAGGGCTCGACCCCCGAAGAGGTCGTCGTCACGATGAAGAAGCCCTTCTACCCCGTGACGGAGATCTTCGGTAGCCTCATCCACCCGAAGCTCGGCACCAAGGACGCGTTCAACGAGCTCATGAAGAACGACGTGCACGCCGAGCTCCGCTCCGGCCCGTTCACGATCGACAAGGTCGACAAGCAGGCCCAGACGATCATCCTCAAGCCGAACGAGAAGTGGTGGGGCAACAAGCCGCTGCTCGACCAGGTCGTCTTCCGCCAGATGGAGGACCAGGCGACGATCTCCGCCTTCAAGAACGGCGAGATCGACATGACCGGCGTCGCGAACAAGGCCCGCCTCCAGCAGGTCCAGGGCACGCCGAACATGGAGCTGCGTCGCAGCCAGCGCCTCTCCACCGGCGTGTACGTCTTCAACACGAAGGCCCCCTCGCTCAAGGACGTCGCCATCCGCAAGGCCATCTGGCAGGGCATCGACCGCGAGCAGCTCAAGCAGGTCCGCTTCAACGGCCTCGACTACACCGAGAAGCCCGTCGGCTCGGCGCTGTACTACAACTTCCAGCCCGAGGCCGAGGACAACATGCCGGTCACCTTCGACAAGGCCGCGGCGGAGAAGACGCTCCAGGACGCCGGCTACGCCAAGGGTGCCGACGGCTTCTACGCCAAGGACGGCAAGAAGGCCACGGTCAAGTACACGACCTTCGGTGACGACCCGCTGTCGACCGCCCTCGCGCAGACGACGCAGAACCAGCTCAAGGCCGTCGGCATCGACCTCCAGCTCGACGTCCGTCCGAGCTCCGCGTTCGGCACGACCATGGAGAAGAAGGACTTCGACTTCCTCTCGATGGCCTGGAGCTCCAACACCAACAGCCCCGTCGGCGCGGTCTGCCAGTTCTACTGCTCCGACTCGACGAGCAACTACTCCGCCACGGGCAAGCCCGAGCTCGACGCCCGAATCAAGAAGATCGGTGCGATCTCCGACCCGGCCGCGCAGGCCAAGGAGATCAACGCGATCGAGAAGGAGTGGATGCAGGAGTTCGGCCAGATGCCACTGTGGAACGGCCCGGTCATCGCGGCCTACCGTCAGGGTCTCGCCAACTTCGGCCCCGCCCTCTACACCACCGTCACCCCGAAGTGGGAGGACGTGGGCTGGATGAAGGGCTCCACGCACAACTGATCGACCTCCCCACCGAGGTGACCCGGAGTCACCTCACGTGAGACACCACGGGCCGGGTTCGTGCGGACATCCTCCGCACGGGCCCGGCCCGTCGCCTTGCCCCCACCCGGTCGAACGACTTGGATGTGCTTGGACGACACGATGTTTCGCCCACTGGGAGGGCCGCCACCCGGAGATCACGAGAGGACGTCACGATGACGCCGCGCCGCAGGACCATCACCGCCGTCGGCGCGCTCGCCGGCTTCCTCGCTCTCGGCGCCTGCGCCGCACCGGTCGACCGGGCGGCAGCCCCCACCTCCCCCACGACCACCTCCTCCCCCGCCGGTGACGCGGCCTCCGCCGCACCCACCCCGTCCCCCGCACCGGCCGACCTCGTCGCCGACGACCCCCACCCCCGCGCCGACCTCGCACGGGGCGGCACCCTCGTCCTCCCCCTCGCGAGCCTCCCGGCGAACCTCAACGCGTTCCACGTCGACGGCACCGTCGCCCCCTGGCGAGAGGTCACCTCCGCCACCGACCCCGGCCTCTACCGCTACTCACCCGAGGGGAAGGTCCTCCCCCGCCGCGAGTACCTCACGGCCCTGCCGACCGTGCGCCGCACCGCCGACGGCACGACGATCACCTACCGCCTCGACCCGAGGGCGGTGTGGAACGACGGCACCCCCATCGACCACCGCACCTTCGAGGCGACGTGGCGGGTCCACCGCGCCCCCGTCGACAAGGGCGGCTTCAACGCCGTCCCCACGACCGCCTACGCGCAGATCAGCCGCGTCGCCCCCGGCAAGGACCCACACGAGGTCGTCGTCACGACCCGCGGGCACGTCCACCCCGTCACCGACCTCTTCACCCGGCTCGTCCACCCCCGGCTCGCCGAGGAGGGCACCTTCGACACCCTCATGAGAGACGAGCCCCACCCCGAGCTCCGCTCCGGCCCCTGGACGATCGCCGCGCTCGACCGGCAGGCAGGAACGGTCACCCTCGAACCCAGCCCCCGTTGGTGGGGCGACGAGCCCGTCCTCGAGCGCATCGTCTTCCGCAGCCTCGAACCCTCCGCGGCACTCCCCGCGTTCCGGGCGGGCGAACTCGACGTCGTCGACGTCTCCCACCCCGCGGCCAGCGCCCAGATCGACGGCGCGCCCGACCTCGATCTCCGCCACGGGCCGAGCCTCGCGACGACCGTCCTCGTCCTCAACTCCGGATCCCCCGTCCTCGCCGACCGACGCGTCCGCGCCGCCGTCCGGCAAGGACTCGACCGCGAGCAGCTCCTCGCCGTCCGCTTCGGCGGCCTCGGCCACACCGAGAAGCCCGCCGACTCGGCCCTCTACCAGCCGTTCCAGCCGGAGGCCCGCGACAACACGCCTCGCAACGGAGGCCCCGGCGCCGCCCGCGCCGCCCTCGACGCCGCCGGATGGACGCCGGGCGCCGACGGCGTGCGGACGAAGGACGGCACGCCCCTCGCCCTCCGGTTCACCCTCCACGGTGACGATCCCCTCGGCGTCGCCCTCGCCCAGACCGTACAGACCCAGGTCCGTCCCCTCGGCGTCGACGTGCGGATCGACACCCGCCCCGCCTCGGCGTTCGGCACGACGATGGCGAACAAGGACTACGACCTCCTCCTCGCCGGCGGCGGCTCCGACACCCCCTCGCCCGTCTCCGCGATGTGCCAGACGATGTGCTCGACGTCGCCGGGCAACGCCTCCGGCATCGGCACACCCGAGATCGACGCCCGCATCGCCGCCCTCCCCGACATCGCCGACGACGCCGCCCGCGCCCGCGCCGTCAACGACGTCGAACGCGACTGGCTCGCCCTCGACGGGCAGGTCCCCCTCTGGCACGGCCCCGCGCTGCGCGCCACCCGCGCCGGCCTCGCCAACCTCGGCCCCTCCGGATTCGCCGCCCTCACCCCCCGCTGGGAGGACGTCGGCTGGGTCGAGGGCTCCGCCGCCGCGAACCGCTGACACCCCTGGGCCGTCGTTCTCCCCGAGCGGACGGGGAGGAGGGCCGGGGAGCAGTGCCCACGCCGGGCCGCGACGCGATCAACCCCTCTGGGCCATCAGGACCCCGCCTCGACGCCCCCGTCGCTCTCGCCCGTCACCGTCGCGCACGAACCCCACACGAAAGGTTGAGCATCCCGACCCCGGGGGGGCGCCGACGCGGCGGTCCGCACGGGCGAGGACGGACCCCGCACCCCGCAGCGGCGGAACCGGGCCGCGTGGCGGAGAATCAGCCCGTGCCCCGATGAGGCACGATGAGACGCATACCCGATACACGACCACGGGCGCGACCCCGATGCCCGAACCCGATGCACATCCGACGCGCACCCCGGTGCGGACCCGGCACGAAGGAGCGGCGTGAAGAACTCGGCCCTCGCACCGATGCTGATGCTGCTCGGCGTGCTCGCCCTGGCGTGGGGAGGCATGTTCGGCCTCTCCTACGTCGCACAGCATCGGAGCAACTCGAACACCGCCTCCGCGCCCACACCGACGACGACCGTCACCACGGCGCCCCCACGGGACGGCGTCGGTGGCGGTGCGGGCAAGCACGCCCCGGAACGACCCTCCGGCACCTTCACCGATCGCGTCCGCGGCGGCACACCCGACCCGACGCGTCGAGCCACCGAGGGCGGCCACGGGGCCACCGACGAGGGGACCACCCGCGAAGGGGCACGCCGCGACCGTGCCGAGGGTGACGGCCGCGGCGCCTCCGACAGCGCGACCGCCCGGCCCAAGGCGCGTCACGACGACCCCGCCCCGCACGAGGTCTACACGGCCCCGCCGGACTCCCCCGCGGGACGCGACGCCCTCGCGGCCGGATCCACCGATGACGGCGCCTCCGGTCGAGGAGGGCTGCAGGGCCTGCTCGACCGGATCGCCTCCCACGACGCACGCTCCGACTCCGGCGATCCCGCCGGCCTCAGCGGTCGGGGCGCCGCGGCGCTCATCCTCGTCCTCCTCCTCGTCGGCGCCGGCTCCCGGCGTCACTGAGGCGACCGGACACGGCGCAACACCCCCGCCGCTCGTGTGGCGCCGGTCACGACGAGACCGTTGACGGCAAGACGACCATCGCCCCCCGCAGCGCGCTAAAGTCCGAATCATGGCGCCCATCAGCAAGGTTTTGATCGCAAACCGCGGCGAGATCGCCGTCCGTATCGCGCGCGCGTGCACGGACTCCGGCATCAAGTCCGTCGCCGTCTACGCCGACCCCGACCGCGACGCGCTCCACGTCAAGGTCGCGGACGAGGCCTACGCCCTCGGGGGCTCGACCCCCGGTGACAGCTACCTCGTGCAGGAGAAGCTGCTCGACGTCGCCAAGCAGTCCGGCGCCGACGCCGTGCACCCCGGCTATGGGTTCCTCGCCGAGAACGCGGACTTCGCGCAGGCCGTCATCGACGCCGGCCTCACCTGGATCGGCCCGTCCCCCGAGGCCATCGACGCCCTCGGTGACAAGGCCAAGGCCAAGCACATCGCCGTCAAGGCAGGCGCCCCTCTCGCCCCGGGCACCAAGGACCCGGTCAAGGACGCCGACGAGGTCGTCGCCCTCGCGGAGGAGTTCGGCCTGCCCATCGCCATCAAAGCCGTCTACGGCGGTGGCGGACGTGGCCTCAAGGTCGCCCGCACGATGGAGGAGATCCCCGAACTCTTCGACTCCGCCGTCCGCGAGGCCGTGACGGCCTTCGGCCGCGGCGAGTGCCTCGTCGAAAAGTTCCTCGACAAGCCGCGCCACGTCGAGACCCAGTGCCTCGCCGACGCCCACGGCAACGTCGTCGTCGTCTCCACGCGTGACTGCTCATTGCAGCGTCGCAACCAGAAGCTCGTCGAGGAGGCGCCCGCCCCGTTCCTCACCGACGAGCAGAACGCCGAACTCATCCGTGCCTCGGTCGCCATCCTCAAGGAGGCCGAGTACCAGGGCGCCGGCACCTGCGAGTACCTCGTCGCCGCCGACGGCACGATCAGCTTCCTCGAGGTCAACACCCGCCTCCAGGTCGAGCACCCCGTCACCGAAGAGGTCTCGGGCATCGACCTCGTCCGTGAGATGTTCCGCATCGCCAACGGCGAGGAGCTCGGCTACACGCAGGAGGACCTCCTCGCGGCCCAGCGCTGTCACTCCTTCGAGTTCCGCATCAACGGCGAGGACCCGGGCCGCGGCTTCCTCCCCGCTCCGGGCACCGTGCTCACGTTCTCCCCGCCGAGCGGCCCCGGTGTCCGCCTCGACTCAGGCATCGAGCAGGGCGACGTCATCTCCGGTCAGTTCGATTCGATGCTCGCCAAGCTCATCGTCACGGGCGCCACACGTCAGCAGGCGCTCGAGCGTTCGCGCCGAGCGCTCGCCGAGTTCGAGGTCGAGGGCATGCCTACCGCACTCACCTTCCACCGCGTCGTCGTCGACGACCCTGCCTTCGCACCCGAGGGCGACGAGCCGTTCTCCGTCCACACCCGCTGGATCGAGACCGAGTTCGAGAACGAGATCGAGCCCTACTCCGGCCCCACCGCGGACGCCGCGAGCGAAGAGGCCGACCGCCAGAAGGTCGTCGTCGAGGTCGGCGGCAAGCGCCTCGAGGTCAGCCTCCCCGGCGACCTCGCCATCGGCGGTAACGGTGGCGGTGGCGGCACGACCGCCCGTCGCAAGGCTCCCCGCCGCTCCAGCGCCGGTGGCCGTGGCGGCGCCGCCGCGTCCGGCGACTCGCTCACCGCACCCATGCAGGGCACGATCGTCAAGCTCGCAGTCGAGGAGGGCGCGTCCGTCAACGAGGGCGACCTCGTCGTCGTCCTCGAGGCCATGAAGATGGAGCAGCCGATCAACGCGCACAAAGCCGGTGTCATCACCGGACTCAAGGCCGCCGTCGGCGAGACCGTCACCAGCGGCACCGTCCTCGCCGAGATCAAGGACGCCGAGTAAGAACCCGAGCACGACCGGCAACCTCACCCGAGCGTCGGGAGGAGCACCACGGGGCGCCTCCCGGCGCTCGTGCGTGGCGGGGCCCATGCGTCGGCCCGGCCGACGGCGGCCCAGGCAACGTCGTCGACGTCGCCTCCTCGGGGCGAGCCGCAGGAGGTCGGGTGCCGCAGCCGGCCACCCCTCGCCGAGGCCGCGTCGACGACGGACGGCCCCCGGGAACGACCTCCCCGCCCGCACGCACGAGGCGTGGGGCAGTAAGGACAACGGCATCGGATCGTCACCGCGCCGGCGGCGAGGTCAGAGCGGTTCGGGCCTGTCGATGGGGGCGGGTGGCTCGATGGGGTCGGGCCGATAGCTCTCGGACCGTTCGCCCTCCCGAGCGGCCCCGGCGCGGAACGCGTCCCGCACCTCGGCAGGGGTGCGCCCGACGCGTCCGGCGACCTCCCCACCACGCTCGAGAACCTCCCCGAAGCGACCGCCGGTGCGTTCGTCGAGGACCTCGCTCACCGCACCGGCCGTGCGACGGGTCTCCTCCGCCGCCCGGCGGGCCTGCGGCGGGGCGTCCTGCGCGAGGTCACGCGCCTTGTCACGTGCCCGCCGGAACAGGCGGGGCAGGTCGGCCACGACCGTCAGTCCTCGGGAGTGACGTGGAGGCGACGTGCCGCCTCCGCGATCGACCCCGACAGCGACGGGTACACCGTGATCGTCGAGGCGACCTGGTCGACGGTGAGCCGCTGCTGGACAGCGAGCGCGATGGGGAAGATGAGCTCCGAGGCCCGCGGCGCCACGACGACACCGCCGACGAGGGTGTTCGTGCCCGTACGTGCGAAGAGCTTCACGAAGCCCTCGTGGAGGTTGTCCATCTTGGCGCGGGGGTTCGTGGCGAGTGGCATGAGGATCTGACGGATGCCCTCCTCGCCCTCGATGGGCGAGCCCATCTCCTTGGCCGCAGGCGAGGCGAGGCCCGTTCCCACGGTCGCGATCTCGGGCTCGGTGAAGATGTTCGCGCTGATGCCGCGCACCTGCAGCGGGGCCACCGCGTCACCGAGGGCGTGCGCGACGGCGATGCGTCCCTGCATCGCCGCGACGGACGCGAGCGGGAGGACGCCGGTGCAGTCGCCCGCCGCGTAGACCCCGCGGGCCGACGTGCGGGAGACGCGGTCGACGACGATGTGGCCGCTCGGGCTCGTCTCGACACCGGCCTCCTCGAGACCGAGGTCGGCCGTCTGCGGGATCGACCCCACGGCGATGAGCGCATGCGAGCCGGTGACCTCGCGGCCGTCCTCGAGGACGCACACGACCCCGTCGTCGGTACGGCGCACACTCGCCGCACGGGACCGGTTGAGGACCTCCATGCCCTGCGATCGGAACACCCGCTCGATGAGAGCCGCGGCGTCGGCGTCCTCGCCGGGAAGGACCCGGTCGCGCGAGGACACGAGGACGACCTCGCTGCCGAGACCCAGGTAGGCCTGCGCGAGCTCGGCGCCGGTGACACCGGAACCCACGACGATGAGCCGCTCCGGCACCTCCGTGAGGTTCCAGATCTGCTTCCACGTGAGGATGCGCTCGCCGTCGGGCGTCATCGAGTCGAGCACCCGCGGCGTCGCCCCCGTCGCGAGGAGGACCATGTCGGCGTGCAGCGTCGTCGGTCTGCCCTCGGCGGGCGTGACCTCGACGGTCGAGGAGTCGACGAGGCGACCCGTGCCCTCGACGACCGTGACGCCCACCTGCTCGAGGCGGCTGCGGATGTCGCGGCTCTGCGCCTGCGCGAGCGAGAGGATGCGGGAGTTGACCTCGGTGAGCTCGGCCTCGAGCCGCGCGTGGACGTCGTCGCCCCCCTCGAGGTGGACACCCCGCTTGCTCGCCTCCTCGACCTGACCCACGTACGCGGCCGTCGAGATGAGGGCCTTGCTCGGGACGCAGTCGGTGAGGACCGCCGCGCCCCCCAGCCCGTCGCGATCGACGACGATGACGGATCCTCCGATCGCCGCCGCCACGAGGGCTGCTTCGTACCCGCCGGGCCCGCCGCCCAGCACAACTACGGACGTCTGTCGCTCATTCACAGGCCCATCCTCTCAGAGTGGACACCGACCCACCTTCGGGTCGGTGTGGGTGATGATGACCGGGTACACGACATCGAGGAGGGGGCCGATGAGCCGCTGGGACGATCCCACAGGGGAATTCGACGACGGGTGGGGCGGCTCCAGCTCCTCGCACGGCACCGGCGGGGGTGCGGGCACCGGCACGAACGCAGGTGGCCCCCGTCCCGGTGAGGCACCGTCGGGGGCGGCCCCGTCGAGCCCGGTCCCGCCGAGCGCGCTCCCCCCGGGCGCGGTGCCGCCGTACCCGCCGGCGGATACGCCGCAGCCCGCCCCGGTCCCGCCGACCGCCCCGCCCGCGGACCGCCTGGGGTCATCGGGGGCGCAGGGCGCGGCGAACGTCCCCGGCGTCTATCACCGCGTCGCCCCCGACGGGACGCCCGAGCTGTGGCCCGGGCCGATCCCGCTGCGGCCCATGTCGTTCGGGGAGATGTTCGAGATCGCCTTCGGCGTGCTGCGGTTCAACCCGCGCACGATCTTCGGACTCTCGTTCCTCACCCTCGGCGCCTTCGCCCTCGTCGGCCTCGCCATCGCGGTGCCGCTCATCATCCTCGCCTCGACCGCGCAGCCCGACGTGCTCGGGGCCGGTGACAACGGGGCGTCGAACTCGTTCAACGCCGGTTCGAGTCTCGCCGGTTCGATCCTCGGCGGCATCATCGTCGCGGTCGTCGCCGACACGGCCCTCGGGCGCCGTCTCTCGTTCGGGGAGGCCTGGGCCCGTGTCAAGGGCCGCATCCTCCCCCTCATCGGATTCATCGTCCTCGAGGGGCTGCTCTTCCTGGCCCTCGTCGTGCCCTTCGCCGCGCTGTGGATCGCGCTCGCCGTCACGGAGAACTGGTGGGCGTTCGGTGTCTCCCTCGCCGTGGGGATCCCGGTGCTCATCGTGCTCTACACGTGGCTCGGCGTGATGTTCACCTTCGCGCCCTCCGCGATCGTCCTCGAGCACACCGGCCCCGTCGCCGCGTTCCGCAGGTCGAGGACGCTCATCCGGGGCGCCTGGTGGCGCACCTTCGGGATCATCGCCCTCACGGGCATCCTCACCTCCGTCGTCGTCGCCACGCTCATGCTGCCCCTCGGTCTCGGCATCGGCCTGCTCTCCGCAGGAGGGGCGGTCGCGGGCGGCGGCACGATGACGGCGACGACGATCCTGGCCCTCGTCCTCCTCGCCGCCGCGACGGTCCTCACGGGGAGCCTCGTCCAGCCGTTCTCCTCGGCGATGGTCGCCCTCCTCTACCTGGACCGCCGGTTCCGCACCGAGGCCCTCGCCGTCGACCTCCTCGCCGAGGCCGAACGCGACGCCGGCCGCCTCGCGCCTCCGCGGTGACGCCCACGGCCTCGCGCGCGGCGCACACGCCCAGGGTGGCGATCCACCGATGACTCCGACGACGACCACCGTGACGGCCTCGGTCGGCGCGGTGGTCGTCGCTGCCCTCCTGGACGCTGCGGGTTTCCGTCCCGTCGCTGCCACGCCCGCACCACCGGGTGCCGAGGAGGCCCGTCGCGCTCTTTCGGAGGAGCTCACCGACCCCCGATACGTCCGCAGCTGGTGGGGGCTGATCCAGCAGTGGATCCGCGAACGCCTCGCGCTCCCCCAGGGCGACACCGACCTCGCCTCGGTCCTCGCCCCCGCCCTCGTCCTCCTCGGTCTCCTCCTCGTGGGCGGTGTCGTCGCGCTCCTCCTGCGTCGTCGCCGGCGCCCGACGGAACCGGCGACGGCGTCGGTCTTCGGCGACACCGCGCCGCTCACGGCCGCCGAGCACCGGGAACAGGCACGCGCCCACCTCGCCGCGGGGCGTCACGAGGCCGCCGTCGTCGCCGCGTTCCGGGCGATGACCGCCGCCGCCGTCGTCCGCCACGAGGTCCGCGACGCGCCCGACCTCACGGCCCACGAGGTCGGGCGGGCGCTCACCCACGCGCATCCCGCCCAGGCGGACGCGGTCCGACGAGCCGATCGCACCTTCGCCGCCGTCCGGTACGGCGGCGCCACGGCCGACGCCGACACGGCCCGCGACGTCCTCGCCACCGCCGACACGCTCGACGACGCCCCGGCCGCGGCCAGCTCGTCGACCGGACGCACGGACTCCGTCGGCGGGGCCTCCTCGACTCGTCCCGACGGGGGTGGGCCCCGATGACGACACCCACCGGCGGCCGCCGGAACCTGCCGCGCGAATCGGATGCACGGATCGGCTCGACCCCCGCCGCGCCCACCATTCCGGCCACCGCACGCGAGGAGGCCCCGACCCGGCGCCCGCGCGCGGGGCGGGGCCGGACCGACGCGTCGCGTACGGCGAGGCGTCTGCCCCGTGCGGTCGTGCTCGTCACCCTCCTCGCCATCGCGGCCGTGGCCGCGGCGTCCCTGCTCCTCGCCTCCCGGTCGACCGTGCGGCTGCCCCTCGACCCCGAGACCACGGGGCCGCGGGGAACGCGAGCGGTCACCGAGGTCCTCACCGACCGCGGTGTATCCACCCACGTCGCCCGCTCCGCCGAGGACCTCGCGAGCGCGCGGATCGGTGCGGGGACGACGGTCGTCGTCCCCCAGCCGCAGCTCCTCTCCTCGACCGAACTCGACCGGGTCGCGCGCCTGCGCCCCGGACGCCTCGTCCTCGTCGCTCCCGGGGCCGAGGCGCTCGACGCCCTCGGGATCCCCGCGCACCCCGTCGGGCGGGCCGGGCGCGGCCCCCTCATCTCCGAATGCGCGACCGACCTCGCGGCCACGACGGACACGCTCGGGGGCGGTGGCCTCACCTACCGCGCGACCTCCCCCGGCATCGCCACCTGCTTCCCCGACCACACCGACGAGGACGACGACCCGAGCCACCCCCCGGCGGGCCTCCTCGACGTCCCCGCGCGCGGCGACCGCCCCCGGACGATCATCGTCGGGCTGCCCCAGGCGATGACGAACGTGGGGATCACCGAGGCGTCCCACGCGGCCCTCGCCCTCCGCACCCTCGGTGGCACCGGCGACGTGCTCTGGTACCTCCCCGAGCCCGACCCGGACGACCCGCGGGCAGGGTCGACCTCAGCACCCCCGGCGCCGGAGTGGGTGGATCCCGTCCTCCTCCTCGTCGCCACCGCCGTCGTCCTCTTCTGCCTCGTGCGCGGTCGACGACTCGGGCGGCTCACGACCGAGCCGCTGCCTGTCGTCGTCCCCGCCGAGGAGACGACCCTCGCCCGATCCCGCCTCTACCGTCGTACGGGTGACGTCCGAGGCGTCGGTGACTCCCTCCGTGACGCGGCTCGCGCCGATCTCCGCCACACCCTCCGCCTTCCCGCGGACGCCGACGACGGCCGCATCGTCGAGGCCGCCGCCGCCCGGCTCGGCGACGACGACGCCCGCACGCTCCTCGACCTCCTCACCCGCCCTCTCGCCGCCGGGGATCTCCCCGAGGCGACCCGAGCCCTCCACCGCCTCCGCAGGAAGGTCCGCCGCGCATGAGCGACACCCCCAACCCCGACGTCCCTCTCCCCGACTCGCCTCTTGATTCGCCCCTCTCGGAGAGCACCCACGAAGACACCACGCCTGCCGTGGACGCGCGGGCCGCCCTCGACGACGTGCGCCGCGAGGTCGCCAAGGTCGTCGTCGGGCAGGACGGTGTCGTCACCGGCCTGCTCATCGGTCTCCTCACCGGCGGGCACGTCCTCCTCGAAGGCGTCCCGGGGGTCGCCAAGACGCTCCTCGTCCGCAGCCTCGCCGCCGCGCTCGACCTCGACACGCGCCGCGTGCAGTTCACCCCCGACCTCATGCCCGGCGACATCACCGGCTCGCTCGTCTACGAGCAGCACCGCGACGCGTTCGCGTTCCGTGAGGGCCCGGTGTTCACGAACCTCCTCCTCGCCGACGAGATCAACCGCACCCCGCCGAAGACGCAGGCCGCCCTCCTCGAAGCGATGGCGGAGCGTCAGGTCACCGTGGAGGGGCACGCCCGCTCCCTCCCCACACCGTTCCTCGTCGCCGCGACGCAGAACCCCGTCGAGTACGAGGGCACCTACCCCCTGCCCGAGGCGCAGCTCGACCGATTCCTCCTCAAGCTCCACGTCGACCTGCCCGGTCGCGAGGACGAGATCGAGGTGCTCCGTCGTCACGCCCGCGGCTTCGATCCCGGTGACCTCGACGCGGCAGGTGTCCGGCCCGTCGCCGACGCCGCCGACGTCGCCGCCGCGGCCCGGGCCGTGTCCGCCGTGTCCGTCTCCGCGGAGGTCGGCGGGTACATCGTCGACATCGTCCGCGCCACGCGCGCCCTTCCCTCGGTCGCGCTCGGCGTGAGCCCCCGCGGCGCCACGGCCCTCCTCGCGACGAGCCGCGCCTGGGCCTGGCTCGACGGCCGTGACTTCGTCACCCCCGACGACGTCCAGGCCCTCGCCCAACCCACCCTCGCGCACCGCCTCGTGCTCCGCACCGAGGCCGAACTCGACGGGGTCACCGCCCGCGACGCCCTCGCCGGTGCCGTGGGATCGGTCGCCGTCCCCCGCTGATGTCGCTCACCGGCCGGGCCGTCGTGCTCACCCTCCTCGGGCTGCTCGCCGTCCCCTTCGCACCGCGACTCCTCACCGCGGTCGTGTGGCTCCTCCTCGTCGCCGTCATCGTGGCCGCCGACGTCGCGCTCGCCGCGCGGATCTCCGACCTGCGTCTCGTCCGCGTCCCGCTCGACCCCGTCCACCTCGACGAGGACACCGCGACGAGCCTCGTCGTCCACCACGGGGGCAGGCGGCACGCCCGCGGCGTCCTCCGGGACGCGTGGCAGCCGTCGGCCGGGGCCCGGATCGTCCACGACCTCGACCTCGCCCCCGGCGAGGAGACGACGCTCCTCACCCCGCTCCATCCCACCCGCCGCGGGCATCTCGCCGCCGACCGGGTCACCGTGCGCCTGCACGGCCCCCTCGGCGTCGCCGCGCGCCAACGATCGGTCCCCGTGCCCGGCGCACTGCCGGTCCTCCCCCGCTTCCCCTCCCGGCGCCACCTGCCCGGGCTGCTCCACCACCTCCAGCTCCTCGACGGCCGCGCCACTGTCCGCACCCCCGGCCAGGGCACGGAGTTCGACTCCCTCCGCGACTACGTCCGCGGCGACGATGTCCGCAGCATCGACTGGCGCGCCACCGCACGACGTCACCACGCCGTCGTCCGCACGTGGCGGCCCGAACGCGACCGGCACGTCGTCCTCGTCGTCGACACCTCCCGCACGAGCGCCGCCCGCATCGGTGACGTCCCCCGCCTCGACGCGGCGATGGACGCCGCCCTCCTCCTCACCGCCCTCGCCACGCGCGGCGGGGACCGGGTCGACGTCGTCGCCGGCGACCGCGTCGTCCGGTGTCTCGACCCCGGTGGACGCGGCGCCTCGGGCCCGGACGACCGTCTCCACCGCCTCGTCGACGCCCTCGCACCCCTGGAACCCTCTCTTGTCGAGGCGAACTGGCCGATGCTCGCCGCGGCGACACTCCGCCTCGCCTCTCGTGGCGCACTCGTCGTGCTGCTCACGCCCCTCGAACCCGTCGTCGTCGAGGAGACCCTGCTGCCCGCCCTCGAGGCGCTCGGGGACCGACACACGCTCGTCCTCGCCTCCGTCCGCGACCCCGGCCTCGACCACCTCGCGACGGGCGATCCGCGCACCGCCGGCGCCACCCGCGACGACGACCTCGACGCCGTCCACGACGCGGCCGCTGCCGAGCACGCCCTCGCCCGGCGCGCACGGACCGCCGCCGTGCTCACCGGCCTCGACGTCACCGTCCTCGACCGTCCCCCGGCCGACCTCCCCGTGGACCTCGCCCACACCTACCTCGACCTCAAGGCCCGCGGGCGGCTCTGAGCGTCATCCCATAGGGTCCCGGCCGACACGAGCGAGGTTCCGTGCGGCGGCACCGACGACGCGGGCGATCCACCGGTGCGACGCCACCCTCGAACGGTGGAGCGACGAGCCCCCGCACCCCGCGACGCGCGTCCCACGGCGGACCGCTCGCGAGCCATGACGATCCGACCACTCAGGCGCGAGCGCGCCGCCGTCGGGGCGGTGCCGCGTCCACGGGCCGTTCGGCGACGACATCGGCTCCCTCGACGTCACCCGTGACACCCAGGTCGGCCGCACGCCGCCCGGCGACGAACACGTAGGCGAGGAACGCGGCCTCGACGACGAGTCCGATGCCGATGCGCACCGGCGTGGGCCACCCCGACGGCGTGACGAGCGCCTCGACGACCGCGGCGGTCGCGAAGAGGGCGACGAGCCCCATCGCGATCCCGACGACCCGACGCCCCTCCGCCCCGAGCGACGAGAGACGCGACCGCGGGCCCGGATCCACCCACGACCAGAACAGGCGCAGCCCCGCCGCCGCGGCGACGAAGAGGCCCGTGAGTTCGAGGAACCCGTGCGGAAGGATGTAGGCGAAGAACTGCCCCACCTGCCCGTACCGCCCGTGGAGCGCACCCGCAGCGGCGAGACCGGCGAGGTTGCCGTGGAGCACCGCCGCCACCGGCAGGCCGAGGATGCCGAGCACGACGAGCTGGGCGCTCAGCCACGCGTTGTTCGTGAACACCTGGAGGAGGAAGCTCGCCGGGTGGTATCGGCTGTAGTACTCGACGAACGAGTGGTCGACGTAGCGGCGCGCGGACTCCTCGGCCCCGGCCGCGACGAGGGCGTCGGGGTGCGCGGCGAACCACCACCACATGCCCGCGGTGTAGAGCACCGACAGGACCATCACCGTGAGCCACCACCACCGCAGGCGGTAGAGGGAGGCGGGGAAGCTGCGCGTGAAGAACCGGGCGAGCGCCACGTGTGCGGGAGTGCGACGCCCACCGGTGAAGGCCCGCGCACGAGCGCGGGCGACGAGCCACGAGAGGTACGGGACGAGGTACGGATCGGGCGGCGACGTCGAGTGGAGAACCGACAGGTGCGTCGCCGTGCGCTGGTAGAGGTCGACGAACTCGTCGACCTCTACCGTCGTCGTCGGCGACCGGTCGCACAGCTCCTCGAGCCTGTCCCACGTGGCGCGATGCACCTCGGCGAACGCATCGACATCCATACCCCTCACTGTAGGGCCGCCCACCCGCGTGGGTCCTCATGCGCGGGCGGGCCCCCTACGCTGGGGTCATGAGAACGGGGACGCGCCGGGACGACATGATCACAGGCGAGGGCGTCGTCGTCGCCGTGCCCGTCGCCGGCCCCGCGATCCGGCTTCTCTCGGGGTTGATCGACGCGGCCGTGACGCTCGTCGTCGCGCTCCTCCTCGCCTGGTTCACGTCCTGGATCCTCAGCCTGCTCGACGTCCACCTCGACGACGCGCTCGCCGCCGCGTGGGGCACGGCCCTCGGCGTCCTCGTCCTGCTCGGGGTGCCCGTCGTCGGCGAGACGCTCGGCCGCGGCCGCACCCCCGGAAAGCTCGTCACCGGTCTCCGCACCGTCCGTGACGACGGAGCTCCCGTCGACCTCCGCCGCACACTCACCCGTCACCTCGTCGGCGTCGTCGAGGTGTGGGGACTCATGGGCTCGGCCGCGGTGATCTCGCTGCTCCTCACCCGCCCCACCCGTCGCCTCGGCGACATGGCGGCGGGCACGTACGTCGCCCGCGACCGGGTGCGTCTCGCCCTGCCCGCGGCGGCCGAGATGCCGCCCACCCTCGCCGACTGGGCTGCGCGGGCCGACATCCACGTCCCCGACGACCTCGCGATGCTCGTCCGGGTGTCCCTCGTCCAGCGGGCCCAGTTCTCCGCGACGACCGCCGACCGCACCGCTCACGACCTCGCCGGGCGGCTCCTGCCCTGCGTCCGACCGGCGCCGCCCGAGGACACCCCGCCCGCGGCCGTCGTCGACGCGATCATGGCCGAACGCCGCCGCCGGGAGACCGCCCGGCTCCTCCGGCGGCAGCAACGCCGCGACCGCCTCTTCCCCCGCTGACACCCGGTTGACGCGCGGACGCCGCCGACCGCGCCGCCGCGCACCCTTCTCAGAAGGACGGAGCCGTCGACATGCGCGTGGCCAGGGCGGTGAACGGCGCCGACGCGTACAGCCGGGCGCCGATGCCGATCGCCCGCTCGTCGACGACGAGATCACCCCGGTGCAGGTCGTGCGTGGGCCCGCCGGGCGTGCGAGTGCCGAGACGTGCGAGGGCGCCCTCCCGGTTCATCACGAGCCAGGCGAAGTCCTCACCGCCGAGGGACTGTTCCGCCGGGCCCACCGCCGACGCCCCGAGGAACCCCGTCGTCGCGAGCGACAACGCGTCGAATCCCCACTGCGTGTTGACGACGGGCGGCACGCCGGGGACGTGACGCAGCTCCGCCTCCACGCCGTACGGCGCGACGACCGCATCGACGAGCTGCTCGAGGAGCGGCCCGACCCCCTGCCAGGCGCTCGCGTCGAGCATGCGGAGGGTGCCGGTGACCTCGCCGGAATCGGGGATGACGTTGGGGACGCCGCCCGCATGGACGCCGCCCCACACGAGCAGGGCCCCCGTGCGGGGATCCATCCGCCGCGACATCGCCCCCGGCAGGTCCGTCATGACCTTGCCCAGGGCGAACGTGAGGTCCTCGGTGAGAAACGGCCGCGAGGTGTGACCGCCGTGACCGGAGAGGCGCACGGTCACCTGGTCCGCCGCGGCCGTGATCGGCCCGACCCGTAGCCCGATCTCGCCGACGTCCCGACGCGGGTCGCAGTGCACGGCGAAGACGATCTCGAGCGCGTCGACGAGACCCTTGTCGAGGACGACCTTCGCGCCGCCCGGCATCGACTCCTCCGCCGGCTGGAAGATCACCCGGACGCCGATACCCGCGTCACGGAGCGCATCCTCGTGCGCGACGAGCGCGAGCGTCGCACCGAGCAGCGCGGTCGTGTGGACGTCGTGCCCGCAGGCGTGTGCCGTGCCCTTGCGGCGGGAGGCGAACTCGAGACCCGTGTGCTCCGTGAGCGGCAGCGCGTCCATGTCGGCACGCAACCCCACCCGCACGATCGGGTCGGTCGCGCCGAGGTCGGCGTAGACGCCCGTCTGGTCGATCTTCTCCAGGCGCAGCCCCGCCGCCGTGAGCCGGTCGGCGACGACGCGGGTGGTGCGCACCTCCTGCCACGACGGCTCGGGGTTGCGGTGCAGGTCACGCCGGAACTCGACGAGCTCCGGTTCGAGGTCGGCCACCGCGGCGGAGAGGGAGTCGATCACTGTTCGAGGGTCCACAATCACGCGAGTCTAGGCCCGCGCGGCCGCCGGTGCGGCCGAACCTCACGCGGTGGTCACCACGTCACGGCCGCGTCGTACCCACCCGGGGTCGTGTCGGTGGAGAAACCGCGGCATCACCGGCCACCGCACGCGACCGCGTCACATGTCCCCCGGGCACGCCGACGGGGCGGCGGCACCCGGAGGTGCCACCGCCCCGTCGAACGGGCGTCGGCTCTACTCAGAAGGCGTCGACCGGGGTGTACATGCCCCACACGTCGCGCAGCGCGTTGCTGACCTCGCCACCGGTGGCGTTGGCCGCGAGCGCCTCCTTCATCGGGTAGAGGAGGTTGTCCTTGCCCTCCGCCGCACGCTTGACCTCGCCGAGGGCCTGCTCGACCTTGGCGTTGTCACGCGTCGAACGGAGCTTCTCGAGGCGCTCGTGCTGCTCCGCCTCGATCGCCGGGTCGACCTTGAGGGGGACATACTTCTCGTCCTCCTCGATCTGGTACTTGTTCAGGCCGACGACGATGCGCTCGCCGGAGTCGATCTTGAGCTGCTGCTCGTACGCGGAGCGCTCGATCTCCTGCTTCTGGAAGCCCTGCTCGATCGCCGCGGCGGCGCCACCCTTGTCGTCGACCGCCTGGATGAGCTCCATGATCTTGTCCTCGAGGTCGTTCGTGAGCGACTCGACGACGTAGCTGCCCGCGAACGGGTCGACGGTCTTGCAGACGTCGGTCTCGTACGCGATGACCTGCTGCGTGCGCAGCGCGAGGCGGGCGGCCTTCTGGGTCGGGAGCGCGATGGCCTCGTCGAAGGAGTTCGTGTGCAGCGACTGCGTGCCGCCGAGCACGGCCGCGAGGCCCTGCAGGGAGACGCGGACGAGGTTGACCTCGGGCTGCTGCGCCGTGAGCTGCACACCGGCCGTCTGCGTGTGGAAGCGCAGCATCTGCGACTTCGGCTTCTGCGCGCCGAACTCCTCCTTCATGATGCGCGCCCAGATGCGGCGTGCCGCACGGAACTTCGCGACCTCCTCCAGCAGCGTGGTGCGGGCGACGAAGAAGAAGGACAGACGCGGCGCGAACGTGTCGACGTCGAGCCCGGCGGCATGCGCGGCCTTGACGTACTCCTTGGCGTTCGCCAGCGTGAAGGCGACCTCCTGCGCGGGCGTCGCGCCGGCCTCGGCCATGTGGTAGCCGGAGATGGAGATCGTGTTCCAGCGCGGCATCTCCTTGGAGCAGTAGGCGAAGATGTCGCTGATGAGCCGCAGGGACTCCTGCGGCGGGTAGATGTAGGTGCCGCGGGCGATGTACTCCTTGAGCACGTCGTTCTGGATCGTGCCCGCGAGCTGCTTGGAGTCGACGCCCTGCTCGGCGGCGACGAGCTGGTACATGAGCAGCAGCGTCGAGGCCGGGGCGTTGATCGTCATCGAGGTGGAGATGTCGCCGAGCGGGAGGCCGTCGAAGAGGACCCTCATGTCGTCGACCGAGTCGATGGCCACACCGACCTTGCCGACCTCACCGGAGGCGAGGGGGGCGTCCGAGTCGTAACCCATCTGCGTCGGAAGGTCGAAGGCGACGGACAGACCGCCGGTGCCGGCGGCGACGAGCTGCTTGTAGCGCTCGTTCGACTCCGTGGCAGTGCCGAACCCCGCGTACTGCCGCATCGTCCACGGACGTCCGGTGTACATGGTGGGGTAGACGCCGCGCGTGTACGGATAGCTGCCGGGCTCCCCGAGCCGCGCCTGGGCATCGAAGCCCTGCAGGTCGGCGGCGGAGTAGACCGAACGCATCTCCAGGTCGGACTCAGTACGTGCCGTGGATTCACCCATGCATCCCAGGGTAGACGCGAAAGGGCACCGGGCGGGAGGTGAAGGGGGTGCGAGGACCTAGGTCCCCGCACACCCGAGGCTCACGTGAGGTCGGTGCGGCCGGACGCCTTGAGGGTGTCGACGACGCCCTTGACGTGCTGTGCTCTGCCCCTCGTGGTGACGAGGAGGGCGTCGGGGGTGTCGACGACGACGACGTCGTCCATGCCGATGACGGAGACGAGACGGCCCGTGCGGGACGCGACGATGCCCGTGGAGTCGACGGAGACGACGTCGGCGGTGCCCACCGTGTGCAGCGCGGTGTCGCCCGTACCGGCGTCGCTCGTCGAGCCGCCGTCCGCGCGCGCGTCGTCGACGGCGGAAGCGGTCGCGAGCAGCCCGGCGAGGGAGTGGAAGTCGCCGATGTCGTCCCACGGCACGTCGCACCGGACGACGGCGACCCGTCCGGCCGCGGCGGCGGGCTCGGCGACGGCGTGGTCGATGGCGATGCGCTCGAGGGAGTCCCATTCCTCGTCGAGGCGGGAGGGGTCGGCGGCGATGCGACGCAGACCGGCCGTGAGCTCCGGGTGCCAGGTGGCGAGGAGGTCGAGCAGCACCTTCGCCTTGACGACGAACATCCCGGCGTTCCAGCGGTACTCGCCCGTGGCCAGGTACTTCTCGGCAGTGGGGAGGTCGGGCTTCTCGACGAACTCGACGACGGCGTGGGCGTCGGGCGCCCCCTCGACGCCCAGGGCATCGCCCTCGCGGATGTAGCCGAATCCCGTGGCGGGATAAGTGGGTTCGATGCCGAGCGTGACGACGTAACCCTCGCGGGCCACGGCGACCGCCTGCTCGACGAGCTCGCGGAACCGTGCCTCCTCGCCGATGACGTGGTCGGCAGCGAACGACCCGATGATCGCGTCGGGATCCTGCTGTTCGACGACGGCCGCGGCCCAGCCGATCGCCGCCATCGAGTCACGCGGCGACGGCTCGGCGAGGAGGCGCCCACGCGCCACCTGCGGCACCTGCTCGGCGACGGCCTCGACGTGCCGACGGCCGGTGACGACGAGGAGGTGGTCACCGGCGAGCGGCTCGAGCCGGTCGACCGTCGATTGGATGAGAGTGCGGCCCGTCCCCATCAGGTCGTGCAAGAACTTGGGTGCGCCCGACCGCGACAGCGGCCACAGGCGCGTCCCCGCTCCCCCTGCGGGAATGACGCACCAGAAATCGTCCTGGGTGTTGGTCATGCCGTCACGGTAGACGACAGTTGGACGGTCGCTCGACTCACCCGAGATACCACGGCCCGGTGCGCCAGTGCGGAACAGGTGAGGACGTCACCGCCGCACCGGGATCCACCCTGGGTGAACCGCGGACGGACGAGGGGCGAGCCCCGGGTGTCGGAGGTCCCGAACAGGTCGTCCGCCCGTCACCGCGGCCACGTGTCGGGGTCGTCGTCCCGACACCGCCGCGGACGACGCTGACGACGTGCGCATCGCCATCGTGACGGAGTCCTTCCTGCCCTCGCTCAACGGCGTGACGACGAGCGTCTGCCGGGTGCTCGACTGCCTGCGTCGCCGTGGCCACGAGGCCGTCGTCGTCGCCCCCTCACCGGCCCCACGGGAGTACCACGGGTTCCCCGTGCACGGGGTGGCGAGCGTCCCGGTGCGTCAGTTCCAGGTCGGCCTCCCGACGCGGGAGATCGAGGCCACCCTCGCCGACTTCGCCCCCGACGTCGTCCACGTGGCCTCCCCCTTCTTCCTCGGGGCTCGGGGGTTGCTCGCTGCGCGGGCCCTCGACATCCCCGCCGTCGCGCTCTACCAGACCGACATGGCCTCGTACGTTCTCCAGCACGGCGGCGCCGCAGGACGCCCCGCCGCCCGCGCCACGTGGCGCTACCTCCGCTGGGTCCACTCCCTCGCCGACCTCACCCTCGCGCCCTCCTCCGCCGCCCTCGACGACCTGCACCGCAACGGCATCGGCGACACCGGCCTGTGGGGACGCGGGGTCGACACGGCACTCTTCCACCCCGGGTGGCGTGACGACGCGGGGTGCCGGGCCCTCCGCCGATCGCTCGCCCCGCGTGGCGAGACCGTCGTCGGCTACGTCGGTCGCCTCGCGCCCGAGAAGGAGGTCGAACGGCTGCGCGCCCTCCTCGATCTGCCCGGCGTCAAGGTCGCGATCACGGGGGACGGGCCGTCGCGACCGTCGCTCCAGGCCCTCCTACCCGGGGCGACCTTCCTCGGTCGCCGCGAGGGCGACGACCTCGCGCGGGCCTACGCCGCGTGCGACGTGTTCGTCCACACCGGCACGCACGAGACCTTCGGGCAGACGCTCCAGGAGGCCGCGGCGACGGGCCTGCCGGTCGTCGCCCCTCGACGGGGCGGGCCCGTCGACCTCGTCGACCACGGCCGCACCGGCCTCCTCTTCGACCCCGACGACGCCGACGACCTCCGCCGTCACGTCGAGACGCTCACCGTCGCCGACGACGCGTGGCAACGCCGCGCCGTCATGGGCGAGGCCGCCCTCACGCACGTCGCCGGACGCTCCTGGCTGCGGCTCGTGGACGACCTCATCGGGCACTACGCCGCCCTCGCACGCGTGCCCGTCGCCTGAGCTCACTCACCCCGGTCTCTCCCCGAGGGCCCGTCGTATTTCTCCCTGAGCCGGTGACCTGCACGAATGCGTTACTCTCGGAACGGGGCACACGTCGTCGTCATCGGGGAGAGCCAGTGGAACCACGCCGCGTCGCCTGCACGACGCTCGTCCTCGCCGCCGTCTGCACCCAGGCGACGGCCGCCGAGGCCGTCCCCACGCCGACCCCCACTCCCCCCGCGACGAGCGCCACGACGCCCGCCACGACGCCCACCGCCACCCCACCCACCCCGTCGCCGACATCGACGATCGGTGGCGCCGGGCTCCTTCGCCCGGGCGTGCTCCACAGCCTCCCCGCGGGGGTGGCGAAGCCGCCGGAGCTGCAGGCGGGTGCCTATCTCGTCGCCGACCTCGACGACAGTCGGGTCGTCCTCGCGAAGAACGCCCACGTGCAGTCACGGCCGGCGTCCACCCTCAAGACGCTCACCGCCCTCACCGTCGCTCCCAAGCTCGCGCCGACGCAGATCGTCCTCGGCACACCGGAGGACACGGCGAAGGACGGCACCAAGGTCGGCATCCTCCCCGGTGAGGAATACACGGTGAAGCAGCTCCTCGAGGGGCTGCTCCTCACCTCCGGCAACGACGCGGCGGAGGCACTCGCCCGCGCCAACGGCGGAGTCCCCACGACCGCCCGGGAGATGACGGAACGGGCCCACGCGCTGGGCGCACTCGACACCTACGCCAAGAATCCCAGCGGGCTCGACGCCACCGGGCAGCTCACCTCCGCCTACGACCTCGCGCTCCTCGGCCGGGCCGCCGTGAACGACCCGATCGTCGCGCCCTACCTCACGACCAAGACCGCGACGTTCCCCGGCGCGCGCACCAAGGGCAAGGGCAGCAAGCGCGCGACGTTCCAGATCGGGAGCCACAACCGGCTCCTGTGGAACTACGACGGGATGATCGGCGTCAAGAACGGTTTCACCAAGGCTGCGGGACAGACGTACATCGGCGCAGCCCGGCGCGGCGACCAGGCCTACGTCGTCACCTACCTCGCGGGCACCGGCGTCGACTGGCGCGACACCGCAGCCGTGCTGGACTGGGCGTTCGCGAACGGCCGCAAGGCCCGACCCGTCGGTCAGCTCGTCGACGCGGCCTCCTTCGACGCCTTCCGCACGGCGCCTTCCTCACCCGTCGAGAGCGCCGCCACCAAGGGACCCGAGGCTCCGGCCAGCACGGTGGGCGCGATGGACCTCTCCCCGGGGAGCGGGCGAGGCCGACTCGCGCTCCTCGGCGCGGGCGCCGCCGCCCTCGTCATCGGCGGGGCGCTCGCCTCCCTGCGCGTGCGGCGGATGCGACGCCGCGGTCGGCGCGGCTGAGCAGCCCGTCCCCCGACATCCCGGCGACGCTCACCGGGTCGGCGGTCGTGCGTCGTGGCGTCAGCTGCCGAGGGCGAAGGTCCCGACGATCTCCCACGGCGCCTCGACGGGGTGGGCGTAGAGCACGAATCCGCCGACGGTGAACCGTTCATCCACGTCGGCCATCTCCGAGCGCGCCCGGTCGAGACCTGCCTGCGGCACGTCATGAGCGAGGGTCACGTGAGGGTGGTAGGGGTAGCGCAGGTCGACGGCGAGAGGACCGCGGCGCACCGCATCCTGCACGTCGTCGAGCTCCTCCGCACCGCCGACGACGGCGAGGTACACGACGTCGGTGACCGGCTGGAACGTGCGTGTGCCCTGCAGATGCACCTCGAACGGACGCCCGAGCGCGGCAACCGTCGACAGGTGTTCGACGATCGCCGGCAGAGCCGCCGCATCGATCTCCGTGGGCGGGACGACCGTGACGTGCGGCGGGATCGGCCCGCCACGCGGGTCGCCGATCGCGGTGCGCAGCGCACGGACCCGGCCAGAGAGCGGCTCTGGCACGGGCACGAGCACCCCGATCTCGACACGCGGACCGCTGCCGGGCAGATCCTCACCGTCCGGCGCCGTCTCCCCCCGACTCATCTCGCCGACCTCAGCGGCGCGCCAGCAGACCGACCCGGTCGTACACGCGGGCCAGCGTGGCTGCGGCGATCGGACGCACCCGCTCGGCGCCCTCGGCGAGGATCCGGTCGAGCTCGGCCGGATCCGAGAGGAGCTCCGTGGCCCGCTCGCGGATCGGGCCGACGACACCGACGACGACCTCGGCGAGGTCCTTCTTGAGGTCGCCGTAGCCCTTGCCGTCGTAGTCGGACTCGAGCTGCTCGATCGAGCGTCCGTCGAGGGCACTGTAGATCGACAGGAGGTTGGAGACGCCCGGCTTCTCGGCCTCGTCGAAGCGGATCTCGCGGCCCGTGTCGGTGACCGCGGAACGGACCCGCTTGGCCGTGACCTTGGGGTCGGCGAGGAGGTCGATCGTGCCCGTCGGGGACGTCTTGCTCATCTTCGCCGTCGGGTTCTGCAGGTCCTGGATCTTCGCCGTGGCCTCGAGGATGTGCGGCTCGGGGACGACGAACGTCTCGCCGTACCGGCCGTTGAACCGCTGTGCGAGGTTGCGGGAGAGCTCGAGGTGCTGACGCTGGTCCTCGCCGACCGGCACCTTGGCCGCGTCGTAGAGGAGGATGTCGGCCGCCATGAGGATCGGGTACGTGAACAGGCCGACGTTCGTGCCCTCGGAGCCGCGCTTGGCCGACTTGTCCTTGAACTGCGTCATGCGGCTCGCCTCACCGAATCCCGTGAGGCAGGAGAGGATCCACGTGAGCTCGGCATGCTCGGGCACGTGGCTCTGGACGAAGACGGCGGACTTCGCGGGGTCGACGCCGGCGGCGAGGTACTGCGCGGCCGTCGCGCGGGTGCGCTGCCGCAAGACGTCAGGATCGACGTCGACGGTGAGGGCGTGCAGGTCGACGACGCTGTAGATCGCGTTGAACGACTCCTGCATCTGCACCCAGTTGACCAACGCTCCCAGGTAGTTGCCGATGTGGAGCGAGTCCTGGGTGGGCTGCATGCCGGAGAAGAGGCGCGGACGCGCCGTCGTGGGAGTGCTGGTCATGCCTGCCATTGTGTCAGCCGTGGGTGTGCACGACGTCACCGGTGCGTGGCCGGTGGATCGTCCTCCTCCGAGGCGTCGAGGACGAGGTCGGCGCCCCCGGCATCCTGGGCGGCGACGGTGATCCGGACTGCCCCGGAGTGGGAGACGAACGTCACGCCCGGCGGGAGGCTCCGGTCGTAACGACGCCCGCCCGGGGTCGCGTCGAGTTCGACACTCGCACCGTCCGCCGTCTCGCGGAGGACGCGGACACCGGGAGAGGGACGCCACGATCCGGCGACGATCCGCGCGTCCCGCCCCGCCGGAGTGCGGTACTCGACGAGGTACGCCGGCTCGTCCGGCACGAGGACGCGCAGGACGCGGACGCCGGTCCCCCGCGCCGACATCGGCACGAGACGTACCCTCACCGCCGTCGCGCGGGACGCCCCCGTCGCCGACACCGTCCGGATCGCACCGGGCTCCGCCCCCACCCGCACGAGACCCGCAGCGCCGAGCTGGCCGCCGCCGAACCCCTCACCGGAGTAGCCCATCACCTCGAAGAGGTCGTCGTACTCGTCCACGCGGCAGCCGCGCCAGGTGCGCCCCGTCCACTCCCCCTCGGAGCGGGAACCGCAGTCGAGGGCGCCTGCGTGCCCGAGACCCAGGTTGTGCCCGAGCTCGTGGGCGAGGAGATGCGGCGTGAGCGCCGTGAGGACGACGGCCCCACCGGGCCCTCCCGCCCCCTGCGTGTCGCCCGCGTCGACCGCATCACCCGCGTCGACCGCATCACCCGCGTCGGCCGCGTCGAGCGATCCGAACCCGTAGGGGCATCCGGGGTCCTCCGTGGCGACCGCACCGGGGGAGGACGACGACGAGATGGCCGCCGGACACGTCGGGGGCGACCCGGCGGGCCTCCCGCCACAGCCCGGCGACGTCGCGGCACGTGCGCCGCGTGTCCGTCCACGACGACACCGAGACGAGCCGGAACGCGATGTGCCCTTGCGTGTCCTCCGCCCAGAACCGGGAGGCCCCGTCGACGGCAGCCCGGACGGCGTCCTCCGTCATCGACGGGTCGGGTGACGATCCCGGCGGGGTCATCCGCACGACGGCGACGGGCCGGGGAACACCCGCGCGGGACTCGCCGGGCGGCGACGTGCTCGCGGCGGCCCCCCGCACGGGGGCGGCCGGGCCGAACACCGCGGCGGCACCGAGGCCCGGCGTCGACGCCTGCCCGGCCCCGAGGACGATCGTCGCGGCGGCGAGCATCACCACCGACACGGCCGACATCACCGACCTCATCCGGTCACCCGCCGACGGGCCGCGGTGCCCCCTCCGGACGGCGCGGGTCGAACCACGCACGGGGAGGGAGGGGCGGGACACGGCACTCCACGGGGAGGACACGGGGCGACGTCACGTCGCCCGCAACGACGACGGGCCCCTCCCTATCGGCCGAAACCCCACCTGCCGTAAGCGATTCACCTCGTCGACGACGAAACCCGGCCCGCCGGTACGAGACCGACGGGCCGGGCGTGGAGCAGGACGGGCCGCGAAGGACCGCGCAGGAGGGATCAGCGCATGGCGTCGATGATGCCGTTGAGCGTGGCGCTCGGACGCATCGCCGCGGCCGCCTTCTCCTCGTCGGGACGGTAGTAACCGTCGAGGTCCACCGGCTTGCCCTGCGCGGCGATGAGCTCGTCGTTGATCTTCTGCTCGTTCTCCGTAAGCTGGGCCGCCACCGGCTCGAAACGCTTCTTGAGGTCGGCGTCGTCGTCCTGCGCGGCGAGCGCCTGCGCCCAGTAGAGCGCGAGGTAGTAGTGGCTGCCGCGGTTGTCGATCTGGCCGAGTTTGCGGGCCGGCGACTTGTTGTCGTCGAGGAACCGGCCGATGGCCGAGTCGAGCGTCTCGCCGAGGACCTTGGCCTTCGCGTTGTCCGTGGTCTGGGCGATGTGCTCGAAGCACGCACCGAGGGCGGAGAACTCACCGAGGGAGTCCCAGCGCAAGTAGTTCTCCTTGAGGAACTGCTGCACGTGCTTGGGGGCCGAGCCGCCCGCACCCGTCTCGAAGAGGCCGCCACCGTTGAGCAGCGGGACGACCGAGAGCATCTTGGCGCTCGTGCCCAGCTCGAGGATGGGGAACAGGTCGGTGAGGTAGTCGCGGAGCACGTTGCCCGTGACGGAGATCGAGTCCTCGCCGCGGCGGCACCGCTCGAGGCAGTACGTGATCGCGTCGACGGGCGACTTGATGACGTACTCGATCTCGTCGCCACCGGCCTCCGGCAGGTACGCCTTGACCTTCTCGATGACGTTGGCGTCGTGGGCGCGCAGCTCGTCGAGGAAGAACACCGCCGGCGCACCCGTCGCCTTCGCACGCGTGACGGCGAGCTCCACCCAGTTGCGCACCGGGATGTCGCGCACGCGGCTCATGCGCCAGATGTCGCCCTGGTGGACCTCGTGGTCGTAGAGCTTCGCGCCGTCCTGATCGGTGACCGTGACGGTGCCGTCGGCGTCCATGACGAACGTCGTCGGGTGGCTGCCGTACTCCTCGGCCTTCTGCGCCATGAGGCCGACGTTGGGCACCGAACCCATCGTCGCCGGGTCGAGCGCGCCGTTCTTCTTGCAATCCTCGAAGACGGCCTCGTACATCGGGCCGTAGCTACGGTCGGGCACCATCGCGAGGGTCTGCTGGAGGTTGCCGTCCGCGTTCCACATCTGGCCGGAGTCACGGATGACGACGGGCATCGAGGCGTCGATGATGACGTCGTTCGGCGCGTGGAGGTTGGTGATGCCCTTGTCGGAGTCGACCATCGCGAGGCGCGGACGCGACTCGTACTGCTTGGTGATCGCGTCCTCGATGCGGGCCTTCTTGTCGGCGTCGAGCTTCTCGATCTTGGAGTAGAGGTCGCCCAGGCCGAGGTTGGGGTTGACGCCCACGGCCTCGAGGTCGTCACCGAACTCGTCGAAGACGTCCGAGAAGAAGACCTTGACCCCGTGGCCGAACATGACCGGGTCGGAGACCTTCATCATCGTCGCCTTGAGGTGCAACGACAGGAGGAGGTCCTCGGACTTCGCGGCCTCGATCTGGTCGCGGTAGAAGCTCTGCAGGGCCGAGACGTCCATGACGGTGCCGTCGACGATCTCGCCCTCGAGGACTCCGAGACCGTCCTTGAGGACCTTCTCGGAGCCGTCCTCGCCGCGGAACGTGATCGTCAGGGTCGAGTCGGCGCGGGCGACGACGGACTTCTCGTTGCCGTAGAAGTCGCCACCCTCCATGCTCGCCACGCGGGCCTTGTTGTCGGAGGTCCACTCGCCGAGGCGGTGCGGGTTCTTCTTCGCGAACGCCTTGACCGAGAGCGGCGCACGGCGGTCGGAGTTGCCTTCGCGGAGCACCGGGTTGACGGCCGAGCCGAGGACCCTGGCGTAGCGTGCCTGGATCTCCTCCTCCTCGGGATTCGCCGGCTTCTCGGGGTAGTCGGGGATGTCGTACCCCTTCTCCTGCAGCTCCTTGATCGCGGCCTTGAGCTGCGGCACCGAGGCGCTGATGTTCGGCAGCTTGATGATCGCAGCGTCGGCGTGCTGGGTGAGCTCACCGAGCTCGGCGAGCTTGTCGGGGATGCGCTGGTCGTCACCGAGGCGGTCGGGGAACTGCGCGAGGATGCGTCCCGCGAGAGAGATGTCGCTCGTCTCCACGTCGATGCCCGTGCCGCGGGTGAAGGCCTCCACGATCGGCAGGAACGAGTACGAGGCGAGCGCGGGAGCCTCGTCGATCCGGGTCCAGATGATCTTCTGCTGTGCCACGGCTGGCAGCTCCTTCGTCGAGCGGGATGGAAAAGGCGTCGGAATCGACACTACCCGGCAGCCCTGCACCCGGACGGCCCGACCGTGAGGAAGGATGGGCCACATGGCCGGCAACTCGTATCCGCACATCATCTTCGCCAAGGACGCCCAGGTTCTGCCCCAGCAGGCTCTCGCCGACGAACTCACGGGGATGTTTCCCGGTGCCGAGGTCGAGCAGGGCGAGATCAAGGCGGTGCTCCGCCTCCCCCACTTCGCCTACACCTTCTGGTACGACGACGACGCCGACGGTCTCGGGGAGCGGTACGCCGACTTCGCCACCCCGTTGCGGCGCAAGCGCGTCATGCGGTGCACGACGATGATCGACGCGTCCGGTGACGCCGATCCCGACGGCGCCCACGCCGACGACGTCGCCCGCATCATGGACGCCCTCGCGCGCCGTGACGGCGTCTACGTGTTCTCCGAGGAGACCAAGCGGTTCCTCGGCATGGACTACGACGGCACCCCCGAGGCCGCACCCGTGGTCGTCACCCCCGCCGACGCCACGACCGTCCACGACACCACCACCCCCGCGCACGACGCCTCCGCGCCGGTGGAGAGCACGACGATCTCCGAGGTCGCCGCCGAGACGGGCAGCCGCGAGGAGGAGTTCGTGTCCTCGCTCGAGGGCGGCGAGACCCCCGCGGCGAACCTGCAGTCGACGTACTCCAACCCGGCGCATGTCGAGGCCGAACACAGCGAGGTCGTCCTCGAGTCCGAGGAGCGCTCGGGCGACCTGCCCCACACCGAGGTCAGCCCCGTCGACGGGACCGTCCCCCCGGCGCCCGCCGGAACCCCCGTCCCCGACACCACCCCCACCGCCGGCGGCGACGCGGTCCACGAGGAACACCCCACCAGGACCCGTCGGGAGGAGCACGTCGAGCCCCGTGAGCCGGTCACGACGCCGCACCACGACGTGCCCGCCACCTCCACGGGGCACGTCGAGACGGTCGCGCCCGCCACCCCGACCCCCGCACCGGAGTCGCGGCCCACGACGCCGGAGCCCGTCACCGAATCCGCCGCGGAGACCGAGGAGGAGCAGGGCAGGCCCGGCTTCTTCAAGCGCTTCTTCAAGCGCAAGGGCTGACCACCGCGCCGGCCCCGCCCGGCCGGACGCCCACCCCGTGAGGGCCTGCCACGTGCGGGCCCTCACGCATGTGGCGGAGCGGACCGCCCGTCGCGGGTCGCGACCGCGCGCAACGGGCGATGCCGCGACGATCGGGTGGGGCAGAGGGCACGAGGCGCGCCGAGCGAGGCGGGGGCGAGACGAGCAGGAGCGGGCCGACGCACCCCGGGACGGGAGCCGAGCACAGGGGCGACCGGAAGGGTCAGGACGGGTAGGGCCGACCCCGGACCATCGGTCCACTCCGGATCGCCGGAGAGCGCCCCTTTGATAACGTCGAGAGCACTTCTGTTCCCTCGTTGGAAGGGTCACACCGTGAGCAACACCCCCGTCAAGGTCGCCGTCACCGGCGCCGCCGGCCAGATCGGCTACAGCCTCCTCTTCCGTATCGCCAGCGGTGCGCTGCTCGGCCCCGACACCCCCGTCCAGCTGCAGCTCCTCGAGATCGAGCCCGCGCTCAAGTCCCTCGAGGGCGTCGTCATGGAGCTCGACGACTGCGCGTTCCCGACCCTCGCCGGCGTCGAGATCGGCTCCGACCCGAACGTCATCTTCGACGGCGCGAACATCGCGCTGCTCGTCGGCGCCCGTCCCCGCACGAAGGGGATGGAGCGCGGCGACCTCCTCTCGGCCAACGGTGCGATCTTCACCGGCCAGGGCAAGGCCCTCAACGACCACGCCGCCGACGACATCCGCATCGGCGTCACGGGCAACCCGGCCAACACCAACGCGCTCATCGCGATGAGCAACGCCCCCGACATCCCCTCCGAGCGCTTCTCCGCGCTCACGCGTCTCGACCACAACCGCGCGATCTCCCAGCTCGCGGCCAAGCTCGGCGTGCCGGTCACCGAGATCAAGAAGATGACGATCTGGGGCAACCACTCCGCCACGCAGTACCCCGACCTGTTCCACGCCGAGGTCTCCGGCAAGAACGCGGCCGAGGCCGTGGGCGACCAGGCCTGGATCGAGAACGACTTCATCCCGACCGTCGCCAAGCGTGGCGCCGCGATCATCGAGGCCCGTGGCGCGTCCTCGGCCGCCTCCGCCGCGTCCGCCACGATCGACGCTGCCCGCGACTGGATCAAGGGCTCCGCCGAGGGCGACTGGATCTCCATGGCCGTCGCGTCCGACGGGTCCTACGGCGTTCCGGAGGGGATCATCTCCTCCTTCCCCGTCACCACGAAGAACGGTGACTGGGAGATCGTCCAGGGTCTCGAGATCGACGACTTCTCTCGCGGCAAGATCGACGCCTCCGTCAAGGAGCTCGAAGAGGAGCGCGACGCCGTCAAGGAGCTCGGCCTCATCTGAGTCCTCTCCCCACGCACGAGGGCGCCCGTCACCGGAACTCTCCGGGGCGGGCGCCCTTCGTCGTGTTCGGGGTGCGGGCATCGATGGGTGGGCCGACGGAGGGGTCGGGCAGCACGTCGATACCGGCGCGGGCGGCGAGGCCCGGGCAGGGCTGCTCCTGCGGTGCGCCGCAGCAGGTGGCTCAGGCCGCCTCGCGCAGCCAGACGAGGACGACGGCGGCCGCGACGGCGAGGGCGGTACCGGCCTGGAAGGCGGCGTCGAAGCGGGGGCCGCGCATGTGGAGCCCGCCGATGCGGTCCTCGGGGAGGACGAGGCGGAGGACCGCTGCGAGGGCGAAGCCCGCCGCCATCATGAGCCCCCCGCCGAGGAGGGCGTCGCCGACGACGAGCCAGGCGAGGCCTGCGAGGACGACGGCCGCCGCACACCACCACCCCGCCCCCAGCGCGATGCGGGGACGGGGTGGTGGTGGTGGGGTGGCCGTGCTCACGGGCCGATCATCTCAGGTGAGGACCGGCGACACGACGGGGCGGCCTCCCGCTCAGGCCTGGGCCTGGCGCTCGGCGACCTCGACGACGTTCGAGAGGAGCATCGCGCGGGTCATCGGGCCGACGCCGCCGGGGTTGGGGGTGAGCCAGCCGGCGACCTCGGCGACGTCCTTGGCGACGTCACCGGCGACCTTGCCGTCGCGGCGGGAGACGCCCACGTCGAGGACGGCCGCGCCGGGCTTGACCATGTCTTTCGTGATGATGTCGGGCACGCCCGCCGCGGCGACGACGATGTCGGCCTCACGCACGTGCTTGGCGAGGTCCTTCGTGCCGGTGTGGCAGAGGGTCACCGTGGCGTTCTCGGACTTGCGGGTGAGGAGCAGCCCGAGGGGGCGGCCGACGGTGAGGCCACGGCCGACGACGACGACCTCGGCACCGGCGATCGGCACCTCGTAGCGGCGGAGCAGCTCGACGACGCCGACCGGGGTGCACGGCAGCGGCGCCGGGCGGTTCATCACGAGGCAGCCGAGGTTGAACGGGTGGAGGCCGTCGACGTCCTTCTCGGGGTCGATGCGCGAGAGGAGCGCGAACTCGTCGAGGCCCGTGGGCTGCTGCACGATGTAGCCGGTGCAGGCCGGGTCGGCGTTGAGCTCGTCGATGACCGCCTCGACCTCGGCCTGCGTGGCCGTCGTGGGGAGGTCCTTGCGGATGCTGTGGATGCCGACCTCGGCGCAGTCTTTGTGCTTGGCACCGACGTACCAGCTGGAGGCGGGGTCGTCGCCGACGAGCACGGTCGCGAGCCCTGGCGTGATGCCCTTGGCCGCGAGTGCCTCGACGCGAGCCTTCAGCTCGGTCTTGATCTGTGCGAGGGTCGCCTTGCCGTCGAGAAGTTTCGCAGTCACGAGGCTCATCCTCCCATCGGGAGGGGCCGGGTGAGGGGCGCATTCGGGAACTCCGTCCCTCGGTGGCGGCTTCCTGCTCACCGCCGTCGACGAGGATCGCCGCGCCGTTGCGGTATCCCAGGGTCCTGGCCGCGGGAGGGTGCCGTTCCTATGCTGACAAGGTGAGAGCCTCCCGATCCGCCCTGTTCGCAACCGTTCTCGCGGTGTCGACGCTCTCCGGCTGCGCGGGTCTCGGGCTGCCGCCCGCCGCGCCGCTCTCGACGCCGGGCACGCAGACGCTCACCCCGGGCGCGACGTCGGCCGCCGAGACGCCGGCACCGTCGAGCACGGCGCCGGGCGCCTCCCCCACCGGCTCCGCGGCATCGGCGCCGACGGCGACCTCGCCTTCCGCGCCCACAGAGTCCACCGAGCCCGCCGACCCGGCCGACGGGGAGAGCTCCCCGCCCGACACTGTGGCCCGGATGAAGGGCGGCAACGGCAGCGCGTCGCCCCTCCTCGTCCCGACGTCGGCCCTGCCGTCGGGCTGGACGGCGACGAAGGCCCGCGACACGCGCGGCTACCGGATGACCGTGTGCGGGGTGGACCTCGAACCCACCGCGCCCCTCGACAGCGCGCAGCAGAACTGGCAGGGGTCGATCGCGGGGCCCTACCTCGAGCAGCACGTGCGCGTGTATCCCGACGCCACGGCCGCGAAGGTCGTCGCCGACCTCGCGAAGAAGGTGCCGGGCTGCCGCAGCTATACGGCGAAGGACGCGAAGGGCCAGAGCACGTTCGCCGTCGAGACGCTCGCGCTGAAGGGCGCCCCGTCGGGGACCGTCGCGTGGCGGCAGAAGGTGCCGCTGTTCGTGCCCGTCGCCGGCGCCTCGCCGAGCGCGTCCCCGACGATGCGGAGCGTCGAGGTCGTCCAGGACGTCGCCGTGCGCCGTGTCGGAGCGGCGATCGTGCTCCTCAACGCCTACGCGGTGGAGAAGAACCCCGATGACGCCGTGCTCGTCACCGCCCTCACGCACGCGGGCTGAGCACGCCACGTCGAACCGATGCCCTCGGGCCGGGAGTCCTCGCCGCGCCGACGCAGGCACGCGGAGGCACCACGACGCGACGCCCCGCCGTCCCCGGCGGACGGGGAGGACGGGGCGTCGATCGGCGTGCCCGCGGGAGCAGCCCGTGGTCTCAGGCCGCGGCGCGAGCGCGACGGAGCGTGGCGCGGCGGCCGGCGACGGCCGCGAAGATCGCGGAGGCGAGCGTGACGGCCACCCCCACGAGGACGAGCGCGGACAGGTGGGAGGTGCCGCCGAGGAGGTCGACGAGCACGGCCCCGATGAGCTGGCCCGAGAGAGTGAGCAGCGTCGCGAGCAGCACCCCGAGGTGGTGCACGACGACGGCGCCGGCACCGACGAAGAGGATGCCGATGACGCCGCCGAGGAAGGTCCACGCCGGGGAGTCCCACGTGCGGGGCGGGGTCCACGTGCCGCGGAGGACCTGCGCGAGGAGCACCCCGCCGATGAGCACGAGACCCCACGTGAAGTTCACCCACGTCGTCGACACGATGTTGCCGGAGTGCCGGTTGACGCGGCCGTTGATCGCCTGCTGCACGGCCATCCCGGCTCCGGCGGCCACGGCGAGGAGCACGGGGGCGAGGACGAGACCGTGCCCCCCGGCCCCCCGACCGAAGGAGGCGAGCGCGACGCCCGCGATGGTGCCGACCGCCCCGAGCACCCGGGTCCCCGTCACCGGTGACTTCCCGGCCGGGCCGAGGCCGACGGCGTCGACGAGGAGGGCGTTGAGGGTCTGCCCGCCGACGATCGCGATGGTGAACAGCGCGACGCCGATCTGCGGGACGCTCCACGTCTGCGCGACGACGAAGAACCCGCCGCCGAGGCCGCCGAGGAACATCCACCACCGCAGGTCGCTCCCGCGGAACGCCCGGTAGGCGTCGACCAGGCCGCCGCGCACCCGCGGGTGGAGCATCGCGAGGGTGAGCACCACCCACCCGCTGCCGAACGACCACAGCGCCGCGTCGATCGCCGAGGCGAACACGGTGGCGAGGGTGCCGTTGGCGCGGGACTGCACGGCGCCGAGGGCGCCCGCGAGGAACGCCGCGGCACCGGCGAGGACGACGGCGCCGCCCACCCGCTCCGGTGCGAGGGCGGACGTCGGGGTGGAGGTGGGCTCGCCCGACCCCGGGGTGGGGTCGGGCGAGCGGTACTGCGGATCAGTGGGCAAAGTGGCGGGTCCCGGTGAAGTAGAGGGTGACGCCGGCGGAGCGGCAGAGCTCGATGGTTTCGTCGTCGCGGATGGAGCCGCCGGGGGCGACGATCGCGCGCACGCCCGCGTCGACGAGGATCTGCGGGCCGTCGGAGAACGGGAAGAACGCGTCGGACGCCGCGACGGAGCCGCGCGCCCGCTCCTCGCCCGCGCGCTCGACGGCGAGCTTGCACGAGTCGACGCGGTTGACCTGGCCCATGCCGATGCCGACGGAGGCGCCGCCCGAGGCGAGGAGGATGGCGTTCGACTTCGTCGCCCGCACCGCGCGCCACGCGAACTGCAGGTCGCGCAGGGTGGCCTCGTCGGCGGCGTCACCGACGACGAGGGTCCAGCGGGAGGCGTCGTCGCCGTGGCCGGCGGTGGGCTTGTCGTCGTCCTTCTTCTCGATCTCCGCGTCGATGCGGTCGACGGTCTGGACGAGGAGGCCGCCGCTGATGGGGCGGTACTCGAGGTCGGCGCCGGTGCGTGCGGCCTCGGGCACCCGGAGGAGGCGGATGTTCTTCTTCGCCGTGAGGATGTCGAGGGCCTCGGGCTCGAAGCCGGGCGCGGCGACGACCTCGGTGAAGATGTCCTTGACGGTCTCCGCCATCGCGGCCGTGACGGGCCGGTTGGTGGCGATGACGCCGCCGAACGCCGACAGGGAGTCGCACTCGTGGGCGCGGCGGTGCGCCTCGGCGATGTCGGCCCCCGCGTCGGCGATCGCGATGCCGCACGGGTTGTTGTGCTTGACGACGGCGCAGGTGGGCACGTCGCCGTGGTCGTGGGCGGCGCGCCAGGCGGCGTCGGCGTCGACGTAGTTGTTGTAGCTCATCGCCTTCCCGTGGAGGAGCTCGGCGCCGGCGATGCCGCCGCTCTCCTCGCCGCGGTAGAGCGCGGCGCTCTGGTGGGGGTTCTCGCCGTAGCGCAGGCCCTGGACGCGCTCGTAGGTGGAGCCGGTGAACGCGGGGAAGCCCGTCCCGTCGTCGGTGTGGGCGTAGTCGGTCGCCATCCAGCTCGCGACGGCGACGTCGTAGGCGGCGGTGTGGGCGAAGGCCTCGGCGGCGAGGCGGGTGCGCATGCCGAGGGTGAAGCCGCCCGCACGCACGGCGGCGATCGCGTCCGCGTACTGCGCCGGGGAGGTGAGCACGGCGACGCTCGGGTGGTTCTTGGCCGCGGCGCGGACCATCGAGGGGCCACCGATGTCGATCTGCTCGACGCACTCGTCCGGCGTGGCGCCGGAGGCGACGGTCTGGCGGAACGGGTAGAGGTTGACGGCGACGAGCTCGAACGGCGCGACGTCGAGCTCCTCGAGCTGCCGCAGGTGGTCGGGCTTGCGCGTGTCGGCGAGGAGCCCGGCGTGGACGCGGGGGTGGAGGGTCTTCACGCGGCCCTCGAGGCATTCGGGGAACCCGGTGAGCTCCTCGACGCGCGTGACGGGCAGGCCGAGCTTCTCGATCGCGGCGGCGGATCCGCCCGTGGACACGAGCTCGACGCCCGCCTCGTGCAGAGCCGTGACGAGCTCGTCGAGGCCGGTCTTGTCGTAGACCGAGACGAGCGCGCGGCCGACGGGACGACGCCCCTCGGCGGCGTCACCGGCGTGCAGGGGGGCGGGTTCGGGCGTGGGGGACATGCGTGCTCCTGGGGTCTCGTGGACGCGACGAGCAACTCGTCGCTCGTGTGTCTCGGCACCCAGGCGGGCGATGCCGCACGTGTCACTCCCCGGTGGTCATCCACCCGCGCCAGTCGTGTGGGGCCACCCTATCGTCGGGCCGGTCAGGCCCCGGCGCGGAGGGCGTCGATGGGTTCGATGGTGGCGGCGCGCCAGGAGGGGTAGAGGCCGGCGAGCAGGCCGATGAGGGTGCCGATGACCGGCCCGGCGAGCAGGACCCATCGGTCGAGGGTGGGCGGCCAGCCCTGGACGGCGGCGACGGCGACGGTGATCCAGGCACCGGCACACGTGCCGAGGAGGGCGCCGAGGGCGCCGATGATCGTGCTGGTGGCGAGGAAGTGGGTGAGGATGTCGCGGCGGCGGGCGCCGATGGCGCGGCGCAGACCGATCTCGGTGGTGCGTTGGAGCACGGCGACGAGCGTGACGTTGGCGATGCCGACGCCGCCGATGACGAGGGAGACCCCGGCGAGGGCGAGGAGGAGTCCGCGGGTGTCGGAGGAGACGGCGTCGCGCGTGGTGGTCGCGGTGGGGGGTACGGAGGTCTGGACGATGCCGGGGTTGCCGGGCCGGAGCGCGAGGGAGGCCTGGGCGGCGACGGCGTCGGCGGCGCCGGGGCGGGTGAGCGCGACGACCTGGGTGGGCCCGTCGAGGTGGAATCGGGTGCGGGCGAGGCCGTCGGGCACGACGATGGCGCCGAGGACGGAGCTCTTGCGTGCGGTGGAGTCGATGATGCCGACGACGACGAGGGGCAGGCCGTCGGCGATGACGACGGGGCGGCCGCGGGTGTCGGTGATGCCGAGGCGGCGGGCGGCCTCGCGGCCGAGGACGGCGACGGCCTCGCCGCGGCGGTCGTGGAACTCGGTGAAGGGGGCGCCGGTGAGGTGGGCGCCGAGGGTCTCGAACACGCCGGGTGAGGCGGCGATGATGCGGAGGGTGTCGACGCGGGCGCGGGTGGGGTCGTGCACGGGGCTGCCCTGGACGGGGCGTTCGGGGGTGAGTTCGCTGAGGTTCGCGGCGGCGACGACGCCGTCGATGCGGGTGAGGCGGGCAGGTGCGTCGAAGGGGAGGGCGTCCGCGGCATCGGCCTGGGGGCGGCCGGGCGGGATCTTGGGCGTGATGGTGACCTCGCGGGGCGCGATGGCGTCGAAGCGACGGGTGATGCTCGATTCGAGGCTGGTGGCGAGGCCGAGGGCGGCGAGAGCACGGCGATGCCGACGAGGGTGCCGAGAGCGGTGAGCAGGGTGCGGCCGGGGCGGGCGAGGAGGTCGTCGGCGACGTCCCGCAGGATGTCGGTGAAGGCGACGTGGCCGGTTCCCGCGGTGGTGGCCCCGGTGGTGGTGGCCCCGGTCGCATCGGCCCGGGCGGTGCGCCGCAGTCGTGACCGAAGGCCCGGGCGGTGGCCAGGGGCTGCGTCGGGGTGGGCACGCCGGAGCGCCGGGAGAGGCGAGGTGGGCCGAGGCAGGGTGGGTCGTCGCATCACGCCACCGTGAGGACGCCGTCGGCCATGACGGCGACGCGGCCGGCGCGGGCGGCGACGTCGTCGCTGTGGGTGACGACGATGAGGGTGAGGCCGTCGGCGTGGAGTTCGTCGAAAAGCTGCAGGATGCTCTCGCCGGTGGCGGAGTCGAGGTTGCCGGTGGGTTCGTCGGCGAGGAGCACGTCGACGTCGGCGGCGAGGGCGCGGGCGATGGCGACGCGTTGGCGTTCGCCGCCGGACATGGTGGCGGGTGAGGCGTCGAGGCGGTGGCTGAGGCCGACGCGGTCGAGGGCGGCGCGGGCGCGGGTGGTGCGTTCGGTGCGGGGCAGGCCGCGGTAGAGCATGCCGAGTTCGACGTTGGCGGTGGCGCTCTTGTCGCCGAGCAGGTGGAACGCCTGGAACACGAACCCGATGGTGGCGCCGCGGAGGGCGGCGCGGCGGTGGTCGGGGAGGCCGTCGACGCAGGTGCCGTGGACGATCACGTGGCCGCTCGTGGGGCGGTCGAGCAGCCCGAGGAGGTTGAGCATCGTGGATTTGCCGGAGCCGCTCGCCCCGCAGATGGCGAGGTAGTCCCCGGCGGGGACGGCGAGGTCGACGGGTGAGAGCACGTCGACCTCGCCGAAGGAGCGGGTGACGCGGTCGAGTGCGATGACGGGCGTTTCGCCCGCGGTGAGGGCCTCGACCGTCATCAGGACACCACGACCCGGTCGCCGACGGTGAGGGGGTGTGCGGGGTCGGTGGGGGTGACCTCGACGAATCCGTCGGCGCTGAGTCCGGCGTCGACGGGGATGTCGTGGCGTTCGCCGCCGGCGTCGAGGACGGTGACGCGGGCTCCGCCGTCGGCGCGTCCCTTGACGACGGCGGTGGGGACGACGAGGACGGCGCCCTTGGTGGTGGAGGTGGCGACGGTGACGCGCAGGTCGCTGCCGCGGCGGTCGGCGGGGAGGGGTCGGGCGGGGGTGATGTCGAGGACGGTGTCGGTGCCCTTGGCGCGGATGGCGGTGATGGTGCCGGTGCCGCTCGTTCCGCCGCCGTCGTCGGCGAACTTCACGGCGTCGCCGCGGTGGAGCAGCTTGGCGTCCTGCGCGGAGACTCCGGCCTCGATGGTGAGGGCGCCCGGCGCGAGGGTGGCCCAGCCGGAACCTCCGCCGGCTGCCGCGCCGGCGGCGTTCGGGTCGTCGCCACCCTGGGGGGCGTCGCCCCCGGCCGCGGGGGCGGCGGCGTCGCCCGTGGGCGCGGCGGATCCGTCGGGGGTGGAGTGGGCGGCGACCACGGTGGCGGGCAGGCTGGGCACGAACACGATCTCGCAGTAGGGCACTCGGGTGCCGACGGTGGCGGCGACGCGGTCGCGTTCGGCGGCCGCCTCGGCGCGGCGGGTGGTGGCGGCGGTGAGGGCGGCGCGTTGGCTGCGGGTGTCGGGGGCGCGGCGGAGGGCGGCGACGTGGTCGCGGGCCCGGCCGGCCTCGAGGGCGAGGAGGTCGTGCTGGGGACCTGTCGCGGGGCCGGCGGCGAGGGCCTTGGCGGCCTCGTCCGCGGCGATGCGGGCGCGGAGCACCTCTTCGCGGGAGGGTCCGGCCTTCGCGGCGGTGAGGGCGGCGCGGGCGCGGGTGACCTCGGCGTCGGCGGCGCGGACGTCGTCCTGGGCGGTGCGCAGGCGGGTGCGTTCCTCGTCGGTGGGTCCGACGGGTGTGAATCCGGCCTTGGCGTAGACCGCGTCGACGGCGCGCTGGGTGCTGGGGCCGTAGGTGCCGCGGCGGTCGGTGATGTGGTGGCCGATGCGGGTGAGGGCGGCCTGGAGTTGGCGGACGTCGGTGCCGGTGGCGCCGGGGAGGAGGTCGCGGAAGGCGGCGACGGCGCCGGTCATGGCGATGACGGGGCGGCCGTTGACGGCGGCGACGACGCTGCCGTCGCCGATGCGGGCGCCGGTGGCGGGTCTGCGGGTGAACACGGTGGCACCGCCCGCGCCTCCGGCACCGCCGGTGGCGGGGGCCGCGGAGGTGCAGGTGAGGCCGACCTCGTCGTGGGTGACGACGCTGCCGCGGGTGACGATCTGGGCGGAGAGGGTGCGCTTCTCCACGGGTTCGGTGAGGGTCGTCGCCGGAGGCGCGGAGGAGGCCTCCCGCACGGCCTTGCTCGTCGTGGTGAGCAGCGGGATGAGCACCGTGCTCGCGAGGACGAGCACGACGAGAAGAGCCCCGAGTACCCACCAGGGGTCAACGCGGCGCAGCGCGCGGGGCCACCGGGGTTCCGAGCCTGCCCCCTCAGGTTCGAGAGGCGGCTGCGGGCCGGTGGCACCCGGAATGTCCGGAGTAGTGTCGTCACTCACCGTGCTGCCAGGGCGGTCGCCCGCTCCACCGCCTTCTTCTGTAGCTCCACGAACGCCATGATGTCGTTCTCGTGGGCGTCGAGGACGGACTTCTCGTGTTCGGCCATGACCTGCCGTCGCACCTCCGGCGCCCCCACGGCGTTGACACACTCGGCATCGGCCGTGGCCATCGCGATTTCCTGCTTCCTCGCGTCGGACTGATCGAGCTGCCCCGCACGGACCTTGTCCATGATGGCGTCGGGCGCCGTCTCCGGTTCAGTCACCTGATAACCCCGGCCAGCCATGCATTCCGCCCAGTCCCTCTTCTTCGCAGCAATACGCGGGTCGGCATCGACAGCCCGTTGAACCTCGTTCGCGAGGTCCTGCACGCGCGTCTGCGAAGACATCCACTGCACTTCGTCCCCCTGAACTTGCTCATCGGCATAGGTGCGGCAGGCGCTGCGACTGAAATAGCTCGCACCCTCGGCGGTTTTGATCTCCACCAGATCGGGGTCCTTTCCAATCGCGTCGGGATCGCCGACGGAGGCCCCGTTCAGCGCCGCCTGCCATGCCGTGCGTGTCGCGGCAGGAAGTCGACTGGGATCATTGCGGGGCGGCGCCTCCGTAGGGGTCGATGCGTCACGGTCAGGTTCGCCCGAGTAGTTCAGCCCGTACCCGTGTTCACGCGCATAGGCAACGTCACCCGACGAGTTCATGAGGTCATCCGGCGCCCGGTACGGCTCAGGCAGATACTCGAAACCCCGAGACTTCATGCATTGCGCGATGGCCGCTTCCTTGGCGTCGAAAATGGCCTTCTGCTGATCTGCGCTGATCTTGGTAAGACCCTCAAATGGATACCAAGACTCAGCTGCAGCGGATGTAGGGGACGACGAAGACCGGGCCTGGGACGAGCCCTTTTCGGCAACAGTCGAGCAGCCGGCGAAGAACGTAGATGCCACCAAGAGGGCGGCTGTGCACGACGCAACGGGGGGGCGCGGCCCCCTGGCGCCACGCATCAGCACCACTTGTTCGAGTTGACGATGTTTCGCCACACGTCAGACTTACCGGGGGCGATCACGTGACGGGTACCGCCCCAGGAATTGTGCACATAGGTGCAGGCGGAAGCAGACGCGCGGTTGTTGTAGAACCAGTCCGCTCGCGAGCCCCAGCCGAAGTCGGCCCAGCGGGCGTTCGCATCCTTGAGCCCGCGCGTCGTCTTGGTCTCGTAGTCCTGGATGCACAGCTGACCATCCGCACATGCGCCTGCCACAGCAGCCGGGGCCTGCACCGCGGTGGGCGCCGGCGACGGGGGCGTGGGGGTGGGGCCGGGCTCGACGGCCTGGGCGGCCATGGGGAGGGCGAGGATCGCCAGAGCGGGGAGGGCGGTCGTGAGAACGAGACGACGCATGGGACTTCACTCCCTTGTGAAAGGGTTGCGGGTGAGGGATTCACCCGCTGACTCCGATCCTGGCACCCCGCAACGGGTTGGAGAACTGGCCATTCGGCCAGGTTTTCGGCGACGCCCCTCACTCCCTGGCCGTTCGGCCAAGTGCCGGCTGGGTGTCGGGTGACGCACCACCGGAAGCGCCCCCTGGAGGCGACGTAGGGAGGAAGGCCTCCAGCACCCACTCCCCGTCGACCACGCCGGTCCGGAGCGTGCCGTGCAACAGTGCGCACCTCCGTTCGAGGGCCAGGAGACCCAGGCGCGTACCGGTCTCCCCGCCGCCCTCGCCCACCGTGTTGCGGACCTCGACCCGCACCCCCTCCGGCTCGACCTCCACCCGGATCGAGCACCGCGCCTGGTCCCCCGCGTGCCGCGTGATGTTGGCGGCGCCCTCCTCCACGATGCGCGCGACCGTGCCACGCAACGGCTCCCCCACCTCGTCGGGGCAGGACACCTCCACGTGATGGCCGTCCCCCCGCAGCCGCTCCGCCTCCGCGTGTACCACGCTCGACACCGCCGGTGGCGCCACCCCCGACGGTTCTCCCTCACCCGCCGTCAGAGTGCGCATGAGCAGCCTCAACTCGTTCGTCGCCTCCTGACACAGCCTCTCCACCTCCGAGACCTCCCGCAGCCCGCGCGTCTCCGCGAGTAACCCCAATTGCATCGACGCCAACGCCAACTTGCGAGCCACTCCGTGATGCAACTCGTCGACCAGTGCACGCCTCTCGGCCTCCCGAGCCTCCGCCAACCGGCGTTCGACCTCTCGACGAGCCACCTCGGCCTCCGACGCCCGCCCCTCCGCCAGCGCCGCACGACGCTGCCCGTCGCCCACGGCGAAGCCCAACCCCAGCACGAGCGTCGCGCCGATCAAGGGCAGCCACAAACCCGGTACCCGGATCAACGGGACCCCCCGCCCGTACAACGCCCCGACCCACACAGCCACGGTGACGCCCCACCCGATCACGAGCCGTCGACGCCCCGTGTACGCCGCGGCGAAACCGGCCACCAGCAGCGTGAAGGAGGACGCCACTCCGAATCCCCACACACCGTCGAACAGCGCTCCCAGCACCGCGAGAACGACACCCGCGGTCGCGCCCGACGCGCCCCGCCACAGCACGGCACAGACCGCGATGAGAAACAGCTGTGAGACCAGGTCCCGCCAGGCGCCCGTGGCCATGTCGAGGCGCACGTCGTCCACGGCGCTGATGACGACGACGGCGAGCACGGCTCGCGCGACGACCGATCGGGCAGTACGACGCCACATCACTCAACCTCTGGGACACAACCGGGGGAACACGCGGCACAGCGTTCCTCCCCCGCCCGCCGGCGTCCCGTCGAGGAGCACCGCCACACACACTCACGGCCGCCCACCGTCCCGCCGCCGACGGGCACCTGGGGACCGCCCACGACCACCGCCAGAACCGCCCACACCGCAAGCGTCTTCGACACGACGCACCCCCGTTCTCCATCCGGACCCCCATCCTGCCCCGCGCACGGTGGCCGGGGGCGTCACGGCTCACCGCGGGCGGCAAACCTGGCCGTTCGGCCAGGTTCCCGACCTCGCAGGGTGGCCGTTCGGCCACATCTGCGGGCTTCGCGACCTCACCACACGCGCCACGGCCCTCGATCCGGTGCACCGTCCCTACACTCACCACCATGACGACCGACACCGCCACCGCCCCCGTCCGCGTGTTGATCGTCGACGACGACGACGAGTTCCGGTTCCTTCTGGTGAAGTTCTCGGACCTCGCCGACGACCTCGAGGTCGTGGGCGACGTGTCGGCGGGCGCGGAGGTCGTCCAGGCCTGCGAGGAGTTGCGCCCCGAGGTCGTCCTCATGGACATCCACATGCCCGACGTCGACGGCATCGAGGCCACGACCAGGCTGACGAAGGCCCACCCGGAGATCGTCGTCCTCGCCCTCACCGTCATGGCCGACCCCGCCACCGTCGCGCGGATGCTGCGCGCCGGCGCGCAGGGCTACCTCCTCAAGTCCACCAACCCGAGCGAACTCGCCGCCCACGTGCGGGCCGTCCGCGCAGGGGGCGGCGCTCTCTCCCCGAGCGTCGCGGCCGCCCTCATCGACGACCTCCGCCGCCGCCCCGAGCCCTCTGCCGCCACGTCATTGCCCCCGCCCAGCGCGGCCGAGCAACAGGTGCTCGACGGGTTGGCCCGAGGCCTCACCAACGCGCGGATGGCCGAGGACCTCGGCATCTCGCCGAGCGCCGTCAAAGCCCGGCTGGAGTCGCTGTCGAGGAAGTGGGAGATCTCCGGCCGCACCCGCCTGCTCATGGCCGGTGTGCAGGCCGGGTACGTCACGCCCCCGGAGCAGCCGAGGTCGTCCATCCCCCCGATCCCGCCCATCGTGCCCGAGCCGGTGGAGCCCTCACCCCTGATGACCTGGTGGCGTCACCTCACCGGCCCGAAGCGCACCTGACGCCCGTCGACCCGCCAGCCCTCGCGGGCGAGACGCCCGACGACGTCGACGAGCATCGCGCGTTCCTCGACCTTGATGCGGTCGTGGAGGGAGTCGGCCGTGTCGTCGTCGCGGACCTCGACGGCGCGTTGGGCGATGATCGGGCCCGTGTCCACGCCCGCGTCGACGAAGTGGGCCGTGCAGCCCGTGACCCGCACGCCGTACGCGAGGGCATCCGGGACGCCGTGGGCCCCGGGGAAACTCGGCAGCAACGCCGGATGGGTGTTGACGACCTTGCCCTCGAACCGGGTGAGGAACGCCGCCCCGAGGATCTTCATGAACCCCGCCCCCACGACGAGATCCGGCTCGAACCGCGCAACCTCGTCGGCGAGCGCTGCATCCCACGCGGGCCGGTCGGCGTGGTCACGCACCCGGACGACGAACGTCGGGATGCCCGCACGCTCGGCGCGGGCGAGACCCTCGATGCCGTCCCGGTCGGCACCGACCGCGACGACCTCCACGCCGTAGCCAGGATCGGCCGCGGCGTCGAGAAGGGCCTGAAGGTTGGTTCCACCACCGGAGACGAGCACCACGACGCGCATGAGGCGAACTCTACGGGGCGGCCGGGCCGGGACGGACCTGACGGAGCAGAGGGTGAACAGGGGACGAGGACGGGTGGGCAGGAACGATCACCGTCGTGCACCCCGGTACGGATCCGGCCCTCCTCGGTCCTCCTCGACCCTCCTCTCCCCCGGACGCACGACGGCCGCCTCACCCCGAGGGGGGGAGGCGGCCGTCGTGCGTCACCGGGAGACGCCACGCCCGGTGCGAGCAGGATTCAGGGGCGAGGCGCGTCGTCCTCGCCCGACGCGGACCCGACCGGCTGCTCGGCGGAGCGATCGACGCGACCGTGCGGGCGGGCGAGACGCGCGCCCGTGACCGCGGCGACGAGCAGGGCGACACCCCCGACCTCACCGGTGAGCACGAGCGTCGTGAGGACGGCGTCGACGCCGACGTGTGCGTAGCGACCGGCGCCCACAGGGCCGGAGGCCGCCACGGAGAGGACGAGCATCGCGAACGCGTAGAAGGCGATGGCGACCGCGGTGACGCGCATCCGCGCCGCCCACGTCCGTTCGCTGTGCCGCACGCACTGCCACCCGAGGAACACCCCGACGCCGAGCGGGACGAGGACCCCGATCGGCGCCCACGACGGCATCGGCCCGGGCGGCGGAACTGCCGCGAGCACCGGCACCATCGGGATGACCCCGGGCCCCGAGTGCAGCCACGTCACCGCCGTGTCGCCCCCGAGACCGAACCCCGTCCCGGCGAGCCACGAGGCGCCCCACACCGTGAGGGTCGGGAGGTAGCCGAGCTGCGCGATCGTGAGGAGCGTGCCGCCGACGACACCGCCGCCGACCCGCGCGTACACCTCACCGATCTGCCCGGCGGACAGGACGATCGCGACGACCACGAGCAACGCCCCGCCGACGAGCGTCGCGAGGACGGCCCCCATCGCCGGACGCACCGCGTGCCCCACCCACGCGGGCACGTACTCCCGGCGGGCCCATTCGACGCGGGGAGCGAGATCCCCGAGGTGGCCGTGGAACCCGGGACGCAGTGCGAGACCGAACGCGAGCGCGGCGACGACGAACGCGCCGAACATCGTCGCGGGGAACGAGGGCCGCGCCCCGCCGAGGTGGGCACCGAACCCGATGACGACCCCGGTGAGGACGTACCCGCCGACGAACGACGCGACGGTCGTCGCGACGTCACGCCGCACCCCGCCGAAGCCCCGCAACCGCGGCGAGCGGGTCGTCCGCGACGGGACGACCCGTTGCGCGGACAACCAGGCGCACAGCAGCGGCCACCCGGCGAGCAACCACGGGACGAGCCCCACGCTTCCCTTGTCGAGCGCGAGGGGTGCACCGTGGGAGAAACACCAGGCGGCGAGCCCGGCGGCGACCGTCGCCCCGGCGGACTCCGAGCCGCCCGCGCCGGTGAGCCAGCCGAGCACGGCGAGCACGACGAACATCGTCGCCGACGCCGCGGCCGCTCCGGCGCCCGAACCGGCGGCGATCAACCAATCGGGGAGGACCTCCTCCTCGGCGGAGGGGCCGGCTTGTTCTCTCACACGCCTCAGGGTGTCACGCATCAGGGCCTCATCCTCACCCGCCCCGCGACGCGCCCCACGCTCCCACGCCGAGAGGACGACCGTCGCCCCGACGCCCGGGGACGAACCGCGGGAGAGACCACCCCGCGGGGGCTCCGAGGCAGGGGCGGCCGCGCCACGACGCGCGCGCCTGGGGAGAACGTCGTCGGGGTGACCACACACCACCGGCGGGGTGACAGAGTCCGACTCACCCCGGTAGCGCCGGCCCGGGCGGTAGGAGGCGGACCATGACCCACCCCGGCTGGTCGCCGTCCCTCTCCGCCGCCCCGGTGCCGGTCCCCGCGTCGACCTCCTTATCGACGTCCGCGTCGATCGCCGTGCCACTCCCCGCATCGAACGTCGCATCGAATGCCGTGGCGCCTCCTGTGGCGCTCCTCGTCCTCACGCTCGCCCTCGTCGCCGGGATCGCCCTGGAACGGCGTCACCGCCGGGGCCGACATCTGCGCCCCGAGGAGATCCCCGTCCGGCGCGTCCCCACCGGCACGATCACCACCGCCACCGTGGTCGTCACCGGGCTCCTCCTCGACACCCTCCCCCACGACACGCCCGCCGCGCGCGTCGCTCTCGGCCTTCACCTCGTCGTCGCGGTCGCGGGCGTCGCCGCGTGCGTCGTCGACGCGGCGGTCCACCGCCTCCCCGACACGATCACCATCCCCCTCGCCGGGGTCACCATCGTCGGGTTCGCCACCCTCGGCGCCGTCGCCGCCGCAACCTCCCAGGAGACCGCCGCCCTCGACGCGGGTCGCGCTCTGCTCGCCGGCCTCGCCGCCCCGGTGGTGTTCCTCCTCCTCACCCTGACGATCGGGGGCATCGGTCTCGGAGACGCGAAGTTCGCGTGCCCCCTCGGGGCGGTACTCGGCTGGCACGGATGGGGATGCGTCGTCGAGGGATTCGCGCTCGCCTGGGTCCTCGCCGGACTCACCGCCGCGTGGTGGCTCCTCCGCCGCCGCGCCCACCGCGACAGTCCCCTCCCCCTCGGCCCGTTCCTCGGCGCCGGCGCCCTACTCGCGGTCCTCGCCGCCTGACCCGGCCCTCCTGCACCGATCACCCCCGCACCTCCCACACCCGCGCCGCCCGCACCTCTCCCCCACCGGACACGCCGACGGCCGGCCCCCGCAGCGGGGACCGGCCGTCGTGGACGTCGAAGGTCAGAGATGGACGTCGAAGGTCAGAGACCCTTGACGATCTCGCGCATGAGCTCGGCGGTCTCGGTGGGCGTCTTGCCGACCTTGACACCGGCGGCCTCGAGGGCCTCCTTCTTGGCCTGCGCCGTGCCGGAGGAGCCCGACACGATGGCGCCGGCGTGACCCATCGTCTTGCCCTCGGGAGCCATGAAGCCCGCGACGTAGCCGACGACCGGCTTCGTCATGTTTTCCTTGATCCACGCGGCGGCGCGCTCCTCGGCGTCGCCACCGATCTCGCCGATCATGACGACACCGATGCACTCCGGGTCCTTCTCGAACGCCTCGAGGCAGTCGATGTGCGTCGTGCCGACGATCGGGTCGCCGCCGATGCCGACGCCCGTCGTGAAGCCGATGTCACGGAGCTCGTACATCATCTGGTACGTGAGCGTGCCCGACTTCGACACGAGGCCGAGCTTGCCCGGGCCCGACACGTCGGCCGGGGTGATGCCCGCGTTCGACTTCCCGGGACTGATGATGCCGGGGCAGTTCGGGCCGATGATGCGCGTCGTGCCCTTGTCCTTGCCGTAGTTGAAGAACTCCGCGGTGTCCTTGACCGCGATGCCCTCGGTGATGACGACGACGAGCGGCATCTCGGCGTCGATGGCCTCCATGACGGCCGCCTTGGCGAACGCCGGGGGCACGAAGACGACGGACACGTTCGCGCCCGTCTCCTTCATCGCGTCGGCCACGGCGCCGAAGACGGGGATCTCCTCGCCCTGGGGGAACGAGACCGTCTGACCGGCCTTCTTGGGGTTGACGCCACCGACGATCTTGGTGCCGCAGGCGAGCATGCGTGTCGTGTGCTTCATGCCCTCGGAGCCGGTCATGCCCTGGACGATGACCTTGGAGTCGGAATCGAGAAAGATTGCCATGAGTGTGTCTGTCCTTCTGCTCAGGTCGTCGATTACTTGGCGGCGAGCTCGGCGGCCTTGCGGGCAGCGCCGTCCATGGTGGCCTCGACCGTGACCAGCGGGTGGTCGAACTCGGCGAGGATGCGGCGGCCCTCCTCGACGTTGTTGCCGTCGAGGCGGACGACCAGAGGCTTGGTGGCGGAGTCGCCGAGCGTCTTGAGCGCCCCGACGATGCCGTTGGCGACCGCGTCGCACGCGGTGATGCCACCGAAGACGTTGACGAAGACGGACTTGACCTGCTCGTCGCCGAGGATGACGTCGAGGCCGTTGGCCATGACCTCCGCGGAGGCGCCACCACCGATGTCGAGGAAGTTGGCGGGCTTGGCGGCGCCGCCCGTGTGCTCCTCACCGGCGTAGGCGACGACGTCGAGGGTGCTCATGACGAGACCCGCACCGTTGCCGATGATGCCGACGTTGCCGTCGAGCTTGACGTAGTTGAGGTGCAGCGCCTTGGCCTTGGCCTCCAGCGGGTCCTCGGCCTTCTCGTCGACGAGGGCGGCGTGCTCCGGCTGACGGAACCTCGCGTTGTCGTCGAGGGTGACCTTGCCGTCGAGGGCGACGATCTCGCCGGACTCGAGCTTGACGAGGGGGTTGACCTCGACGAGCGTCGCGTCCTCACGCGAGTAGACGTCCCACAGGCGCTGGAGGACGGGGACGATCTTCTCGCCCGTCGCGGCGTCGAAGCCCGCGGCCTCGACGATCTCCTCGGCCTTGGCCTGGTCGATGCCGACGTTGGGGTCGACGGTGATGCGGGCGAGGGCCTCGGGGCGCTCGACGGCGAGCTGCTCGATCTCCATGCCGCCCTCCTTGCTGCACATCGCAAGGTAAGCCCGGTTGGTGCGGTCGAGGAGGACGGAGAAGTAGTACTCCTCCGCGATCTGCGCGCCCTGGGCGATCATCACCGTGTTGACGGTGTGGCCCTTGATGTCCATGCCGAGGATCTGCTCGGCCATCTGCTCGGCCTCGTCGGCCGACTTGGCGAGCTTGACACCACCGGCCTTGCCGCGGCCACCCGTCTTGACCTGGGCCTTGACGACGGTGACACCGCCGCTCTTCTCCCCGATCTCCTCGGCGGCGGCCTTGGCCTCCGCCGGCGTGGTGGCGATCTTCCCTGCCAGCACGGGGACGCCGTGCCTCTCGAACATGTCACGGGCCTGGTACTCGTAAAGATCCACGGCACTTCCTCGTTATCGATGGATAGAGTCCGTGCGAAGTCTAACGACGCAGGCCAGCGGAAACGCCCCTCTGCGCAGCGAACCGTGCGGCGTGAGGATGCTCACGCAACGACGGACGGCCCCCGGTCGCAGAGGACGCGGGGGCCGTCGGGCGGACGAACGGGACGGGTCAGGACGCGGAGACGTTCGCGTTGACCCACTCGACGATCTCGGTGGTGGTGGCGCCGGGGGTGAAGACCTTGGCCACGCCCATCTCGGTGAGCTGGGGGATGTCGTCCTCGGGAATGATGCCGCCACCGAAGACGACGATGTCGGAGGCGTCCCGCTCCTTGAGGAGCTCGATGGTCTTGGCGAACAGGGTCATATGTGCACCGGAGAGGACCGAGAGTCCCACCGCGTCGGCGTCCTCCTGGATCGACGCCTCGACGATCTGCTCGGGAGTCTGGTGAAGGCCGGTGTAGATGACCTCCATACCGGCGTCACGCAGTGCTCGGGCGATGACCTTGGCGCCACGGTCATGGCCGTCGAGTCCGGGCTTGGCCACCACGATGCGCAACGGAGATTCACTCATGGACCCAGGGTAGCCGCCAGGCTCCCACCGTTGGGAGAAAGAGGGACCGAAGTCCCCCGCGACCGGATACGACGGCACCTCGCAGGTGCTGCGGGGACCGATCGGGTGCCGGCGAGGGCCGGATGCGCACCACGGGGTGGACCGCAGGAATGCGATACCGGACAATCGTCCAGGAATTCTTCCGTGATCGGATCGTGACCCGGCCCGCGTGCCGGTCATCGATCCCCCCGTCCCATCCGAGGTCCCATGCCGACGAAGTCAGGTCTCGCCCCGTCCGCGCCCTCGCGCGCCTCCCGACGATCCGCGTCACCGCGACGCCGCGGACGCGGGATCGGTGTCCTCCTCGCCGCCGCGGCGACACTCGGGGCATGGGGAGTCGCGCCGCACGGGCCGAGCCAGGCCGGAGACGCCGCCGCCGCCCATGACGTGCCGGGCCTCGACGGCACGGGCCACCTCACCGGAGCCTCGACCTCGCGAGACACGACGACCCGGGACACGGCCACCCGAGACACCACTGGCCCGGGTGCCGCCCGGCCCCACCGAGACACGCCTCGGCACGTCGTCCCGGCACGGGAGGTGCCCGCGCTCACGGCCCCGGCGATCGGCGTGTCCTGCGCGTCCGCCCCTGCTCCGCAGTCCCTTTTGTCCCCGGCGGCCACCGCCCGCCTCACCGAGCAGACGCGCGCCTCACGGGCGGCGGCACGCGCGATGAACGGTGCCCGCCTCGGATACTCGCGTCCCGTCGAGGGCACGCACTTCACCTCGGGGTACAAGCAGCGGTGGGGGCGCCTCCACGCGGGGCTCGACTTCGCCGGCCCCGTCGGCCAGGTCGTCCGCGCCGTGGCACCGGGCACCGTCACCGTCGCCGGACCCGCCTCCGGGTACGGCCGCCTCATCGAGATCCGCCACCCCGACGGGCGCTTCACGCGGTACGGCCATCTCCACCGCGTCGACGTCGAGGTCGGACAGCGCGTCGGCGTCGCCGAACCGATCGGCGCGCTCGGCAACGCCGGACGCTCCACGGGGCCCCACCTCCACTTCGAGGTGCGCACCCCGGCGGGCACGCCCGTCGACCCCATGCCCTGGTTGCGCGAACGCGGCATCGTCCCGATCGAGAACCCCGCGAAGAAGTAACGCTCGGGTCAGAGCTTCTCGAGCGGGGCGTAGCGGAGGAGCAGTCGCTTGACGGCGTCGCCGCCGAAGTCGACGTGCGCCATCGTGCGGTCACCCTCTCCCTCGACGCGTACGACCCGGCCGAGGCCGAAGGAGTCGTGGTTGACGCGGTCGCCAGGCTGGAGCGACGGGATCGGGCGGGTTCCCGGCGAGCGCACACCGGGGCGGGCGGCGAGCGTCGCGATGGCCGGTGCGCGGCGGGTGTCGATCGCCGAGGCGCCGGTGACGGCGGCGTCGCCGCGCTCCCAATCGATGAGCTTCTCGGGGATCTCGCCGAGGAACCGTGACGGCGGGTTGTACTGCGGTTGCCCCCAGGCCGACCGGACGACGGCGCGCGAGAGGTGGAGTCGCTCGCGGGCACGGGTGATGCCGACGTAGGCGAGCCGTCGTTCCTCCTCGAGCTCGTCGGTGTCGGCGAGGGAGCGGGCGTGGGGGAACGTGCCGTCCTCGAGACCGACGAGGAACACGACGGGGAACTCCAGACCCTTGGCGGTGTGGAGGGTCATGAGCGTGACCGTGCCCTGGTCGTCCTCCGCGGTGTGCGCACTGTCGGAGACGGCCTCGTCGGGGATCTCGTCGGCGTCGGCGACGAGGGAGACGCGTTCGAGGAACTCGTCGAGGGTGCCGGGGGTGCCCTCGGCCTGGGCGGCCTCGTCGAACTCCCGCGCGACACCGACGAGTTCGGCGAGGTTGTCGAGGCGGGTCTCGTCCTGTGGGTCGCGGCTCCCACGCAGCTCGTCGAGGTAGCCGCTCTGGTGAAGGACCGCCTCGAGGAGGTCGCCGACGCCGGCGCCGGAGTCGCGCACCTCGCGGAGCGACTCGAGGAGGTCGGTGAACCTCTTGATCGCGGTGACCGACCGGGTGGCGATGCCGGGGGCCTCCTCGGCCATCGCGAGCGCCTGGACGAACGAGAGGCGGTCGCGCTCGGCGAGCATCGAGACGCACGCCTGCGCCCGGTCGCCGATGCCCCGCTTGGGCACGTTGACGATGCGACGGAGGTTGACCGTGTCGGCGGGGTTGGCGATGACGCGGAGGTAGGCGAGGGCGTCCTTGATCTCGCGACGCTCGTAGAACCGGGTGCCGCCGACGATCTTGTACGGCAGCCCGACGCGCACGAGCACCTCCTCCAGCGCACGGCTCATCGCGTTCGTGCGGTAGAACACGGCGACGTCGCCGGGGCGTACTCCGAGGTGGTCGGTGAGGTCGTCGATGCGCCGGGCGACGAAGGCGGCCTCGTCGTGCTCGGAGTCGGCGACGTAGCCGACGATCTTCTCGCCCTCCCCGGCGTCGGTCCACAACCGCTTGGGGCGGCGTTCGGTGTTCTTCGCGATGACGGCGTTCGCGGCCTCGAGCACGGTGTTCGTGCTGCGGTAGTTCTGCTCGAGCAGAATCGTGTGAGCGTCGGGGTAGTCCTGCTCGAACTCGACGATGTTGCGGATCGTCGCGCCGCGGAAGGCATAGATCGACTGGTCGGCGTCACCGACGACGACGAGCTCGCCCGGCGCGACGGGGTGTTCGCCGGGGCCGACCTCGACGGGGGCGGCGAGTTCGCGCACGAGGACGTACTGGGCATGGTTGGTGTCCTGGTACTCGTCGACGAGGACGTGACGGAACCGGCGACGGTAGTACTCGGCGACGTCGGGGAAGGCCTGGAGGATGTTGACCGTCGTCATGATGAGGTCGTCGAAGTCCATCGCGTTGGCCTCGGCGAGACGACGCTGGTACATCGTGTAGGCCTCGGCGAGCACGGAGTCGCCCGGGCTCGCGTCCTCATGGCTCGCGCGGGAGGCGAACTCCTCGGGGTCGACGAGCTCGTTCTTGAGGTTGCTGATCTGGGTGGAGAACGACCGCGGCGGGTAGCGCTTGGGGTCGAGGTCGAGGTCGCGCATCACCATCGCCATGAGGCGCTGGGAGTCGGCGGCGTCGTAGATCGAGAAGTTGCTCTTGAGGCCGACGCGCGTGGCCTCCTTGCGGAGGATGCGGACGCACGCACTGTGGAAGGTGCTCACCCACATCGACCGCGCACGGGGGCCGACGAGCGCCTCGACGCGTTCGCGCATCTCGGCGGCGGCCTTGTTGGTGAACGTGATCGCGAGGATCTGCCCGGGGTGCACGTGGCGCTGCGCGAGGAGGTAGGCGATGCGGTGGGTGAGGACGCGGGTCTTGCCCGAGCCGGCGCCCGCGACGATGAGGAGCGGGGCTCCCTCGTGGACGACGGCCTCGCGCTGCTGGGGGTTGAGCCCCTCGAGGAGCCGCTCGACGTCGACCTCGCCGCTGGGCGTGGCCGGGCGGGGTGTGGGCGGCGCCGCGCCCTCGGTGACCCACGTGGGGACGCCGGCCGCGTCCACCTCGGTGCCGGCGGACGGCGTCTCACCGCCCCGACCCGCGCGGCGGTCGGTCGGGCGTGGGGAGGACGTCGCCACGGGCTTCCCCGCCGACGGGGCGGAGGGCGCGGCGGCGGGCGGGAGGTCGAGGTCGGGGAGGTCGTCGAAGAGGCTCATCGTGGCGTCGAGTCTAGGACCCTCGACCGACACCCTCACCCTCCTCGGCGGTCGACCACCCGCCCGCCTGCCCCGTCAGCTCGACCGCTCCGAGCGGGGGCGGTCGCGGCGCGGACGACGGGAGCGGTGGCGGCGGTGGCCCTCGTCGGGGGCGACGGGCCCGCCGTCGTCGTCCATGCGCTGCATCGCCTCCTCGTGGAGGGCCGCGTCGTGCTCCTCGTGGAACCGCGTGATCGGCGCGGGCGGCTCGTGGACGCCCTTCTCGCCCCAGGCCGGGTGGGTCGCCTCGATGAGGCGGTGCTCGGCGTCGGGCCCGCCGGTGACGTGCGGGATCCGGAGGAGGAGCGGGATGCCGAAGACCGACCACACCGCGACGATCGCCCACTCCGGGCCGGTGAGCGCCGCAGGCATCCCCGGCATGAAGAGGACGGCGACGCCGGAGGCGAGGGCGATCGCGATGCCGCCGGTGACGACCCCACCCGGCGTACGGAAGGGACGCTCCATCTCGGGCTCGCGGCGACGCAGGATGATGAACGCGAGCGCGACCATGATCCAGGCGACGACGATCGACAGGCCGCCCGCGTCGACGAGCCACACGAGCGTCTTTCGGCCGAAGAACGGGGCGAGCACGGAGGTCGCACCGATGAAGACGACGGCGTTGGCCGGGGTGCGGTAGCGGGGGTGGAGACGCCCGAACCACTCGGGGAGCATGCCGGAGCGGGCGAGGGCGTAGACGAGCCGGCTCGCGCCGATGAGGAACCCGTTCCACGAGGTGAGGATTCCGGCGACGCCGCCGAGGACGAGGAGCGTGCCCCAGGCGGGGTGGCCGAACATCTTCGTCACCGCGTCGGCGACGGCGAGCTCGGAGTGGGCGAGGTCGACGGCGTGCATCGACGAACTCGTCGTGAGCATGATCATCACGTACCAGGAGATGGCGAGCAGCACGGAGACGATGAGCGCCTCGCCGATCTTCTTGTACGGCAGGCTGATCTCCTCGGCCGACTGCGGGATGACGTCGAACCCGACGAAGAGGAACGGCGTCGCGACGAGGACGGAGAGGAACCCGCCCCAGCCGCCGTCGAAGAGGGGCTCCATGTTGGCGACGTCGCCGCCGACGAACGCACCGGCGACGAGGACGACGCCGACGGCAGCGAGGAAGAGGACGGCGACGGTCTGGAACACCGCGGCGGGTCGGGCACCGACGACGTTCAGCCAGGTCATGACGACGGCGGCGACGACGCCGACGGCGACCCAGCTCGTGTACACGTCGTAGCCGGCGACCGAGTACATCTTGCCGACGAGCATGTCGGGGAAGATGTAGAGGAGCGTCTGCGGCAGGGCGACGGCCTCGAAGGCGACGACCGAGACGTAGCCGAGGACGAGGGTCCACGAGCAGAAGAACGACGCGCGGGAGCCCATCGACCGCAGGACGTAGGAGTGCTCACCGCCGACGTGTGGGAGGGCGGCGACGAGCTCGGCGTAGGTGAACGCGACGAAGGCGACGACGAGGCCACCCGCGACGAAGGCGAGGGCGGCGCCGAGCGTGCCTGCGCGGTCGAGGAACTCGCCCGTGAGGACGATCCATCCGAATCCGATCATCGCCCCGAAGGCGACGGCGAGGACGTCCCACCGGCCGAGGACCTGATCCATCTTCTCGTGCTGTCTGCTCATCGTCGTCGATGCGCTTTCTCGTGCGGGGCCGGCGGCCCACGGGTGGAGGTGCGACGAGGTGGCCCGTCGTGTCCGGTCAGGCGGTCGCGGGCCGTGATCGGGGGCGTGGCCACCGGCCCGGCCGGGAGGGCGCGGGCCGGTGGCGTCGGCGTGGTGGTGCGGTGGTGCGGCGTCGCGGGATCGGCGTCGGTGGTCGTGACGTCGGCGACCCGCGGGTCAGCGGTAGGCGGGGATGCCGGTGAGGGCGTTGCCGATCATGAGCGTGTGCATTTCGGGCGTGCCCTCGTAGGTGAGGACGGACTCGAGGTTGTTCGCGTGGCGCATGATCGGGAACTCGTGGCTGATGCCGTTGGCGCCGAGGATCGTGCGCGCGGTGCGGCAGATCTCGATGGCCTTGTCGACGTTGTTGAGCTTGCCGATGCTCACCTGCTCGGGGCGGAGACCGACGGCGTCCTTGCGGCGCCCGAGGTGGAGGGCGAGCATCGTGCCGAGGGTGAGCTCGACGGACATGTGCGCGAGCTTGCTCTGAGTGAGCTGGAACCGGGCGATCGGCTCGCCGAACTGCTCCCGCTCCTTGGAGTAGGTGAGGGCGGCGGAGAAGGCCGAGCGGGCCGCGCCCATCGCGCCCCAGAGGATGCCGTAGCGGGCCTCGTTGAGGCACGACAGCGGGCCCTTGAGGCCGCGGACCTCGGGGAACACCGCGTCGGCGGGGAGCCGCACGCCGTCGAGGACGAGCTCGGAGGTGACCGACGCGCGCAGCGACGCCTTGTGGTGGATCTGCGGGGCGGAGAACCCGGGGGTGTCGGTGGGGACGACGAAGCCGCGGATGCCCCGGCCGCCCTCCTCGTCGTCGGTCTGCGCCCACACGACGGCGACGTCGGCGATCGAGCCGTTCGTGATCCACATCTTGCGACCCTCGAGGATCCAGTCGTCACCGTCGCGGCGGGCGCGGGTGCGCATGGAGCCGGGGTCGGAGCCGTGGTCGGGCTCGGTGAGGCCGAAGCAACCGATGGCCTCGCCCGCGGCCATGCGGGGCAGCCACTCCTGCTTGTGCTCCTCGGAGCCCCACCGCCAGATCGCGAACATCGCGAGGGACCCCTGGACGCTCACGAGGGAACGGATGCCGGAGTCCGACGCCTCGAGCTCGAGGCAGGCAAGGCCGTAGTCGACGGCGCTCATGCCGGCGCAGCCGTAGCCCTCGAGGTGCATGCCGAGGAGGCCCACCTCGCCGAGGGTGCGGGCGAGTTCGCGGGCGACGGGGAGCTCGCCCTTCTCGAACCACTCGCCGATGTGGGGGTCGACGTGCTCGGCGCAGACGCGGCGGACGGTGTCGCGGATCGCCTTCTCCTCGTCGGAGAGGAGGTCGTCGATGTCGGCGAGGTCGAGGGGGTGGATCGTTTTCGGGGGCGTGGGGTGGGCCATGGTCCTTCGCTTTCTCGGGGGGCGGATCGGTCGGTCGGGGTGGACGTCACGGGAGGGGCGCGTCGGCAGGGCCGGCGAGCCAGGCACGGACGTCGTCGTCGTGTTCGCCGAGGCGCGGCGGCGGGGCCGGCGCAGCGAGGATCGGTTCGCTGTAGGTGACGGGGTTGCGAACCTGCGGCGAGGCACCCTCGCCGAGGTCGTGGACGGGGTCGAGGCCGAGGTCGCGAGCGAGGGCGAATGCGGCAGCGAGGTCGTTGACGCCCCCGGCGGGGATCCCGGCGGCGGTGAGGCGCTCCTGCCAGCGGGCGGCGTCGTCGGTGACGAGGACGGCCTCGAGCGCGGCGACGAGCTCCGCGCGGTGGCCGACGCGGTCGGCGTTGCGCGCGAAGCGGGGGTCCTCGGCAAGCCGGGGGACGCCGAGTTCCCGCGTCATCCGGACGAACTGGCCGTCGTTGCCGCACGCGACGGCGAGCAGGCCGTCGCGGCACTGCAGCGTCTCGTACGGGGCGATCGAGGGGTGCTTGTTGCCCATGGGTCGCGGCACGACCCCGGCGCCGAGGTACCCCGACGCCTGGTTGACGAGCGCCCCGAGCAGGCTCGAGAGGAGGTCGACCTCGACGCGGCAGCCCCGGCCGGTACGGGCGCGGGCGGTGAGGGCGGCGAGCACCCCGATCGTCGCGTCCTTGCCGGTGAGGACGTCGACGAGCGCGACGCCCGCCTTCGTCGGCCGACCCCCGGCCTCGCCCGTGATGCTCATGAGTCCGCCGACGGCCTGGACGACGAAGTCGTAACCGAGGAGGTCGGCGCCCCGACCGGAGCCGAACCCGGTGACCGAGACGTAGACGACGCCGGGGTTACCCGCGGCGACGTCGTCGTAGCCGAGGCCGTGGCGGGCGAGGGCGCCGGGGCGGAAGTTCTCGACGAGGACGTCGGCCCGCCGGGCGAGTTCGTGCGCGACGGCGCGGTCGTGCTCGTCGGAGAGGTCGAGGGTGAGGCTGCGCTTGCTGCGGTTGACGCACTCGTAGTACGTCGCGACGCGAGCCTCGTCCTCGCCACGCCACGGCGGACCCCACGCGCGGGTGTCGTCACCGACGCCGGGCCGCTCGACCTTGACGACGGTCGCACCGAGGTCGGCGAGGTTCATCGTCGCGAGGGGACCGGCGAGGACCCGGGAGAAGTCCGCGACGAGGGTCCCCTCGAGGGGGCGGGCCCCCGTCGCGCCCGAGGCGCCGCCGTTGGCGGAGGTCGGGGTGGTCGCGGTGGTCGCTGCGGAGGCGGACGTCGTCGGAGCCGTCGTCATGCCGCACCCCCCTCGCGGGTAGGCGCGGGGACGTGGACGCCGTCGACGCGGCGGGGCAGGCCCCACGGGTTGGCGTCCTGGAGCGCGGGAGGCAGGGCGGCGTCGGGCACGTTCTGGTAGGCGACCGGGCGCAGCCAGCGGGAGAGCGCGGCGGCACCGACGCTGCTTGCCTCGGGGCGGCTCGTCGCGGGCCAGGGCCCGCCGTGCTGCTGCGCCCACGTGCCCGCGGCACCGGTGGGCCACCCGTCGACGGCGACCCGGCCGACCCGTGCGGAGAGGAGGTCGACGAGGGCGGGCGTCTCCGGGTCGTCCGGGCCACCGCTCGCGACGGCGGCGGCGAGGCTCGGCTGGAGGCGGCGCAGGACGGCGTCGCGCTCGCTCGTCGAGGAGTACTCGACGACGAGGGCGGCGGGACCGAAGCACTCCTCCACGAACCGTGACCCCGGCGCGAGCGCCTCGGCGTCGACGACCATGACGGTCGGCGTCGTGCCGAATCCCCCTGACGCAGAAGCATCGTCGGAGACCGGAGCCCCCGGGACGTCGACGGCGCGGGCCCCGGCGGCACGCAGCTCGGCGACACCCGCGGCGTAGGCCTCGGCGATGCCGCGGGTGAGCGCGAACGTCGGGGCGACGTCGGCGAGCGCGGCGGCGACGGCCTCGGCCGTGCCGGACCCCGCAGGGACGAGGAGGAGGCCGGGCTTTGTACAGAACTGCCCCGAGCCGAGCGTCATGCTCGCGACGAACCCGGCGACGATCTCCTCGTGCCGCACCCGGACGCCCTCGTGGGTGACGACGCCGGGGTTGACCGTGCCCATCTCCGCATAGACGGGGATGGGGCGGGCCGGGCCGCCGTCGCTCCCGCGGCGGGCGGCTCGGTCGACGAGCGCCATCCCACCGTGCTGGGATCCGGTGAATCCGACCGCGGTGATGCGGGCGTCGTCGACGAGCGTGAGCCCGGCCTCGAACCCGGTGACGCTGCCGAACGTGCCCTCCGGTGCGCCGGCGTCGCGGAGCGCGACCCTGACGATCTCGGCGAGGCGGGCCGCGGTGCGGGGGTGCGCCGGGTGCGCCTTGACGACGACGGGGCAGCCCGCGGCGAGGGCCGAACACGTGTCGTGCCCGACGGTGCCGAACCCGAAGGGGAAGTTGCTCGCGCCGAACACGGCGACGGGGCCGGTGGGCAGCGACGCACGTCGCAGGTCGATGGGCGGCGCACCGGCGGCGTGGTCCACGACCGCGCCGAAGAGCCCACCCTCGGACGCGACGGAGCCGTAGAACCGCGCCTGGGCGGCGGCCTTCGTGAGTTCACCCGGCAGGCGGGGGAACCCGAGGGCGGTCTCGGCGTCGGCCAGGGCGGCGAGCTCCTCGACGTGGGCCTCGAGCGCGGTGGCGACGGCGTCGAGCCATGCGGCCCGCTCGGCGGGCGGGATCTGCGCGACGGGACGCGCGGCGGACGCCGCGGCGGCGAGCGCCGCCTCGACCTCGGCGGGGGTGGAGTGCGCGACGGGCTCGTGCGCGACGCCGGTTCGTGGGTCGTGCCCGACGTCGGCGCGTGCCGGCGTGCTGGGCACGCTCGGGCTCGGGCTCGGGGCGGCCGCCGGCACCTGCACGGGCACGGCGGAGGTGGGGACGTCCACGATGACGATCGCTCCTCGGGTCGGGAATTCCCGCAACGCTAGGGGCCGCCCACGCCCGTGTCATCGTGCAGACTGCACGAGATCGGAACTCGTCGTGGCCAGGATGCACAGGCACCCCGGCACGACGTGGGAGGAGGGACGATGTCCGTCACCCTCGCCGCGCTGTGTCAGGCGATCCCCGGCGAACTACAGCCCGTCACACCGGTGCCGGTGCCCGCGCGTGCCGTGTCCGGCGTCCACGTGAGCGAGCTCGCCGACCCGACCCCGTTCCTCGACGGCGGCGAACTGCTCCTCACCACCGGCCTCGCCCTGCCCGACCAGGAGCTCCCGCTCGACGCCTACGTCGCGCGCCTCGCCGCGCACGACGTCGCGGGGCTCGCCCTCGGGCTCGGCCCCGTCCTCCCCGTCGTCCCGCCTGGGCTCACGCGGGCGTGCGAACGCGTCGGGCTCACGCTCCTCGTCGTGCCCGCCCACGCCCCGTTCCAGGCCGTCGTCCGCGAGTTCTGGCAGCAGGTCGGCTCGGGGCGCGTCACCGACCTCCAGGCCGCCGTCGGCTCGGCGCACGCCCTCGTGCGGGCCGCCCTCACCGACGATCCGGGCGGCGGAGTCGTGAGCGCGCTCGGCGGCGCGGTCGAGGGATGGTCGGCCCTCCTCGACCCGCACGCCCGGGTGCGGCACGTCCATCCGCGCTCGGCGACGGGCCGGGCGCGGCAGGCGGCCGCGGAGGTGGCCCGGATGCGGCTGAGTGCGCCACGATCGGCGGCGACGTTCCCCCTCGGGGAGGACGACGTGCTCGTCCACGGCCTCGACCGGGAGGGACGTCTCGACGGGTACCTCCTCATCGGTCGACGCCGCCCCCTGCCACCTCATGCACGGCGCCTCCTCGTGTCGGCGTGCACGCTGCTCCAGCTCCACGAACGGTGGGCCAGCCCCTCCGGCGCGCTGCCCGTGGCCGCCCCGCTCGTCGTCGGTTCCCTCCTCCGCCTCGGCCACGCCGCCGCGGCCGCCGACGCCGCGGACCGGCTCGGCGTCCCCGTCCCCACCCTCGTCCGACTCGCCCTCGTCCGGGACCTGCCGCGCGCCCATCTCGACCGTTTCGCCGCCGAGACCCCGTGTGCCCCGGGAGGGTCCGAGGCCGATCCGGTTCTCCTCGTCCTCGACGCGGCCCAGGCGCCACGCCTCTGGACCGAGCTGTCGACCGCGTCCGACACCGCGCCCCTCGGGGCCCCCGCCCCGACTGGCGCGACACCGCCTGCCGAGCCCTCCGGGCCGATCGCCGGTGTCCTCACCGCCGCGGCGCCCTGGGCCGAGGCGCCGTCGCTCCTTCCCCGCGCCGAGGACGCCCTCGCCCGCACGGCCGACGGCATGTGGCGGGATCTCGCCGAGGAGTCCGCGCAGACGGGCGCGGCCGGGGCCGACCTCGTCGCGGAGTCCGACCTCGAGGCGCTCGCCGCCTACCCCCGGGCCGACCTCGTCACGACGTGGGCCGCCTACCTGCGCCACCGCGGCCGCACCGACCCGGCCGCCGCGGAGCTCGGCCTTCACCGCAACTCGATGCGTCACCGCATGACGCTCGTGCGCCGCATCCTCGACGTCGACGTCGACGACCCCGACGTCGCCTCCGCGTGGTGGCTCGCCCTGCGCTCCCGCGGGCTCGCCTGATCTGTACGGACGCCGATGATCTGTACGGACGCCGACCGTCGCGTCCCGGCACCCGCATGAATACGCGCCCGTGAAAAACCCGTTGCGCGCTCTGGCCGGGCCGTCCTACCGTCGAGGCACACGGGAAAGGAGGTGGTCCGGTAGTGATGATTTCTCGGACACGTGAGGTGATCGCGCGATAAGCGCGTCCACGCCTTGACGGACGTGTGATCTCGAATCCCACGCGATCACCGCGTCCGGCGGACATGGTGCGGCCTCGTCCACCGCACCGGCGACGCGCCATCCGCCGGGCGTCCCACACGAGACCGGCGCCCCCGCAGCAGCGGGAGCGCCGGTCTCGTCGTGTCGGCGGGGTCGGGTCGAGGTGGACACCCACAGACACGAACCGGCACCTCCCGCGCAGGGCGAGGGGCGCCGGTTCGTGGGCCCGAGGGCCGAAAGCGGTGAGGTCAGCGGGCGAAGAGCGCGTACAGGGCGTTGATGACGGCGAGCGCCGCGCCGGCGTGCATGAGCATCGGCTGGTTCGTGCCCTTCTTCGCACGCGAGTTCGCGATCTCGCACAGGGCGACGACGGCGAGCGCGACGACGAGCTTGATGCCGACCCACATGTGGTCGAGGCTGCCGCCGCCCATCTCGAGGACACCGACCATCGCGAGACCGATGAGGAGCTGCAGGCGCGCGCCCCACACCATGACGGGGTGGATCACCCCCTGGGCGAGGCTCATGACGTATCCGATGACGATCAGCGCGAGCCCACCCCAGTGGGCCCAACCGAGAACTTCGAGAGCGGTGGCCATGCGTCCATCCTAGGGGGCGTTCGCGATGCGCCCTCTCACGCAACGTGCGCCGCGGCCCGTGTCGGGGCCCGACGGAGCCCCCGAGGGGGACCCGTCGGCTCCACGCCGCGGGGGCGGCCCCCTTGCCGCGCGAGGAGCGGCCTCAGACCTCGCGGCCCTCGGCGGCGGCGGTGCGGAGACGTTCGACCTGGCGGAGTCGGGCGTGGTCGGCGAGGGTGTCGTCGATGACGGCAGGCTCGAACGCCGCGCCCGATCGTTCGACGGCCTGGCGGAGGAGCCGGTCGATGAACGCGGGGTTGGCGGGGAGCACGGGCCCGTGGAGGTACGTGCCGTAGACGTGGTCGCGGATCGCACCCTCGGTGCCGTCGCGGCCGTTGTTGCCGCGGCCGTACTCGACGGTGCCGAGCGGTGCCTGGCCCTCGCCACGCTCGGTGGATCCCGAGTGGTTCTCGTAGCCGACGACGTCGCCGAACTCGGTGCGCAGGAGCACCGGTCCGATCATGCGGACGTCGTTGCCGCGGGTCGTCACGTCGAGGATGCCGAGGCCGGGGATGACGCGGCCGGTGTGGGTGCGGAAGTCGTGGCCGAAGAGCTGGTACATCCCGCAGATCATGAGCATCGGCATGCCGTCGCGGGCCTGGGCGGCGAGCGTCGGGCCGATGGCGGCGAGGTCCTCGCGCACGCGGTCCTGACCGGAGTCCTGACCTCCGCCGCCGAGGACGACGTCGACGTCGCGGGGGTACTCGCCCCCGGGGTGGTGCTCGTGGACGACCGCGTCGTAGCCGTGGCGGCGGGCGCGCATCGCGAGGGCGCGGGTGTTGCCGCGGTCGCCGTAGATGCTCATCTCGCGCGGGTAGAGGTGGACCATGCGGATCGTGCCCTTGCGGGCGCCGACCGCCGGGCCGGCACCGGTGGGGTCGTCGAGGGGGACGTCGACGAGGTCACGGGACTCCGGCCCCCCGGTCGACGGCGTCGCCGGGGCGTCGCTCGTGGCGCCGAGGGTGTCGTACGAGCCGGACGTGCCGATGCCGTTCGCGCCGGTCGTCGCCGTGGCGTCGGGGGTGGTGCGGGGTTCGTCGGTGCTCACTGGCCCTCCTCGCCGAACGCGGACAGGTGGTAGCGGGCGGCGAGCACCCGGCGCAGGTGCATCATCGCGGTGTACGTGCAGAAGAGACGCAGCGGCTCCCCGGGGTGGCCGGAGAGGAACGCGTCGAGGGCCTCGTCGAGGTCGGGGATCACCGCGTCGGTGACGACGCCGTCGTACTCGAGGCGCAGCGCCATGTCGTAGGCGCGGATGCCGCTGCAGAGGGCGACGCCCTTGTCGCGCAGCGACGCGAAGGAGACGTCGTAGAGCCAGCTCACGTCGCGGCCGTCGGCGGTGTTGTCGTTGATCGCGATCATCGTCGTGGCGGGGCGCCCGCCGTACGTGCCGAGCGCGACGGTGAACCCGGCGGGGTTCTTGACGAGGACGAGTTCGAGGGTGCGCCCGTCGCCGAGGTCGATGACCTCGCCCCGCCCGAACGGCGGTTCGACCCGGGCGAGGGCCGTGGCGGTCGTCGCCGCGTCGAAGGCGTCGCCGAGGACGACGCGGGCGGTGGTGCTCGCGGCGGTCGCGTTGATCATCGCGGCGAGGCCACGCTGCTTGAGGTGGACGGGGCCGACGTGGGGGCCGGCGGCGAACTCGACGACGAACTCCTCGCCCTCGTCGGAGACGGGACGCAGCAGCCCGTCGGCACCGGTGGGCGGCGGCGCCTCGAAGACGGCGGTGTCGACGTCGGCCTCCCGGAGCTCGGCGAGCCGGTCGGCGATGGAGTCGTGGAGGCCGAAGTACGTGACGGGCGCGGCCATCTCGCGGGCGTGCTTGGCGACGAACGGGTCGTCGCGGTTGACGACGACACCCTCGGTGGCCTGCACGCCGAGCTTGCGGAGCAGGTCGGCGGTGTAGTCGATCTCGGCGAACCGGTCGAGCTGGTCGCGCGCGACGTTGAGGAGCAGCGCGTGCGTGGGGGCGACGACCTCGGCGAAGTGCAGCGCGTGCGCCTCGTCGAGTTCGAGGACGGCCGCGTCGGCCTTCAACCGGCCCGAGAGCCCGACCTGGTCGAGCATCGAGGAGATGACACCGCGGGTGAAGTTGCTGCCCGTGGGGTTGCTGAACACCTCGAGCCCGTGCGCCCGCAGGACGGCGGCGAGCATACGGGTGGTCGTCGTCTTGCCGTTCGTGCCCGTGACGACGACGACGTGCGGCACGTCGCGCAACGCCGTCGCGAGGAAGCGCGGGTCGATGCGTTCGGCGAGGAGACCGGGCATCGCGGACCCTCCCCCACCCCGCAGACGCGCGGCGACGCGAACGGCCTTGCCGGCGAGGACGGCGACGGGGGTGCGAGGCACGGCAGAAGTTCTGTACGGCACGGGCAAAGCCTAGCGTCGGGCGTCGACGGTCCTCTCGGGCGCGGCGGGCAGCACGTCGAGGCCCGCCGCGGTGAGACCGACGAGCGTCGCGCACACGACACCCATCGCCGTGAGGACGACGCCGCCGACGACGACGTTCGACGCCTCCCCGTGCGTGACGAGCCCGGCGAGCAGGAGGAACACGCCCGCGAGGGCGGCGCCGCCGAACGTGGGGAGGGCGTGCCGGGCGAGGGCCGAGGCGGCTCCGCGCGGGAGGCGGAGGGGTTGGGTCCACGCCGAGTCGACCCGCCGCGACGTGCGGTCGGCGAGGAGCAACCCGAGCCCCGCGAACACCGCACACACCCCGTACGCGGCGATGACGTCGCTCGGCCGGTGCCACCGCTGGAGGAGCACCGCCGCACCCGTGAGCGTCCCCGCCCCCGCGGCGAGCAGCGCGACCACCCGTCGCCACGACGCCGGCACGACGAGCAACGTCGCGAGGACGAGAGAGGTGACGACGGTGACGTGCCCGCTCGGGAGCGTGTTGTCGACGCCAATGCCGTGATCCGGCCGCGGCAGCACCGCCTTGAGCACCTGCGTCGTCACGTTCGCCCCCGCGACAACGAGCAGCGCCGCGAACGCCCGCGATGCCCGCCGCCGCGCGAGCGCGAGGAGCACGACGACTGCGAGGACGACGGCGATGAACTCGACGCTCACGAGCCCCAGCCACTCCGAGAGGATCCGCGACGTGCGCCACGGCACCGCCACCGACCACCGGCTCCGCTCGTCGGCGCGCTGACCGAGGTGCGTCCACACGACGAGGACGACGCACGCCGCCACCGCCGCCCCACCGAGCGCGACCAGCCACCGCCCGATCCCGCGGGCATCGATGCGTCCCATGTCCGTTCCACCTCTCCCACCGCACCGCCGACACCGTCGGCGACACTCACGTCACGTCAGACCCCCTCGTCCCAGCGTGCCGGACCGCCGGGAAGTTCCCCGCCCGACCCGCCACAGCGCTGCTCGTGTGCGCGTCCATCTCCCCGTGGCGCCTCGCAGCCCACGCCGCGGCCGCGCTCGCACCCTGGTCAGGCCTCGTCCCTGCGGACGAGGGACCGACGCGAGATCTTCCCGTCCCCGCCCCCGTCTGCGTCCACAGCGTCGACCGCCCCGAGGCGTGCGTCTCCACCGGTCCGGGCCCTCGGCCGGGTGTCGGGGCCGAGGGATAGGCTGGGCACCCCGGACGAGGAGGACGTGCCGTGTCAGGAGAACGACCCACGGTGGCCGTCATCGGTGGTGGCGTGAGCGGTCTGCGGGCCGCGCGTCGACTCGCGGAGGCCGGGGCCGACGTCACGGTCCTCGAGGCCTCGCCGCGCATCGGCGGTCAGGTGCACACCGTCGAGGTCGCGGGCGTGCCCGTCGACACCGGCGCGGAGGCGATGCACCTCGGCGCGCCGGGCGTCACCGACCTCCTCGACTCCCTCGGCCTCACCGACGACATGGTCACCGCACGCCCCGGCGCGTCGTGGATCGTCACGCCGCGCGGCCTGCGCCGCCTGCCCGCGGGGGTCGGCCCCGCCGGCCCGACCCGGTTGCGGCCCGTGCTCCGCAGCGGGGTGATGACCGTCCCCGGCCTCGTCCGCGCCGGTCTCGAACCGATCGTGGCGCAGCGCGTCGGCGGCATCGATCTCTCCCCCGGCGAGGACCGGTCCGTCGGTGACTTCGTCGGTTCCCGGTTCGGCGGCCAGGTCGTCGACCGGTTCGTCGACCCGCTCCTCGGCAGCCTCCACGCCGGTGATGTCCGCACGCTCAGCCTGCGCGCGACGACGCCCTCCCTCGTCCCGGCTGCGACCGCGGGCCGCTCCCTCGTCCGCAAGCGTCGCCCGGCCCGCACCGGCGCCGCGCCGACGATGTCGTTCGTCTCCTGGCGCGAGGGCCTCGACCGGGTCGTCACCGCCCTCGCGAGCGGCCTCGACGTCCACACGGACACCCCCGTCGAGGTCGTCGAACGCCTCACCCCCGGCGAGGGCCGCGAGCGCGGCGGGTACCGCGTCGTCGTCGGCGGCTCCGACCCACGCACGCTCGACGTCGACGGTCTCGTCCTTGCGACGCCCGGCGACGTCACCGCCCGCCTCCTCGCCGAGGTCTCCCCCGAGGCGTCCGCGCCGCTCACGCTCACCGACAGGGCGTCCGTCGCGACGATCGTCCTCGCCTACCCGCGGCACGTCGTCGAGGCCCTCCCCGCGTTCCGCGGCACCGGCGTCCTCGTGCCCTCGCGGGTCGGGTCGCTGCTCAAGGCGGCGACGTTCCTCTCGACGAAGTGGCCGCAACTCGACCACCCCGAGTGGTACTTCTGCCGCCTCTCCGCGGGCCGCGCGGGCGACGACCGTCTCGCCTCCTTCGACGACGACGAACTCCTCGCACGCGTCCGCGGCGACCTCCGCACGATCATCGGCCTCGACGTCGCCCCCCGCCACGCCCTCGTGCAGCGGTGGCCGCACGCGATGCCGCAGCTCACCGTCGGCCACCCCGACCGGGTCGCGACCGCCCGTGCCGCCCTGCCCGCGGGCGTCACGATCGCCGGGTCGTCCTACGACGGTGTCGGTATCGCCTCGTGCCTCACCTCGGCGACCCGCGCCGCCGACACGCTCCTCGACCACCTCGGCCTCACCGCCACGCAAGGAGATCGCCCCGTATGACCGCCACGCCGCAGAGGGCCGTCCGCCGCCTCAAGCACGACATGGACGACCGCCCGATGATCGTCATCTGGGAGGTCACCCGCGCCTGCCAGCTCGTGTGCAAGCACTGCCGTGCCGACTCCCAACCCGTCGCGCACCCCGAGCAGCTCACGACGGAGCAGGGCAAGGCACTGCTGGAGGACATCGCCTCGTTCGGCAAGCCGCTGCCCATCGTCATCCTCACCGGCGGCGACGCGTTCGAACGACCCGACCTGCACGAGATCATCTCGTACGGTGCCTCCCTCGGCCTCCACATGGCGTTGTCACCGTCGGTCACGCCCAAGCTCACCCGCGCGGCCGTGCGGGAGATGCACACCGCCGGTGCGAACTCGATGTCCCTCTCCCTCGACGCGGCGAAGGCCGAGACGCACGACGCGTTCCGCGGCATCTCCGGCGTGTTCGACGCGACGATCGAGGCGGCCCACTGGATGCGCGAGGACAAGGTGCGCCTCCAGGTCAACACCACCGTCACCCGCGACACGGTGACCCAGCTGCCCGACGTGCTCCGCATCATGCTCGACGTCGACGCCTCGTTGTGGAGCCTGTTCTTCCTCGTCCCCACCGGCCGCGGCCAGCGCCTCCAGACGCTCGACCCGCCGGAGATCGAGGACGTCCTCCACTGGATGGCCGACGTCTCCGATATGATCGCCATCAAGACGACAGAGGCCCCGCAGTACCGCCGCGTCCTCACCCAGCGCGCACGGTGGCGCGAGGAGGGACGCGACGCCCGCGACCTGCCGAACCGCGGCGACACGTACGCGATGCTCACCCGCGAGACCGAACGCATGCTGGCCGAACGGGCGGAGGAGGGCCACGCCCGCCCCCAGCGGCCGCCGCGCCCGCCGATCGACATCAACTCCGGCCGCGGGTTCGCGTTCGTCGACCACCGCGGCAACGTCTACCCGAGCGGGTTCTTCCCGCAGGACTGCGGCAACGTCAAGGACGTCGGCTTCACCCGCATCTACCGCGAGTCCGACCTCCTGCGGGCCCTGCGTCGCCCCGACGAGTACCACGGCAAGTGCGGCGTCTGCGAGTTCAACCAGATCTGCGGCGGATCGCGTTCCCACGCCTACGCGGTCACCGGCGACATCCTCGGCTCCGACCCCACGTGCGGGTACATCCCCGACGCGATGCGCGGACCGCACGAGCGCCCCGGCCACGCGGTCGTCACCCCCGCCTGACGCCATCCCCCACCGCCCCTACGCCCCGTCGGTCGTGGGGAACGACGTCGATTCCGCCGGTCACCACGTCGTCGTGGTGGCCGACGGGGTCGACTCGTCTCGGTGCGTGTCCGACCGCGGCCCGCGTCGGGCCCCGCGGTTCAGACGGCGGGGGTGAAGAAGTACGTCGTGTGCTCGACGATGCGGCCGTGGGCGTTGTCGAACCGGAAGAACGCCGCGAACCCCGTCGTCGTCCGCCCGCCGTCCTTGAGCTCGCCCTCGAACGTGCCGTGCGCGGCGACGGAGGACCCCTCGACGATCATCTCGCGGATGACGTGGCGCCCACCGGCGAGCTTGCGGTCGCGCGTGTAGTACGTGCGGATCCCCTCCAGCCCGGTGATCGGCGGGTAACCGGGGCGCCGGTAGAGGATCTCCCCGCCGAAGTAGTCGAGGGCCGCCTCGACGTCGTCCCGGTCGAGGGCGTCGTAGTAGCCCTGCACCGCCGCCCGCACGAAGGACTGCTCCGCCATCATCCGCTCCTCACGTCGATCGAACCCGTCCGGCCCAGACTAGGCCGCGCCACCACCCGCACGGCGCCCAGGCACGCGACGACCCGCGACGACCTACCCGGTCGCTCTCCCCGCCCGGCAGCACCCTCGGACCCGTGCGAGAAGACGGCGACGGCCCGGCACGCAGGTCGGACACGGGGCCGGGCCGTCGACGGACGAGCGTCAGGCGATGACACGCACCGCCCCGGCGTACTCGCCCTTCGTGTCGTACTCGGTGAGCGACATGACCTCGACGCTGCGGGCCGAGTTCGGCGACTGGAGGATCATGTCGTCACCGAGGTACATCGCGACGTGCCGGATGCGGGTGCCGCCGGGCTTGTTCGCGAAGAAGACGAGGTCGCCGCGGCGCAGGTCGGCACGGTCGACCTTCGGGAACCCCGACGCGTTGAGCTGCGGCCCGGAGTCCCGCGGCAGCGTGATGCCGTGGTGGTGGAAGATCGTCGAGGTGAACCCCGAGCAGTCGAAGCCCCAGGCGCTCACCCCGGCCCACAGGTAGCGCAATCCGACGAACCGCATCCCCGTCGCGACGACGTCCTCGACGGTCGGCGTCGGCGGCTGCTCCCCCGGGGCGCGGAGGACGACGTCGCGGCGACGGACGTACGCCGCTCCCCCACCCGGCACGGCGACCCGCACGAGGTGCCGCCCTGCGCCGAGCACGGGGAGGATCGTGTCGAACGAGACCGGCAGGCCCCGGTGACCGCCGAGCGGGGTGCCGTGGAGCCGGGTGCGGCGGGCGGTGACCGTCGCCGTCGACATCGTCGACGTGAGCGCGGCGAACCGTGGGTCGGCGACGAGCTGCCGCACGGGGATCCAGCCCGGGTAGCCGCGCGGGTCGCGGGGCGTGGGTTGGTCGACGACGACGACCTCGGCCCACTCGCCGTCGATCTCGTCGACGAGAACGCGACGGCCGAACATCGCCTGCGTCTCGAGCTTGCCCTCGCTGAGCCAGCTGCGGTCGGTGGTCTCGGGCATCGCCGCGTTCCACGCGTCGAGGTCGACGGGGTTCGTCGACGACGGACGGTCGAGCGGACGCGTGAGGCGGGGCGCACTCCAGGCGGTCGCGACGGACACCTGGACGAACGCCGTGGCGCCCGGCACGACACCGGCGCCGCCACGGGCGGGGCGACGACCGGGGTGATGCCCGGCATGCCGCCCGGTGGGTGCGGCGGCGGCCGTGCCACCGTCGAGGCCGACCGCGAGGGCGGCCCCGCCGGCGGCAGTGAGGAGGGTGCGACGGGAGAGGTCACGGGTGGTCATGAAGGGTCCTTCCGGCGAGCGCCCACCTGTGAGTGGGCGCGGGTGGTGGGAGTGAGCACGGATGAGCAGGGGGTCAGGCAGGATCCTGCGTGGCGAGGAGTCGGTCGAGCCCGAGACCGGGCCCGCCGAGGAGGGTGAGCCGGCCGTCGTCCTCGCGGTAGCCACCCGCAGGGACGTCGGAGGCGAACCAGGCGGGAGAGTCGAGGTCGATGGCCGTCACGGCGGGGTGGGCGAGCGCGAGGTGCGCGGCGGCGGTGACGGAGATCCGGGGCTCCATCATCGCGCCGACCATGCACGTGAGCCCGGCGGCGGCCGCGACGTCGGCGACGGCGAGCGCCTCACGGAGGCCGCCCGTCTTCGCGAGCTTGATGTTGAGCATGTCGGCGGCGCCCGCCTCGACGATGCGGGTCGCGTCGGCGGCGGTCCACACCGACTCGTCGGCCATGATCGGCGTCGACACGGCGGACCGCACCCGGGCGAGACCGTCGAGGTCGTCCGCGGGGACGGGCTGTTCGACGAGGTCGACGGGCCAGCCGGCGTCCTCGAAACCCGTGACGATCCGAACGGCCTGCTCGGCATCCCAGCCCTGGTTCGCGTCGAGTCGCAGCCGCACGTCGGGCACCGCCGAGAGCACCTCGGCGAGACGCTCCCGGTCGGCGTCGACGTCACGACCGAGCTTGACCTTGAGAATCCGCACCCCACCCGCCACCGCCTCGCGGGCGTGCCCGGCCATGACCTCGGGATCCTCGAGCGACACCGTCATGTCGTTCTCGAGGTCGCCCCCGAGGCGCCCGCCGAGCATCTCGACGAGCGGGACGCCGGCCTGCCGCGCGCACGCGTCGTGAAGGGCGACGTCGACGGCGGCCTTCGCACTCGTCGCGCCGTCGAGGGCCCCGGCGATGCGGGCCGCGAGCTCTCCGCGGGTGCCGCTCGCGCCCGTGAGCGCAGCGGCGAGGGGCCCGGTGATCGCGGCGAGGATCGTCGCCGCCGACTCCCCGGTGACGGCGACCGTCTCCGCCGCCGACCCCTGCCCGACGACCCCGTCGTCGAACTCGACGTCGGCGACGACGTACTCGACGGCCTCCGTGCGTCGCCGCGACGTGACGAACGGACGCAGCAGCGGTGCCCGGTGGACATGCGCCCGCACCGAGGCGACGGTGGTGACGACCTCCTCCGGGTGGGCGGTGCTCACATCGCCCCCATGACCGCCGCACCGGTGAGGCCGATCCACGTCCCCATGAACGACCCGATGAGCGCGAAGAGCACACCGACCGGCACGAGCTGCCGGTCGAAGGCGCCCGCGACGACCGGGGCCGACGCGATACCGCCGACGTTCGCCACCGACGCGACCGCGAGCGAGAACAGCTCGGTGTGCGTGAGCTTGGCGTAGATCACCATGAGGACCGCGTGGACGAGCAGCACGAGGAACCCGACGAGCAGGTACAACGGTGCCTTCGTGATCGCCGAGAAGTCCGACCCCGACGCGATCTGCCCGATGACGACGAACAGCATGAGCGAGGCGACGTCGCTCGACCCCGCCACCCGCCCGAGCGGCGTGTGCGCCGCGAGCAGGCCGAGGAGCGACACGATGAGGATCGTCCACGCCGTCGCGTTGACGACGTCACCGAGCTTCGGCAGCATCCCGCCGATCGCGATCGACACCGTCGACACGAAGATCGACCCGAACACGGCGACCGCGAGGGACTGCCGCGTGATCGGCCCCTCCTCCACCGCCTCCGCATCGCCGCCGTGCACCGCGAGGTAGCTCGTGTCCGCCCCCGTGAACCGGTTGAACCGGTCGGAGAACGCCACCGACGAGAACATCACCATGAGCCAGAACGAGTAGACGATCGTGTCGGTGATGAGGGCGTACCCGAAGATCGCCTTCGGCGCCTGGAGGATGTCCTGCACCGCGACCATGTTCGCGCTACCCCCCGTCCACGACGCGAGCAGCGCACCGAGCACCTTCCACGCCTCCGGGTCGAGCAGCCCTCGGAACACCGCGAACACGGCGATCATCGCGACGAACAACGACACCGACGTGACGAACATCGTGAGCAGCAGCTTCGGCCCGAGCCGCACGATCCTGCGCAGGTCACAGCCGAGGAGGAACAGGAAGATCATCGCCGGCAGCACCACGTTCTTCACCGACGCGACGACGTCACGCGTCTCGTCGGCATGCCCGAACAGGCCCATCGAGTTGAGCGCCGCACACAGCAGATACATGAGCACCATGCCGGGCACGTAACGGAAGAACCACCACCCGGTCGTGCGCTCCAGGACGACGATGACGCCGGCGAGTCCGAGCAGGACGCCGAGCATGAGCACTCCGTCGGTGATCACGGAATCTCCTCGAGGGGTCGGGACCGGCCACCGGGCCCCGAGACGAGAACAGCCGGAAACACGACCGACGTCTCCCACCCCTCACGGGCGGGTGTCGGCGATGCTTCCGGCTGGATCCGGTTCGGTGAAGTCCCGGGCGGCTGGTCGAGATGCGATTGTCAGGCGGTGGAGCCCGACCGGATCTCGCGATACCTGTGGGCGGCGTTACGCACTGCGGCGGCCAACGCACGCTGAGAGGACCCGTGATACCGAGCGGTGATCACCTCCACCAACGCGTCCTCGTCGAGGAGCGACCTCCCACGCAGCAACTCCGCCACGAACTCCCGAGTGAGGGAAAGTGTTGCGGTGCAGTCGGCCTCGACGACGACGTGGGTCTCAGTATCGACCACGAGACCCACGAAGAACAGCCCCCAACGCGCCGTGATCGGATTGTTCGTCGGCGACTTCGCCTCACCCGTGAGATAGATCCTCGCCCCACACCCGCCCGACCCCGGTGACGACTCCACTCCCACCATCGCGCCACTCCCGTCCGACCCGCGCCCGACACGGCCCACGCCCCGACACACCCGCAGGCCCTCCGTGCCAGCAGTGTTCCACGACGACACCTCCCCCAGGCCGTCCCGACACGACGAAGGGGCGGCCCCAAGACCGCCCCCCTCACCCGTGCGTCACTCCCACTCGAACTCCACGGTCGCAGGAGCGACGCGCTCACAGGTGCGGGCGGCGGCCGACGGTCACCGCCCACACCCGTGCGTCACTCCCACTCGAACTCCACGGTCGCAGGAGCGACGCGCTCACAGGTGCGGGCGGCGGCCGACGGCCACCGCCCACACCCGTGCGTCACTCCCACTCGAACTCCACGGTCGCAGGAGCGACGCACTCACAGGTGCGGGCGGCGGCCGACGGTCACCGCCCACACCCGTGCGTCACTCCCACTCGATGGTGCCCGGCGGCTTGGACGTCACGTCCAACACCACCCGGTTCACCTCACGCACCTCGTTCGTGATGCGCGTACTGATCTTCGACAGCACGTCGTACGGCACCCGCGACCAGTCCGCCGTCATCGCGTCCTCGCTCGTCACCGGCCGCAACACGATCGGGTGCCCGTACGTCCGGCCGTCACCCTGCACGCCCACCGACCGCACGTCCGCGAGCAACACCACCGGGCACTGCCAGATGTCACGGTCCAGACCGGCCGCCGTGAGCTCCTCACGTGCGATCGCATCCGCCACGCGCAGCGTCTCCAACCGTTCCTTCGTCACCTCACCGATGATGCGGATGCCGAGACCCGGACCCGGGAACGGCTGCCGCCACACGATCGACTCCGGCACACCGAGCTCGAGACCGACCTGACGCACCTCGTCCTTGAACAGGTCACGCAGCGGCTCGACGAGCGTGAACTGCAGGTCGTCCGGCAGACCACCGACGTTGTGGTGACTCTTGATGTTCGCCGTGCCCGACCCGCCGCCGGACTCGACCACGTCGGGGTACAGCGTGCCCTGCACGAGGTGCTTCACCGGGTGCTGCTCCGCATCCGACGGGTCGTTCTTCGCGCCCGCCGTGCCCGCGACGATGTCGCGCGCCGCCTGCTCGAAACACCGGATGAACTCGCGGCCGATGATCTTGCGCTTCTGCTCCGGGTCGCTCACCCCGGCGAGCGCGTCGAGGAACTGCTTCTCGGCGTCGACGACGACGAGGTCCACCCCCGTCGCGTCGACGAAGTCCTTCTGCACCTGCTCGGCCTCGCCCGCACGCAGCAGGCCGTGGTCGACGAACACGCACGTGAGCTGGTCACCGACCGCACGCTGCACGAGCGCCGCCGCGACCGAGGAGTCGACACCACCGGACAGGCCGCAGATGACCCGCTCGTCGCCGACCTGCTCGCGGATCTTCGCGATCTGGTCGTCGACGATGCTCGCCGCCGTCCAGTCGCCCTTGAGCCCCGCACCCTGGGTGAGGAAGTTCGTGAGGACGCGCTGCCCGAACGTGCTGTGCATGACCTCCGGGTGCCACTGCACGCCGTAGAGACGACGCTCGTCGTCCTCGAACGCGGCCACCGCGGCACCGGAGGTGCGCGCCGTGACGCGCATGCCGGCGGGGGGATCGCTCACCGAGTCGCCGTGGCTCATCCACACCGACTGCGACGCGGGCTGCCCGTGGAAGAGCGTGGAGTCGACGTCGAGGATCTCCGCCTGCGTCGACCCGTACTCGCCGAGACCCGTGTGGGCGACGGTGCCGCCGAGGGCCTGGACCATCGCCTGGAACCCGTAGCACATGCCGAACACGGGGACGCCTGCGTCGAGGAGCGCCGAGTCGAGCCCGGGCGCGTCCTCGGCGTACACCGACGACGGGCCGCCGGAGAGGATGATCGCGCTGGGCTCGCGGGCGAGCATGTCGGCGGCGCTCGTCGTGTGCGGCACGACCTCGCTGTAGACGTTCGCCTCTCGGACCCGCCGCGCGATGAGCTGGGCGTACTGGGCGCCGTAGTCGACGACGAGGACGGGGTTGGTGTGCAGGCCCTCCGGCCGGGATGCGTTCACGGGGTCTCCTCGGATCGTCGCGGGTGGCGAGCGGGACGGCGGGGCCTCACTCTATCCGGGTGAGGCCCCGCCCCCTGCAGGGTGCCGCGTGGGTGCGGCACGCGTGGTGCGTGGGTGCCGCGTCGCTGCGACGTGGACGGGGCGTGAGCGGTCGGGCGACCGTCAGCCGATGTGGACGCGGGCGTTGCGGAACATCCGCAGCCATGGGCTCTCGACCTCGACCGGGCTGCTCGTCCACGACATCTGGACGTTGCGCTGCACCCGCTCGGGGTGCGGCATCATCGCGGTGAACCGGCCGTCGGGGGTCGTCACCGCCGTGAGGCCGCCGGGCGAACCGTTGGGGTTGGCGGGGTAGGTGACCGCCGGCGCGCCGTGCGCGTCGACGTACCGCAGCGCCCCGAGGACGGCCGACTCGTCGCCGCGGGCCGAGAAGTCGGCCCGGCCCTCGCCGTGCGCGACGGCGATCGGCATGCGCGACCCGGCCATGCCGGCGAAGAGGATCGACGGGGAGTCGAGGACCTCGACCTGGGAGAGGCGGGCCTCGTACTGCTCGCTGCGGTTGCGGGTGAACCGAGGCCACGCCTCGGCGCCCGGGATGAGATCGGCGAGCGCCGCGAACATCTGGCAGCCGTTGCAGATGCCGAGCCCGAACGTGTCGCCCCGATCGAAGAACGCCCGGAACGCGTCGGTGAGCCGCGGCTCGAAGAGGACCAAACGGGCCCAGCCCTCACCCGCGCCGAGCGTGTCGCCGTAGGAGAACCCGCCGCACGCGACGAGGCCGACGGCGTCGGCGAGGTCGAAACGGCCCGCCTGGAGGTCGGTCATGTGGACGTCGATCGCGTCGAACCCGGCGCGGTCGAACGCGAAGGCCGTCTCCACGTGGCTGTTGACGCCCTGCTCCCGCAGGACGGCGACCTTGGGCCGAGCACCGACGTTGAGGTACGGGGCCGCGATGTCGTCGGTGGGGTCGAAGGTCGGCACGACGACGAGACCGGGCACGTCGGCGCCGAACGCGGCGTGCTCCTCGTCGGCGCACTCGGGGTTGTCGCGGAGGGCGGAGATGCGCCACGACACCTCGTCCCACGCCTGCGCGAGCTCGGTGAGCGGCTCGTCGAGGAGGGACGTCTTCGCCGCGCTGCCGTCCTCGAGCAGCTCGACCCGCACACGGCGACCCTCGACGGTGCGCCCGACGGGGCGGCGCAGGCCGTCGAGGCCGTGCTCGTCGAGGACGGTGAGGACCCGGCCGACGTCGTCGGGGCGGCACGCGAGGACCGCGCCGAGCTCCTCGGTGAAGAGGGACGCCACCGACGGGACCTCGAGGAACAGCCCGGTGGCGCCCGCGAAGGCCATCTCGCACGCCGTCGCCCACAGGCCGCCGTCGGAGCGGTCGTGGTAGGCGGTGAGCAGGCCCTCCTCGCGGAGCTGCGTCATCGCCGCGGCGAACGACACGAGGCGCGAGGCGTCGTCGAGGTCGGGTGTCGTGCCGCCGAACTCGCCGCGCACCTGCGCGAGCATCGAGCCGCCGAGACGGTCGGCGCCGGCGCCGAGGTCGACGAGGACGAGCGCGTCACCCGCGCCGGGCACCGGTGTAAGGGTGCCGCGCACGTCGGGCAGCGACGCGAACGCGGAGACGACGAGCGACACCGGCGACGTGACCCGGTGGCTCTCTCCCTGGTCGTGGGCCCACTTCGTGCGCATCGAGAGCGAGTCCTTGCCGACGGGCACGGAGACGCCGAGGGCGGGGCACAGCTCCATCGCGACGGCCTCGACGGTGTCGTAGAGCGCGGCGTCCTCGCCGGGCTCGCCACACGCGGCCATCCAGTTGCACGAGAGCTTGACCCCGGAGAGCTCGACCGGAGCGGCGAGGAGGTTGGTGAGCGCCTCACCGACGGCCATGCGACCCGATGCGGGCGCGTCGACGGCCGCGAGCGGGGTGCGCTCGCCGCTGCTCATCGCCTGACCGGCGAAGCCCGTGTGGTCCGACAGCGTGACGGCCACGTCGGCGACGGGCACCTGATGCGGACCGACCATCTGGTCGCGGTGGGTGAGACCGCCGACCGTGCGGTCGCCGATCGTGACGAGGAACCGCTTGCTCGCGACGCTCGGGTGGCGGAGCACGGCGTACGCCGCGTCGCGGAGGGCATCACCCTGCAGACCCGTGAGGTCGAGCTCGGAGGTCGACCGCTCGACGCGGGTCACGTCGCGGGTCATGCGCGGGGGCTTGCCCAGCAGGACCTCCATCGGCATGTCGATGGGCAGGTCGGCGGCGGCGTCCTGCGTGTCGTCGTCGCCGGGGGCGAGGACGAGCTGCCCGTCGGCCCGGGCGACGCCGACGACGGCGTACGGGCACCGCTCACGACGCGCGAGGTCGGCGAAGACGGGCAGCGACTCCGGTGCGATCGCGAGGACGTACCGCTCCTGCGATTCGTTGCACCAGATCTCCTTGGGCGCGAGACCCGACTCCTCGAGCGGCACCGCGGTGAGGTCGAACCGGGCACCCATGCCCGCGTCGTCGACGAGCTCGGGGAACGCGTTGGAGAGGCCACCTGCGCCGACGTCGTGGATCGCGAGGATGGGGTTGTCCTCCCCCAGCCCCCGGCAGTGGTTGATGACCTCCTGCGCGCGCCGCTCGATCTCGGGGTTGCCGCGCTGCACGGAGTCGAAGTCGAGGTCGGCCGCGTTGACGCCCGCCGCCATCGAGGAGGCCGCGCCACCGCCCATGCCGATGCGCATGCCCGGGCCGCCGAGCTGGACGAGGAGCGTGCCCGCGCCGAACGCGATCTTCTCGGCGGCGTCGGCGGCGATGGAACCGAGGCCGCCGGCGCTCATGATCGGCTTGTGGTAGCCGCGGTGGACGCCGTCGACGACCTGCTCGTAGACGCGGAAGAACCCGCCGAGGCCGGGGCGGCCGAACTCGTTGTTGAACGCCGCGGCACCGATCGGGCCCTCGATCATGATGTCGAGGGGGCTCGCGAGGTGGCCGGGGAAGCTCGCGCGCGACTCCGGCGACTCCCACGGCTCGTTCGTGCCGGGCAGGTGGAGGTCGGAGACGACGAAGCCCGTGAGTCCCGCCTTGGGGGCGGAGCCGCGGCCGGTGGCACCCTCGTCGCGGATCTCGCCGCCCGCGCCGGTCGCGGCGCCCGGGAACGGGGAGATGGCCGTGGGGTGGTTGTGCGTCTCGACCTTCATGAGGACGTGGACGTCCTGCTCGCGGCCGACGTACCGGCCCGGGCCGTCACCGACGCCCTCGGGCGCGAAGGAGGTGATGCGGCCGCCCGCCATGATCGAGGCGTTGTCCTTGTACGCGACGACCGTGCCGTTCTCGGGCCCGCCCGCGACGGCCTCGGTGTGGCGGATCATGCCGAAGAGGGAACGCGTCTGCGGCTCACCGTCGACGACGAAGTCGGCGTTGAAGATCTTGTGTCGGCAGTGCTCGGAGTTGGCCTGCGCGAACATCATGAGCTCGACGTCGGTGGGGTTGCGGCGCAGCCCGGTGAACGCGTCGACGAGATAGGCGATCTCGTCGTCGCTGAGCGCGAGACCGAGCTCGCGGTTCGCCTCGACGAGCGCGTCCGCGCGGCGGCCGAGGACGTCGACGTGGGCCATGGGCTCGGGGTGCCGCTCGGCGAACAGCTGCGAGGCCGCCGCCCGCTCGCCGAGGACCGTCTCGGTCATGCGGTCGTGGAGGACGGCGGCGACGCCCTGCCACTCGTGTGCGTCCAGCCCGCCGCCGAACTCCTCGCTCAGCGTGAGCGCGTACTCCGTCACCCGCTCCACCCGGCGGATGTCGATGCCGCAGTTGTGGACGATGTCGGTGGCCTTGGACGCCCACGGGGAGATCGTGCCGAGCCGCGGCGCGACGACGACGAGCTCGACGTCCGGCCCGACCGAGCCGTCCTCACGAATGGCACCCTCGCCCGGCCGCGGGCCCTCGTACGGGTCCCCGTACGTGAGGATCGCCTCGACGACCTGCGAGGTCGCCTGGTCGAGCGGCCGCTCCGAGGCCACCCAGTGCACGTACCGTGCGTCGACGCCCGTGATGCGCGGGTTCACCGCCTGCAGGCGCATGAGCAGGGCGCGGGCGCGGAACGGCGAGAGGGCGGATCCGCCCTCGAACGTCGTGAGGGCGAACTCGGGCGTGGCAGCCATGTGGGGCCTTTCGGGCGTTCGTGGTGGAACGTGGGACAGGCTACCGGCGTCCTCCGACGACCGTTCGCCCCTCGACGGCCTCCCGGGGCGGGGACGTGGAACCGGTTGCGGCCCATCACGACCCGCCCCGCCCGGGAGGGGGTCAGTGCGCGCCTGCCGCGGCGAGGTCGGCCTCGACCCCGCGGGCGACCTTGTGCTCGACGTAGAAGGAGAGGAAGGGCACGACACCGGCGAGCATGACGCCGACCATCTTGGGCAGGCTCCACCGCGCCGCGAACCCGAGGTTGGCGACGGCGGCGAGGTAGACCATGTAGATGAAGCCGTGCGGGCCGGGCCACCACGACAGCGGGTTGTCCTTGCCCATCCCCATGCCGTAGGCCATCCACATCTCGACGACGAGCACGAGGAGCCCGACGCCGACGACGAACGCCATGATCTTGAACGGCGGGAGCGCCTTCGCGGTCTTGGCGGCGTCGAAGCCCCGGGGCGGGACACGGGTGGGGGCGGTCATCGGGACGATCCTCCTGCGGGGGTCGAGGGTGTGGTGTCGGACGAGTTCGCGGGGTGGTCGACGCCGGTCGCGCCGGCGACGGTCGACCCGACGTGGCCGCCTGCGCCGTCCGTCGAGGCGGAGGAGTCGGCGGCGCTCGGGCCGGGCGTCCCCCCACCGGCGGCGAGGCGGATTTCGTGTTCGTCGCGGACGGCCCGCCACCAGATGTAGACGACGAACCCGGCGAAGATCCACCACTGGACGGCGTAGGCGGCGTTGCGCCAGTTGACGCCCTCGGAGCGCACCGCGGGCGGCGGGACGGGGGCGACCTTCGCGGACGCACCCGTGGCGGGCGGCTCCTCGCTGCTCGCGAAGACGAAGGCGTTGTAGATGTCACCGCCCCACCGGTTGACGCCGCTCGCGAGGTCGACGGTCTGCACGCGTCCGGGCTCCTGGGGGACGAACTTCTCGGGCGGCCCCTCCTGGGGCTGCAGCGAGCCGTGCACGGTGACGGTGCCCGACGGGGCGGGCGGGGCCGGAACCCCGGCGTCGACGAAGCCCCGCACGACGGCGAGGCGGGCACCGGTGGAGTCCACGACGAGCGGGGTGAGCACCCACGCACCGAGCCGATCGCCCAGACGGCGGTCGACGACGAGCACCTGGTGCGCAGCGTCGTAGCGCCCCGTCGCCCGCACGGAGCGACCGACGTGATGCCCCGTGATGGACGTCTGCGGCGGCAGCACCTCGTCGACGGGCGCCTCGGGGGTCCGTTCGATCTGATCGAGGACCTCCTGCTGCTTGGCGTGCTGTGCGACGTCGAGCTGCCACAGACCGAGCCAGCCGAACCCGACGACCACGACGAGCACGAGGCCCAACAGGGCCAGCCACTTGGGTCGCAACGCCGTCCGGATCACCCGTCCAGGCTATGCCACCGCCCTGGACGCCCGCCGGGTGTCCCGCCCCTCACACGCGCCTCCCCCCATCCCACCTGCGTCCCGGCCCCGTACGCACGAGACCGCCGCACCCGGCAGGGGTGCGGCGGTCGTCGGACCAGGCGGTGGATCAGGCCGGGGAGTAGGGGCAGACGACGACCTCGACCCGCTGGAACTCCTTGAGCTCGGAGTACCCCGTCGTCGCCATCGCGCGGCGCAGGGCGCCGACGAAGTTCGTCATGCCGTCGGCGGAACGGCCGGGGCCGTGGAGGATCTCCTCGAGCGGTGCGAGCGCACCGACCTGCACGCGCTCGCCACGCGGGAGCTGGAGGTGATGGGCCTCCGAGCCCCAGTGGTAGCCGCGCCCGGGCGCCTCGACGGCGCGGGCGAGGGCGGCGCCGATCATCACGGCGTCGGAACCACAGGCGATCGCCTTGACGACGTCGCCGGAGCGGCCCATGCCGCCGTCGGCGATGACGTGGACGTAGCGGCCACCGGACTCGTCGAGGTAGTCGCGGCGGGCCGCGGCGACGTCGGCGATGGCCGTCGCCATCGGGGTCTGGATGCCGAGGGTCTGGCGGGTCGTGTGCGCCGCGCCGCCACCGAAGCCGACGAGGACACCCGCGGCGCCGGTACGCATGAGGTGGAGGGCCGCGGTGTACGTGCCCGCGCCGCCGACGATGACGGGGACGTCGAGCTCGTAGATGAACCGCTTGAGGTTGAGGGGCTCGGCGTGGCTGCTCACGTGCTCCGCCGAGACGGTCGTGCCACGGATGACGAAGAGGTCGACACCGGCGTCGACGACCGTCTTCCAGTGCTCCTGGGTGCGCTGCGGGGAGAGCGCGCCGGCGACGGTGACGCCCGCCTCGCGCATCTGGGTGAGCCGCGCCGTGATGAGCTCGGGCTTGATGGGCTCGGCGTACAGCTCCTGCATGCGCGCCGTGACGGCCGCGCCGTCGAGGGACGCGATCTCCGCGAGCTGCGGGGTGGGGTCCTCGTACCGGGTCCACAGACCCTCGAGGTCGAGGACGCCGAGCCCGCCGAGGCGGCCGAACGCGATCGCCGTGTCGGGCGACATGACGGAGTCCATCGGCGCGGCGAGGAAGGGGAGGCCGAACTGGTAGGCGTCGATCTGCCAGCTGATCGAGACCTCCTCGGGGTCCCGCGTACGCCGGGACGGGACGATCGCGATGTCGTCGAAGGAGTACGCGCGGCGTCCGCGCTTGCCACGGCCGATCTCGATCTCAGTCACGGCGCCAGGCTACCCGGCCCGCCCACCGGCGTCCCGGATCGACCCCGTATCGAGCCCGTATCGAGCCCGGGTCGAGCCCGGACGTCCCGATCTCCCCGCACGACGCGGCACCACCACAGCCCGTAGGGAGGCGCCCTGACACGCCCTCGTCGCGTCGGCGGGCCCGTGCGCGCGAGGACGATCCGCCTCCCCGCCGGAAATACTGTCGTGCACGACATTGTTGTGAACGGACGAAAGCCGTCCTCCACCGCAGGAGCATCTCGTGCCCACCTTGTTCGACCCGATCCGCATCGGCCGGATGGATCTACCCAACCGGATCGTCATGGCCCCGCTCACCCGCAACCGCACCCCGGGCGACCACGCCCCCACCGAGCTCAACGCAACGTACTACGCGCAGCGCGCGAGCGCCGGGCTTGTCGTCAGCGAAGGCAGCCAGCCCAGCGCCGTCGGCCAGGGCTACCTCGACACCCCCGGCGTCCACTCTCCCGCGCAGGTCGAGGGCTGGCGTCGCGTCGCCGACGCCGTCCACGCCCGCGGCGGCCACATGTTCGTGCAGCTCATGCACGCCGGTCGCGTCGCGCACCCCGACAACAAGGACGGGCTCGAGAGCGTCGCCCCGTCGGCGGTCGCGCTCCAGGGCGAGGTCGTCACCGCGGAGGGACGCAAGCCGTACCCGACCCCGCGGGCCCTCGAGACCGACGAGGTCCCCGGCGTCGTCGCCGAGTTCGTCGAGGCGTCGCGGAACGTCGTCGAGGCCGGTCTCGACGGTGTCGAGATCCACTCGGCGAACGGCTACCTCCTCCACGAGTTCCTCGCGCCGTCGACGAACCACCGCACCGACGCCTACGGCGGGTCCGCGGCGGCCCGGGCGACGCTCACGATCGACGTCGTCACCGCCGTCGCCGAGGCGATCGGTGCCGACCGCGTCGGTGTGCGCATCTCCCCGGCGCACGACGTGCAGGACGTCATCGAGGACGACCCGCAGGCCACCCGCGAGACGTACGAGACCCTCGTCGACGCGATCGCGCCGCTCGGTCTCGCCTACCTCAGCATCCTCGCCGACCCCGCCGCCGACCTCACGCAGGACCTGCGGCGTCGCTTCGGCGGGCCGGTGATCCTCAACTCCGGCTTCCAGCAGGTCACGACGAAGGAGAACGCCGAGGCGATCCTCGAGAACGGCCTCGCCGACGCCGTCGCCGTGGGCCGCCCGCTGCTCGCCAACCCCGACCTCGTCGAGCGGTGGCGCACCGGCGCCCCGCTCAACGAGCCCGACCCCTCGACCTTCTACGGCGGCGGCGCGGAGGGCTACACCGACTACCCGACGCTCGACGAGGGCGACGCACCCGCCGACGCCTGACCGCCCGCACCGTGCCCTCCCGCGGCCACCTGTCGTCCCAGACGCCGCCCGAGCCACACACGCATCCCGCCAGATCCGTTCGACATCCGAAGGAGCACCCCCATGGCCGGTTACCGCATCGAGAACCCCACCACCGGTGAGGTCGAGAAGACCTACGAGCCCACGACCGACGCGCAGCTGCAGGACGCGATCGCCGGTGCGCACGAGGCGTACCTCAGCTGGCGGGAGGCGCCGCTCGCGAGCCGCGCGGCCGTCCTCACCCGCGCCGCCGACACGTTCGAGGAGCGCGCCGACGAGATGGCGCAGCTCATCGCCCGCGAGATGGGCAAGCCGCTCGCCCAGGGCGTCGCCGAGGTCAAGCTGTCCGCGTCGATCCTGCGCTGGTACGGCGAGCACGCCGCGGAGCTCATCGCCCCCGACCAGCTGCCCGCCCTCGGCGCGCAGCACAATTACGTCGAGATGGAGCCGGTCGGGGTGATCCTCGGCGTCATGCCGTGGAACTTCCCCTACTACCAGCTCGTCCGGCTCGCGGCGCCGAACCTGCTGCTCGGCAACACGATCCTCCTCAAGCCGGCGGGCATCTGCCCGGCGTCGGGGACGATCGTCGAGGAAATCCTCCTCGCCGCCGGTCTGCCCGAGGGCGCCTACCGCACCGTCCTCATCGACCGCGACCAGATCCAGGACGCCATCGCCGACGACCGCGTGCGGGGCGTCTCCCTCACCGGCAGCGAGGCCGCGGGTGCCGCGGTCGCCGAGGGCGCGGGCAGGCACCTCAAGAAGTCCGTCCTCGAACTCGGCGGCAGCGACGCGATGATCGTCCTCGGCGGCGACGTCCGCAACATCGCCCGGGTCGCCGCGAAGGCCCGACTCTCCAACGCGGGGCAGGCGTGCAACTCCCCCAAGCGGATGATCGTCCTCCAGGAGCACTACGACACGTTCCTCGAGGCCCTCGTCGAGGCCGTCGAGTCGACCAGGGTCGGCGATCCCACCGACGAGGACATGGAGATGGGCCCCCTCTCCTCGGCCGACGCCGTCGACACCCTCGCCGAGCTCGTCGACGACGCCCGCGAAAAGGGCGTCACCGTGCGTACCGGCGGCTCCCGCCTGGAGCGTGACGGCGCGTTCTTCGCCCCGACCGTCCTCACCGACGTCACCCCCGAGATGAGGGCGTACTCCGAGGAGCTCTTCGGCCCGGTCGCGGTCGTGTACCCCGTCGCGGACGTCGACGCGGCCGTCGAGCTCGCGAACTCGTCCTCGTTCGGCCTCTCCGGCTCGGTGTGGACCGACGACCTCGAGCTCGCCGAGTCCACCGCCCGTCGCCTCGAGGTCGGTATGGCCTACGTCAACGAGCACGGCACGACGATGGCCGGGCTGCCCTTCGGCGGCGTCAAGCGCTCCGGCTTCGGCCGCGAGCTCGGCGCCTACGGCATCGAGGAGTTCGCCAACCGGCGCCTCGTGCGCGTCGCCCCGGCCCGGAGCAGCAAGGCCTGATCCATGCCCACCCCGCCGGAGACCCCGCGTCTCGACGACCAGCTCTGCTTCGCGCTCTACGCCGCGAGCCGGGCCACGGTCAACGCCTACCGCGAGTGCCTCGGCCGGCTCGGCCTCACCTACCCCCAGTTCGTCACGCTCCTGGCGCTGTGGGAGCACGACGGGGTGGGGGTGGGTGAGCTGGGCGCCCGGCTCCGCCTCGACAACAGCACCCTCTCCCCGCTCCTCAAGCGGATGGAGGCGATGGGGCTGGTCGAGCGGCGCCGGTCCACCGCCGACGGACGTTGCGTCGAGGTGTTTCTCACCCCCGCGGGCGCCGCGATGGCCGAACCCGCCTCCGCGGCGCACCGCGAGGTCGCCGGGCGGCTCCGGCTCACCCCCGAGGAGGCGGAGACGCTCCGCACCCTCACCCACCGACTCACCACGACCCTCGAGGGGACCCCATGACGAACTCCGACCTGCCCACGAAGAATCGCGAGATCCACCTCGCCTCCCGCCCCGAGGGGTGGCCGACCCCGGAGAACTTCGACCTCGTCGAGGTCGACCTGCCCGAGCTCGGCGACGGCCAGGTGCTCGTGAAGAACCACTACATGTCGGTCGACCCCTACATGCGCGGCCGCATGAACGACGTCAAGTCCTACGTGCCACCGTTCCAGATCGGCGAGGCCCTCGACGGCGGCGCCATCGGCGAGGTCGTCGCCTCGACGTCGGCCGACGTGCCCGTCGGCGCGACCGTCCTCCACGGCCTCGGCTGGCGCGAGTACGCCGTCCTCGACGCGGCCGAGGCACGCGTCGTCGACGCCGGCGAGATCGGCGAGTCCACCTACCTCGGCGCGCTCGGCATGACAGGCCTCACCGCCTACGCGGGGCTCGTGTATGCCGGTGGGTTCGAGGAGGGCGACGTCGTGTTCGTCTCCGGCGCGGCCGGGGCCGTCGGCTCGATGGTCGGCCAGATCGCCAAGGCGATGGGCGCCTCCCGCGTCATCGGCAGCGCCGGCTCGGCCGAGAAGATCGCCCGGATCGAGGAGCTCGGCTTCGACGCCGGGTTCGACTACCACGACGGGCCCGTCGTCGACCGTCTCCGTGAGGCCGCCCCCGACGGCATCGACGTCTACTTCGACAACGTCGGCGGCGACCACCTCGAGGCCGCGATCGACGTGCTCAACCCCGAGGGTCGCGTCACGCTGTGCGGCGCCATCGCCCAGTACAACGAGACCGAGCCGCCCTGCGCGCCGCGCAACCTCGCGCTCGCCATCGGCAAGCGTCTGCGCCTCCAGGGCTTCCTCGTCGGCCCATACTTCGACAAGATGGGCGAGTACGCCGAGAAGATGAGCGCCTGGCTCGCCGACGGCTCCGTGCAGTTCGACGAGACCGTCCGCGAAGGCCTCGAGAACGCCCCGCAGGCGTTCATCGACCTCCTCCGCGGCGCCAACACCGGAAAGATGGTCGTCAAGCTCTGACGTGGACCTCGCCTCGGCCGCGGGCGGTTCCGCCTCCCGCCCGGCCGCACCCTCCCCGCGCCCGCGATGCCCACCCGGCACCGCGGGCGCGGTCGTGTGCGGACCCGTGTGGGGAGGGGACGGGCACGTGTGGGCAGGGGCAGCTGTGCGGCGGCCCGCTGCGGTTCGCGCCGCGGTTCACGCCGAGACCGGCGCGGGTGAGGAGGTGCCTGGCACGATGAACGCGTGAGCGTCCTCCTGCCCGTCGTCATCGGCCTCGGGGTCGGCGTCGTCGTCGGCGCCCTCGGCGCCGGGGGCGGGATCCTCGCCGTGCCCGTCCTCGTGCACCTCCTCGGCCAGAGCCCCCAGAACGCGGCGACCGGGTCGCTCGTCCTCGTCGTCCTCACCGCGCTCACGTCGCTGCCCGCCCGTGCCCGCGACGTCCGGTGGCGCGACGGTCTCGTCTTCGGCGCCCTGAGCATCGTCGGATCGTTCGCCGGGGCGCGACTCTCGGTGCGTGTCGACCCGACGGTGCTCATGGTCCTCTTCACCGTGCTCCTCGCGGGGGTCGCGATCGCGATGCTCCGCCGCTCCGGTGCCCCTCGACGCGCACGCCGCGCCACGAGCGGGGTCGCCGAGGACGACCTCGACACCGCCCCGGGGAAGGGCACGGGCGCGAGCGCGTTCCACGGTCGACCTTCGGCCCTCGTCGTCGCGGCCGCGGCGACGGTGACGGGGCTCCTCACCGGGTTGTTCGGCGTCGGCGGCGGATTCGCCGTCGTGCCGGCCCTCACGCTCGTCCTCGGGTTCGGGATGCACGCCGCGTCGGGCACGTCGTTGCTCGCCATGATCCTGTCTGCGGGTGCCGCCCTCGCGGGGCGGTGGGACACGATCGCGGACGTCGACTGGGCCGTGCCGCTCCTCTTCGCGGGGGCCTCGATGGTGGGCGGGCTCCTCGGCACACGGGTCTCCCGGCGCGCCGACCCGGCCGCGCTGAGCCGGGCGTTCGGCGTGCTCCTCCTCGTCGTCGCCGTGGCGAACGGGGTCGCCACGGCGCTGGAGGCGTGAGGTCAGCCCATCGCGACCCGGAGCGCGGAGGTGGCCTCCACGTCCGACGTGAGCGCCTGGCCGTCGAGCTCGACGAGGGGCGCGAGTCCACGCACGGAGGAGACGAACCACACCCCGTCGGCGGCGAGCAGGTCGGAGACGGGTGCGAGGCGCTCCTCGAGCGTCCACGGCACGTCGGCTGCCCAGATCGCGCGACGGCTGATCGAGTCGAGGATCCCCGTGGCGCCGACGGGCGTCGTCGTGAGCGTCCCGTCCTTCAGCCACACGACGGCCGACGTGGGGCCCTCGAGGACGTACCCGTCGGAGGAGACGAAGAGGGCGTCGTCCGCGCCGCGGCGGGTGGCCTCGCGGCGGGCGGCGGCGTTGACGGCGTAGGAGAGCGTCTTCACTCCGCCGAGGAGCCACGGCGCCCCGTCGAACGCGTCGCTCGCGTACCCGCGCGAGAGCGTCACGACCGAGATGCCCTCGCGCTGCCGCAGGGTGTGCTCGTCGATCTCGGTGAGGGTGAGGAACGCGAGCGGCCGATGCCCGCGGTGCTCCTCGCCGCGGGTGAGGACCATCTTGAGTCCGACCTCACCCCCAGTCCACCGCTCGAGGGCGTCGCCGACGAGCTCGAACCAGTCGTCGTCGGAGGGCGCGTCGATGCCGAGCGCCGTCGCGGAGGCCCGCAGCCGCTCGAGGTGTTCGTCGAGGTCGTGCGCGAGCCACCCCTCGCCGTCCCATTCGATGCGCGTCGCGTCGAAGCACCCGTCACCCCGGGTGAGACCGAGGTCGTCGGCTCCCACCACCGGCTCGGCGGGATCGAGGGCCCCGCGCCCCATCACGGCCACCACCTGCTGCTGCGTCATGCGTCGAACCGTATGCGCTGCGGGCGGACCCGGTCGAACGGGGCCGCCCCGCGGGCGACTCGACGCCAGGAGGACGGATCCGGGGCCGTGCGAGATACCGGCGACGATGCGCGCCGTGGACCGGACGCCGAGACGGGGCGCCGAGACGGGGCGCCGAGACGGGGCGCCGGGACGAACCCCCGGGCCGCGTGCCGGGAGGAGGAGTCGGGGGACGCGACGGCGCCCGCCGCGTCCTCGTGGACGGGCGGGCGCCGTGGGGAGGGCGGACGCGGGGTGCGTCAGCTCTTGCGCGTCTCGACGGTGAAGCCCTGGGCGCGGAGGCGGTCGGCGAGCGGGGCGCCGATGCCCGTCGCCGGGGTGAGGACACCGGCCCGCTCGGGCAGGCGGTCGGTGTCGCGGGCGAGCGCGAGTGCCGCCTCGCCGATCATGATCGCGGTGCCGTCGTAGCCGGGGTCGAACGGCGCGGCGATCGTCGTCACGTAGTGCGCGCCGGTCGTCGTCTCGGCGTGGACCTCCATCGCGAACTCGCCGGCCTCACGCTTCTCCTTCGACGGGCCCTCGCCCGGGGAGGGCAGGACGCGGTCGGTGATCTGCCGCAGGCCCGGCGTGCCAAGTGCGGTGGAGAGGGCGGGCAGCGCACCGGCGAGTGCGAGCGCCTTGAGCGGCGACGTGCGCGAACGGCCGGTGTCGATGACCTCCCCGTAGCGGAACGTGCGGCCGTACGCCCAGTCCTGGAGGGCGTTGCTGCGGCGGACGACCTGACCGTTGTAGGCGCCCATGAAGAACGGCGCGGTCCACGACCGGGTCTCGCCGCTGCGGGCGAGGACGACCTGGTCGGTGCGTCCGAAGGGCTCCGGCTCGGCGTCGCGGTCGGGGCTGAGGCCGTAGGGGTCGACAGCGATCCGCGTCTTGCGCTTGTCGCCCTTGACCTCGTCGATCTGCGTGCGCATCGAGTCGAGGGTGCCGCCGCTGAACCCGCCCTTCATGCGGCGCACGTGGAGGGTCGTCGCGGCGAGTTCGCCCTCGCCGTCCTCCCGGGCCTTCGCCGCGGTGAGGAGCACGCCGAGGTCGGAGGGGACGGAATCGAACCCGCAGGAGTGCACGATGCGCGCCCCGGTCTCCTTGGCGACCTCGTGGTACTCGTCGGCGGAGGTGCGCGCGAAGAGGGTCTCGCCGGTGAGGTCGACGTAGTCGGTACCCGACTCCGCGCACGCCCGCACGAGCGGCATGCCGTGACGGGCGTAGGGACCCACCGTCGTGAGGACGACGCGGGTGCGACCGGCCATCGCGCGCAGCGACTCGAGGTCGGCGGAGTCGGCGACGACGAGCGGCCAGTCGGCGGCACGCGCCGGGAGCTCGGAGCGCACCTGCTTCAACCGGTCCTCGGAGCGGCCACCGAGACCCACCCGCACGTCCTCGGGGGCGTGGCGAGCGAGGTGGGCGGCGATGAGGCGTCCGACGAAGCCCGTGGCGCCGAAGACGACGACGTCCGTTTCACATTGTGTATCCATGTCCTGCCCTTTCCCCCACGGGTGATCCTGCACACGTGCAGGACCCCTCCCCGCAGGTGTGCGCCTCCTCACCCGTACCCGCCACGATCCACGTTCGCCCCGGGCTGGGTCGTGGACCCGATGGGCTCTACTCTTCGGTAGGACCAGAGCAACGACGCCCAGGAGAGCCCATGGCCAACCTCGCCGAGAACCTCCTCGCCTCCGCCCACGCCCACCCCGACCTGGTCGCGGTGCGCGAGGGCGAGGCCGAGATCACGTATGCCGAGCTCGACCGGCTCACCGCCCGCGGTGCCGGTTGGCTCCGCTCCCAGGGCATCGGCCCGGGCGAACCGGTCGTCCTCAGCCTGCCCAACGTCACCGCGTACGTCGTCGCCTACTACGCCGTGCTCCGCGCCGGTGGTGTCGTCGTCCCGATGAACCCGCTGTTCCGGCCACGCGAGGTGGAGTACTACCTCTCCGACTCCGGCGCGCGTCTCATCATCGGCGCCACCCCGGACTCCCAGGAGGGCGCTCGCCAGGCGGGCGCGACGTGCCTCTCCCCCGCGGACCTCACGGAGCGCATCGTCGACGCCGAGCCGCTCACCGAGGTCACGCCCCGCGACGACGAGGACACCGCGGTGCTCCTCTACACCTCCGGCACGACGGGCCACCCCAAGGGTGCCGAGCTGCGTCACCGCAACCTCCGTACGAACGCCGACACCGTCGTGCGCACCCTCGTGCACCTCACCCCGGAGGACACCGTCGTCGGGTGTCTCCCCCTCTTCCACGTGTTCGGCATGACGTGCGCGCTCAACGCCCCGATCCTCGCCGGATCCACCCTCACCCTCATCCCCCGGTTCTCCCCCGACGAGGCGATGCACGTCATCGAACGGGACCGGGCGACGATCTTCGAGGGCGTCCCCACGATGTACGCGGCGATCCTCCAGGCGGCCCGCACCCTCACCGGCCGCGGGGAGCCCCTCCCCGACGTGTCGTCGCTGCGCACGTGCGTCTCCGGCGGTGCGTCGCTGCCCGTCGAGGTGCTCCATGCGTTCGAGTCGACGTTCGACGCGATCATCCTCGAGGGGTACGGACTCTCGGAGACCTCCCCCGTCGTCTCGTTCAACCACCCCGACCGCGAGCGCAAGCCCGGCTCGATCGGCACCCCGATCGAGGGCGTCGAGATGGGTCTCCGCACCGCCGACGGTCGACTCGTCGAGGAGGGGTCCGACGAGGTCGGCGAGATCGTCATCCGCGGCAACGGCCTCATGCGTGGCTACTGGAAGCGCCCCGAAACCACCGCCGAGGCCATCGACGCCGAGGGCTGGTTCCACTCCGGCGACCTCGCCCGCCGCGACGCCGACGGCTACTACGTCATCGTCGACCGGGCGAAGGACCTCATCATCCGCGGCGGCTACAACGTCTACCCACGCGAGGTCGAGGAGGTGCTCTACGAGCACCCGGACGTCCTCGAGGCCGCCGTCATCGGCGTCCCCCACGAGCACTACGGCGAGGAGATCTCCGCGTTCGTCGCGCTCCGCCCCGACGGCGCCCTCGTCGCAGGCGAGGACGCCGCCGCGCAGATCCGCGAGTTCTGCAAGGCGCGTCTCGCGCCCTACAAGTACCCGCGCGTCATCCGGTTCGTCGAAGCCCTCCCCAAGGGCGCCACGGGCAAGATCCTCAAGCGGGAGCTCCCCACCGAGAAGGCCTGAGCGCCCGCCTGGGACGCACGACGAAGGCCGCCCGATCCGCGGAGGGGTCGGGCGGCCTTCGTGCATCCTCGGCCCCGTGCCCGTGCCCGTGGGCGGCGGGGCCGGTGGGACGGTCTCAGCAGGTGGGGCCGCCGGCGACGTAGATCACCTGGCCGGAGACGAACCCGGCCTCCTCACGGCAGAGGAACGACGCCGTCGCGGCGATGTCCTCGGGCTGTCCGGCGCGGCCGACGGGAATCTGCTTGGCGGCGCCCTCGAGGAACTGCTCGAACGTGACGCCCATACGCTCGGCGGTGGCGCGCGTCATGTCGGTCGCGATGAATCCGGGCGCGATCGCGTTGGTCGTCACGCCGAACTTGCCCAGCTCGATCGCGACCGTCTTCGTGAAGCCCTGGAGGCCCGCCTTCGCGGCGGAGTAGTTCGCCTGACCGCGGTTGCCGAGGGCCGAGGTCGAGGAGAGGTTGACGATGCGGCCGTACTTCTCCTCCGTCATGTACCGCTGCGTGGCCCGCGTCATGAGGAACGCGCCGCGGAGATGGACGTTCATCACCGCGTCCCAGTTGTCGGCGCTCATCTTGAAGAGCATGTCGTCGCGGATGATGCCGGCGTTGTTGACGAGCACGGTGGGAGAACCGAGTTCGTTCGCGACGCGCGTCACTGCGGCCTCGACGGCGGCCTCGTCGGAGACGTCGACGCCGACGGCGAGGGCCCGGCCCCTGGCGGCGGTGATCTCCTCGACGACGGCGCCGCACGCGCTCTCGTCGAGGTCGAGGACGGCGACGGCCATCCCGTCGGCCGCGAGTCGGCGCGCGACGGCGGCGCCGATCCCGCGGGCGGCACCGGTGACGATCGCGGTCCGGGTCTTCTCACTCTGCTCGGTCATGGGGTCTCCTCGTGCGTCGGGGGCCCGGCCGCGCGGGTGACGAGGCGGCCGGTACGTGTCGGATGGGGTGGGTGGCTGTCAGGGCGTGAGGACGACGCGGCCGGTCGTCGCGCCCGCGCCGAGGCGGGCGAGGGCATCCGGCATGCCGTCCAGCGGCACGGTCTCGCTCACGAGCGGAGCGATCGTGCCCTCCTCGAGCATGCGCACGAGTTCGAGGTGGCAGTCGAGGAGTGCGCGGGGTTCCTTGCTCGCGTAGAGCCCCCAGTGGAGGCCGAGGACGCCGTAGTTCTTGACGAGGGGGTGGTTGAGCGCGGGCGCGGGGATCGTGCCGGAGGCGAACCCGACGACGACGATGCGCCCTTCGAAGGCGATGCACTTCGTCGACTGCGTGTAGGCGTCGCCGCCGACGGGGTCGTAGACGACGTCGGCGCCGTGGCCGCCGGTGATCTCCTTGACGCGGGCGACGACGTCCTCGCTGCGCCGGTCGACGACGGCTGCGCAGCCGAGCGAGCGCGCGACCTCGGCCTTGTCGGGCCCGCCGACGACGCCGATGACGCGGGCGCCCGCCGCCTTGCCGAGCTGGACGGCGGCGCTGCCGACGCCGCCTGCCGCGGCGTGGACGAGCAGCCACTCGCCCTCCTGAAGCCTGGCGCGACGGTGGAGGCCGAACCAGCCGGTCTGGTAGGCGATGGTGAGGCTCGCAGCGGCCTCGTCGGTGACTCCGTCCGGCACGGGCATCGCGGACACGCCCTGGAGGAGTGCTTCCTCGGCGAACCCGCCGTTCGGCATCGCCGCCATCCCGGCGACGCGCTGCCCGACCTCGACGTGGGTGACGCCGTCACCGACGGCGAGGACGTCGCCGCAGATCTCGACGCCGGGGGTGAACGGCAGCGGCGGACGCACCTGGTACTCGCCGCGGATCATGAGGACATCGGGGAAGTTCGCCGCCGTCGCCCGCACGCGCACGTGGACCTCGCCGGCGCCGGGCGTCGGCGCCGGGACCTGCTCGAGGGTGAGGACATCGGTCGGTTCGCCGAGTCGGGTGACCTGCCAGGCCTTCATCTCTGCTCCTCGGGGTGGGGCCGCGGACCGGTCGGGGCCGTCGCCCCGTTCGCGATCTCGCGGACCGGGGTGTCCGGCGCGGGAGTAGCCGGGGTGGCCCCGCCGCGCACGGCGGTCTTCGGAACGTCGGCCCCCGACGTCGACGGGGCGGGGGTGCCGGTGTCGGATGCGGAGAGCTCCGCAGTCGCGTCGTCGAGGCGACGCTGGAGACGCTGCATGCCCCGCACCCATGCGTCTGGGTTGCCCGCGCGGGCACGGTAGTAGTCGGCGACGCGTGGGTGGGGCAGGACGAGCATCCGGCCCTCCTCGACGGCGTCGAAGAGGGCGTCGGCGACATCCTCGGGTTGGAGGAGCCCGTCGGCGCGGAGCAGCCCCTGCGCGGGTCCGGCGGCGTGGTAGATGTCGGTCTCGACGCCCTGGGGCGCGAGGACGTGGACGTCGATGCCGTGGTGCCCGTACGTCGCCGCGAGCCATTCGGCGAACGCGACGGCGCCGTGCTTCGTCACGGAGTACGGCGCGGAGCCGAGCATCGTGAGGAGTCCGGCGGCGGAGGCGGTGACGACGAACCGGCCGCGGTGATCCCCGCCCCGCTCGAGCCAGCGGGGCACGAGGAGCCGGGCGGCGCGGACGTGCGCCATGACGTTGATCTCATGGGCGAGGTGCCACGTCGCGTCAGGGGTGTCGAGGCCGAGCCCGCCCTGGATCCCGGCGTTGCCGATCCACATGTCGATGCCGCCGAGGTGCGCGGTCGATTCCTCGACGAGCGCGGTGACGCCGTCGGCCGTGGCGAGGTCGGCGACGACCGCGTGCGCGCCGAGGTCGGCCGCGGTGGTGCGGAGTCGGTCCGCGTCGATGTCGGAGACGACGACGCGCGCCCCCTCGGCGGCGGCACGGGCGGCGAGCGCGCGGCCGATGCCTCCGGCCGCGCCCGTCACCACGACGCGGGTGTCGCGCGGGTTCACGGTCACCCGCCGATCGCGGAACCGTCGACGAGGGTGGCGCCGCCGTCGAGCACCATCGTCACGCCGGTGGTCCAGGAGGCGTCGTCGGAGAGGAGGTGGGCGACGGCGCCGGCGATGTCCTCGGGCACGCCGAGACGCCTCATCGCGTAGCCGCGGGCGGCCTTCTCCTCGCGGCCTTCGTAGAGGGCCTTGGCGAAGTCGGTCTTGACGACGGCGGGTGCGACGGCGTTGACGCGGATCGTCGGGCCGAGCTCGACGGCGAGTTCCTCGGTGAGGTGGATGAGGGCCGCCTTGCTGGCCCCGTAGAAAGCGATGCCGGGCGCGGCGCGCAGGCCCGCGACGGAGCCGATGTTGACGATGGCGCCACCGTGTTCGCCCATCCAGGCGGCGTGGGCCTGCTGCACCCACGCGAGCGACGAGACGACGTTCGTGTCGAGGATCTTGCGGGCGACATCGAGGTCGAGCTTCATGAGCGGCCCGTAGGCCGGGTTGATGCCCGTGTTGTTGACGAGCAGGTCGAGGGAGCCGAACCGGTCGATCGCGGTGCGGATCGCGACGGCCTGGCGGTCGGGGTCGGCGGCGTTACCGGGGACGGCGACGGCGTGCTCCTCGCCTCCGAGCTGCTCGACGGCGGCGGCGAGCGCCTCCGGTTTGCGGGCGGTGAGGACGATCTTCGCCCCTTCGTCGACGAGCCGCTGGGCGATCGCCAACCCGATGCCGCGCGAGGCACCCGTGACGATGCCGACCTTGCCTTCGAACCTGTTCATCTGCGTCCTTGGAGTGAGAGGTGAGACGGATCGTCCCATGGTCGGGGCCGAGCGGCGGGACACCGCATCGGCGAAGTGTCAGAACAGCATCACCCGCGAGGGCGGGGAAAAGAGGAAGAGGGGTGGAGTGACCCCTGGGGAGCCAACCCGCCGGATCCGAACCGCAGACCCGAACCGGTGAGCAACCATCGCGGACCCGAACCGCAGACCAGAGCCCATGAGGTCAGCCCGGATCCCGGACCGCGAGCCCGAGCGGATGAGCGGCCGAACGTCAGCCACCTACCCCCCCCTGGGACCGAAGGAGGAGCGAGAGAGAGTGAGGCGCGTCAGGCGCGGGGATCGGAGGACGGGCCGGGCCTGGCGGAAGGCCGAGCCTGCGAGGCCGGATGGTGGGCCGGAGATCCCTGCGCCTGACGCGCCGCCAGGATGGCCGGCTGTCACGACCCGATGTCCGATGTCGGTTCTTCCTCGGATTCCACTTCGGGCGGGGGCTCGCTTCGCTCACCCCACCCTCCCCTTCATCGTTCGTCAGAGACCGAGGTCGCGGCCGATCAGCTCCTTCATGATCTCGTTCGTCCCCGCCCAGATCTTGTGGACGCGGGCGTCGCGCCAGGCGCGGGCGACGCGGTACTCGTTCATGAACCCGTAGCCGCCGTGGAGCTGGACGCACTCGTCGAGGACGGCGCACTGGACCTCGGCGGCCCACCACTTGGCCTTGGCGGCGTCGACGGCGCTGAGCGTGCCGTCGGCGTGGGCGGCGATGCACTGGTCGACGTAGGCCTGGGTGACCTCGACCTTGGTGACCATCTCGGCGATCTTGAACTTGTTGTGCTGGAACGAGCCGACGGGCATGCCGAAGGCCTTGCGCTCCTTGGTGTATTCGATCGTCTCGGCGAGGATCTGGCGGGCGTTGGCGAGGTTGGCGACGGCGTTGCCGAGGCGTTCCTGCGGGAGGTGCTTCATCATCTCGATGAAGCCCATGCCCTCCGGGCCGAGGAGGTGGTCGTCGGTGACGCGGACGTTCTCGAAGAACAGTTCGGAGGTGTCGGCCTCCTCCTGCCCGACCTTGTCGAGCTTGTTGCCCTTGGAGAAGCCCCCCATGTCGGACTCGAGGACGAAGAGGCTGATGCCCTTGGCGCCCTTGGTGGGGTCGGTGCGGACGGCGACGACGGCGAGGTCGCACTGGTAGCCGTTGGTGATGAAGGTCTTGGAGCCGTTGATGACCCACTCGTCGCTGTCGCGGACGGCGGTGGTCTTGAGGGAGGCGAGGTCGGAGCCGCCGGAGGGTTCGGTCATGCCGATGGCCATGATCTTCTTGCCGGCGGCGACGTCGGGGAGCCAGCGCTGCTTCTGCTCCTCGGTGCCGAGGTGGACGATGTAGGGCGCGGTGATGTCGGCGTGGATGCCGAAGCAGGACGACGTGGCGTTGGTGAAGCGGGCGCACTCCTCGCCGAAGACGGCGTTGAAGCGGTAGTCGTCGATGCCGGCACCGCCGTACTCCTCGGGGATGCAGAGGCCGAAGAAGCCCTGCTCGCCGGCCTTCTCCCAGATGTCGCGGGGGATGGTGTGCTCGCGGATCATCTCGTCGGCACGGGGCACGAGGGTGCGCTCGACGAACTCGCGGGCGGACTGGCGGAAGGACTCGTGGTCCTCGTCGAAGATCGTGCGCTGCATGTCGGCTCCTCAGCTGGGGTTAGTGTGACTAAGCGCTTGCTCAGTCGACGTCTTGTCGCCGAGACTGTCCGACGCACGGGGTCGAGGTCAAGCGCCTGCGACTGTCGCGTGCACCACAGGAGGGATCCCCCACATGAGAAGGAGTGCCGAGCCCGGCCCCCGGGACCGCCTCAAGTCGGCCGCGGCCGAGTCGTTCGCGGCGAAGGGGTTCCACGCGACGACGACGCGGGACATCGCCGCCGCGGCGGGCATGAGTCCGGCGGCCGTGTACGTCCACCACGCGAGCAAGGAGTCGCTGCTCCACGAGTTGTCGATGGAGGGACACCGCGAGGTGCTCGCGCTCGTGAGCGACGCCGTGGCGGCACAGGACTCCCCCACCGCGCGACTCCGGGCGCTCATGCACGCGTGGGTGCGGCTCCACGCGGATCGCCACACGGTGTCGCGGATCGTCAACTACGAGCTCGACGCACTCACGCCGGAACATCGGGACGAGGTGCTCGGGGTGCGCCGCCGCATCACGGCCGTGTTCCGGGAGGTGGTGGACGACGGCGTCGCGACGGGCGAGTTCGCCACCGCGCGGCCGGCCATGACGGTCGTGGGCCTCATCTCTCTCGGTGTCGACGTGGCCCGCTGGTGGTCGGACGACGGCACGTGGCGCTCCGAGGACCTCGCCGAGCACCTCACCGACCTCGCCCTCCGGATGCTCGCACCGACCCCCGACGCCTGACGGCGAGCCGCCGGGCCACGTCCGGGTCGATGACGTCGACGTGGGGCGTCGTCCGACGCCGGACTCCCGACACCTCGCCCCCACGAGTGAGGTCGACCGGCCACGGCCCGCCGCGACGCCACCACGAGGTGAGGACGGGCGAGCCGCGGCGGCCGATCTCGCCTCAGCGGCGGCGCAGCCCCATCGCCGCGACCATCGCGTCGTGGACGTGGGTGTTCTCGTAGACGCCGGAGAGCCGCTCGGAGCCGGGCCCCATGGCCGTGAGCGGCACGTCCTCGGCCGAGTGGTTCGTCGTCGTCCAGTCGACGACGAAGCGCCGGTCGGTACCGGGTGCACCGAAGGGCCCGTCCTCGGCCGTGACGCCCTCGCCCCGCTCGTTGGGGTACTTGGGGTTGTCCTGCAGCTCGGGGACGTCCTCGATGGCGGGGCTGCCGGTCTCGTGATCGGCGACGACGATGACGAGGGTGTCGCCGTGCGCGGCGGCGTACCGCTTGGCGACACCGACGGCCTCGTCGAGGTTTTTGCCCGCCTTGGGGACCTGGGTGGCGTTGGCCTTGTGGGCCATCTCGTCGATGCCCTCCTCCTCGACCATGAGGAAGAACCCGTCGTCGTCACGCGAGAGCGTGGAGATCGCCTTGGCCGTCATGTCGCGCAGGGACACCCGGGGCGCGTAGACGTCGCCCTTCCCCTCGGGTGCCTGCTGGAACATCTCCTCGTTGGCGAAGAGGCCGAGGATCTTGTCGCCCTTCGCGGCCTTGAGGCCGGCGGTGTCGGTGACGTACTGGTAGCCGAGCTTCTTCGCCTTCGCGATGAGGTCGCCCTCCGTGCCCGAGCTCTTCTCGGTCGGGTCCTCGGCGGGGGCGTCGGGGAACGCGCCGGGTGTCCCGGCAGGGAGCCAACGGTCCTCACCACCGCCGAGGATGACCTGCGGCCTGCTGCTCTCGAGGAACTGCCTCGCGATGCGGCTCTGATCGCCCCGATCCGCCACGTGGGCACCGAAGGCGGCGGGCGTGGCGTCGGTGACCTGGGAGGTCGTCACGAGGCCGGTGGCCTTGCCGTTGCGGGCGGCGAGTTCGAGCACGCTGCGGACGGGATTCCCGTCCTCGTCGACCCCGATCGCGCCGTTGTAGGTCTTGACGCCCGTGGCGAGGGCGGTTCCACCGGCGGCCGAGTCCGTGACCATGGCCTTGGGGTCGTGGGGGAACGTCTGGCTACGGCCGGCGACGGGCATCGTGTCCATCTCGAGCTTGCCCTGCGGCCCGACGTTGACGTACCGGATGAGGTCGCGGTGGGTGCTGCCCATACCGTCACCGATGAACAGGATGACGTTCTTGGCCCGTGGGTGTCGGCCGTGGGCCGCGGTCGGGGCTGCGGGCGCCGCCGCGTCGGCGGGGGCGCGGTCCGCCAGGCCGGCGAGGGCGCCGCCTCCACCGATGAGGGTGGCGGCGACGGCTGCGGCGAGGGTGGCTCGTCCGGCGGGGATCATGCGGGGGTGACGCTGGCTCACGTGACGCTCCGTTCGTCAGGAGGATGCACCGGCCCGGCAGGGCCAGGCAGACGTCCGGAGACGGTGACCCGTATCCGGACGCCCGCCTGCGACGTTAGGCGCATGCACGCCGGAAAGGGTCGAATCTGATTGAGCAACAGCGTGATCCACGGCGCGTGGCAGGGGCGCATCCCTGCGCCGGGACGCGTCCATGGGCCCGGGACGCGCGAAGGCGGGACCCACTGGTGGTGGATCCCGCCTTCGTCGGGAGGACGCGGGTGCGGATCGCTCCGCTGCGTCGTCGCTCAGGTTCAGCGGCGGACGTCGCCCTGGCCCGTGCCCGTGGTGCCGTTGTTGCCGAGGCCGGTGTTGCCCGTCGTTCCCGTGGTGCCGGTCGTGCCGGTCGTGCCGGTGTCGTGGGCGCCGTTGGTGTGCGTGCCGGTCGTGTTCGTGTGCGTCGTGCGGGGACGCTCGTCGTGGTGCACGCGCTGGGTCTCGACGACCTCACGCTTCGGCTTCTTGAGGAGGCCACCGAGGCCGAGGAGACCGAGAAGACCCCAGAGGCCCGTGCGGTCCTTCTTCTCGACCTGCTGCGTCTGCGTCTGCGTGCTCGTCTCCGTCACCGTGGGGGTGGCGTCGGTGCCCACCGTGGTGCCGGTGGTCGGCGTGGCGGTGTCGGCGAACGCGACACCGGCAGGGGCGGCGCACGCTGCGGTGGCGAGGGGGCATGTCAGATGGCCTGTGATCTACACGACGAACTCGATCGAGTCGCTGAACTACCAGCTGCGCAAGGTCACCAAGAACCGCGGCCACTTCCCCGGCGATGCCGCGGTCGTGAAGCTGCTGTGGCTGGCGATCTGCACCATCGAGGACAAACGGGCCCGCGACCGCGAGAAGGAGAAGGGCCTGCCAGCCGAGCGACGACGAGCCGCTGGGCGCCTGGTCGAAGGCCAAGTCACCACGAACTGGAAAAAGGCCCTGGCCCAACTCGCCATCGCCTACCCCGACCGCATCAACCCCCACCTATGAACACCGCCCCTTACACGGAAAGGTTGACAGGCCCTGGCGAGGGCGATGGTGGCGATGGCCTTACGCATACGAATTCTCCTTGATCGGTGCACGACCATGATCAGGGCCGTGGGTCGGGCCGATCACGACCCACACGCTCGCTACCCGTCGCTGTCGACGCTAAACGAAGAATCCACTAAACCTCGCGACAAGCTTGCCGAAGTTCGTGGCCGAATCCGCGAACATTCCTGGTGAGAAGGGGAGGCCGTACCCTCGAGTATTTGTGCAGATCTGTCCACCCTGTGAACAGGAATGCTGTGCCGCCGCGAACGGGTCCGGGACGCCGACGGCCCCGCTCGGCCGCGATGACGCGGTCGGGCGGGGCCGTCGAGACGGTCGTGTGGGCCGTCAGGAGCCGGCGAGCACCTTGTCGACGATCATGTCGGCGATGGGCATGGAACTCGTCGCGGCCGGAGAGGGCGCGTTGCACACGTGCACCATTCGGTCGGTCTCCATGAAGAGGAAGTCCTCGGCCATGGAACCGTCCTTCATCACGGCCTGCGCACGGATGCCCGCGGGCTCGGGCGTGAGGTCGGAGACGGTGAGCTCGGGCGCGTACTTGGTGACGAGCTTGAGGTACCCCGGCTTGTAGGCGGAGTTCTTCATCTCGACCAGACCGGTCTTCATCACGCCGGGCACGAGTTTCCAGAAGCCCTTGTACGTGGCGAAGTCCTTCATGTCCCGCACGTTCATCGACCAGTTCGGGTACCCCTCGCGGGCGAAGCCCATGACGGCGTTGGGGCCGACGGTGACGCCACCGTCCATCATCAGCGTGAGGTGTACGCCGAGGAAGGGCAGGTCGGGGTCGGGGCAGGGGTAGATGAGCGAGGAGACGATGTCGTTCTTGCTCGCGTCCAGCCGGTAGTACTCCCCACGGAACGGCACCATCTGGAACTCGGGGTCGAGTCCGGCCATGCTCGCGAGCCGGTCGGCCTGGATGCCGCCGCAGACGACGAGCTTCTTGCCGTAGACGGTCTGCACCGGGGCGTCCTTGCTCGCCGTGTCGGCGACGTCGACGCGCACCTCGGAGAGCGACTCCGTGATGTCGGCGACCCGCGCGTTGAGCTGGACACGCCCGCCGGAGGCCTCGATGACCTCGGCCATCGTCCGGCAGACCTGCTTGTAGTCGATGATCCCGGTGTTGGGGCTCCAGATGGCGCCGATGCCGTTGATGCGCGGCTCGCGACGCTTGAGTTCCGTGCCGTCGAGCTTCTCGACGTTCATCCCGTTCTGCAGAGCCCGGTCGAACAGGGCGTTCATCCGCTGCAGCTCGACGTCGTTCGTCGCGACGATGAGCTTGCCGCAGTTGCGGTACGGGATGCCGTGCTCGTCGGCGAAGGCGCGGGTACGCTCGGCGCCCTCCTTGCAGAGGACCGCCTTGAGCGAGCCCGGCTTGTAGTAGATGCCGGCGTGAATGACACCCGAGTTGTGCCCGGTCTGGTGGAACGCGACGCGGTCCTCCTTCTCGAGCACGAGGAGGCTCGCGCCGGGGCGGCGCTTGAGCAGCTCCATCGCGGTCGCGAGACCGACGATGCCGCCGCCGACGACGACGAAGTCGTAGGCCTGCGCGCCGGTCGCGTCACCTGCGGCGACGTCGACCTGCCTGGTCGCGTCCACCGTGATCGGGTGGTCGACGGTCTTGGGTCCGGCGTCCCCGGGGAGGATCGCGCCGGTCGAGGTGTCGTCGGTCACGCTCTCACCTCCGGCTGCGGGTACGTCTCGTCCTGCTCGCGGCGGAGCTCGTCGGCCAGGCGCCCCTCGGGCACGGTGACGTCGTCGTACGAGATGGCCTCGTCCTTGGCGATGTCGCGCGTGAGGACGCACCCCTCGGCCAGGCCGACCGGGACGAGCCGTTCCTTGGCCGCGATGGGGGCCTTCTCGCACTCGCCGTAGTAGGTGTAACCGCCGAGCGCGTCGAGGGTCTCCCCCGCCTTGAGGTCCTTCTTGGCGACGGTGATGACCTCGACCTTGGGCGCCTGCGGCAGCGGCCGGATCGTCGCGTCACCCAGGAGCACCGCGCGGGCCACCGTGTTCGGCACCTCGAAGTGGCACAGGTGGTACGGCGTGTAGAAGGAGTACAGCGGGCCCTCGCCGAGCTTGTACAGGTTGAGGTAGTGCTGCTGCTTGGGGTCGTCGTGCGTGGCGAGCACGTAGACGCCCGGGCCGGGCTTGGCGCCGACGACGTAGTCGACCGCGCCGCCGAGTTCCTTGAGCTCGTCGACGTCGTACATCGTCGTCAGCTCGTCGACGTGACCGTGGTGGTCACGCTGCAGGCAGCCGCGCTGGTGCACCGAGAGGCCGGCCGCGTTGGCGACGAGGGCCTGCTCGACGGACACCTTGGTGCCGTCGGCGAAGCTCGTGACCATGTGCGGGTCCTGGCCCCACTTCTTGGCGAACCCCTCCTGGGTGGTGGGGGTGCGGTACGGGTCCTGCAGGCCCTTGATGTTGCCCGCCACGAGCGGCGTGAGGCCGAGGCCGCGGACGAACCGGATGAGGTTCATCTGCACGCCGGGCTGGTCGCCGTCACAGCCGGTGTAGACGAGCCCGGCCTCGGTGAACTTCTTGGCGAGGATCGGGCCGACGGTGGCGTCGACCTCGGCGTTCATGAGCACGAGGTGCTTGCCGCCCGCGAGGGTGTCGAGCGCGAGGCGGCAGCCGAACTCGACCGAGCCGGTGCAGTCGACGACGCACGCGACGGCGGAACGGGTCATCACGGTGTGGTCGCCGGTGACGGCGACCTTGCCGGACTCCATGGCCGCGTCGGCCGCGCCGGGGTTGTCCACGACGACGATGTCGTCACGGGCGATACCGGCGTTCTCGAGCGCCGCGACGCCCTTCTCCGGGGTGCGGGCGTACACGACACCGACGGTCATGCCCGTCTTCGTGTTCATGATGTGGTTGATGAGGCCCTTGGCCATGAACCCGGGGCCGGCGATGCCGACCTTGATGGGGTTGTCCTTGCGGGCCGCGAGGAGGGTGTCGGTGACGATCAACGCACGATCTCCTTACCGTCCCAGTCGGGCCACGCCTTGTCCTTGTCGCTGATGACGTCGACCTCGCCCGGCCACTGCAGGCCGAACGCCGGGTCGTCGTAGCGCTGGCCGCGCTCGTGCTCGGGGCTGTACATGCCGGACACCTGGTAGGTCACCTCGGTGTCGTCGGTCATCGTCAGGTACCCGTGCGCGCAGTACGGCGGGATCCACAGGGCGCGGTGGTTGTCGGCGGAGAGCTCTACCATGACGTTCTTGCCGAACGTGGGCGAGTCCTCACGCAGGTCGAGGCAGCAGTCCACGATGGTGCCGCGGACGCAGCGCACGAGCTTGCCCTCGGCCGCGGGCGCGATCTGGCGGTGCATGCCGCGCATCGTGCCCTTCTTGTGGTTCCAGGACATGTTGGCCTGCTTGACCTCGGTGGGGATGCCGTGCTCGGCGAACTCGTCCACGCAGAAGGTACGGGCGAACCCGCCGCGGGCGTCCTCGAACGGCTTGAGGTCGATGATCCAGCAGCCGTCGACAGCGGTCTTCGTGAATTCCATCAGTGGTTCGCCTTCCAGAAGAGCTTCTCGTCGACCTGGCCGGTCTTGAGCAGCCAGTCGATCTGCTTGAGACGCGTGTGGCCGCGACCGTTGAACGTCTCGGTGTCGAGCTGGATCGCGTCGAACACCTCGTGGAGCTGCTTGGCGCCCATCGCGAGGTTCCAGTCGGCCTTGTAGCCGAGCGTGTCGGTGATCTTGTCGAAGTTCACCTTGTAGCTGCGGTTGTCGGCGCCGGGCTCACCGAAGCTGAGCTTGCAGCCCTCGAACTCGGCGGCGACGGTCTCGGCGATCTCGCGGACCGTGTAGTTGTTGTCGTTGCTGCCCGAGTTGAACGCCTGCGCGTGGATCTTCTCGACGGGGGCGTCGAGCATCGTCATGATGCCCTTGCAGAGGTCGAGCGCGTGGGCCATGGGACGCCACGGGGTGCCGTCCGAGGTCATCGCGATGACGCCGGTCGTGTAGGCGAGGCCGCACAGGTTGTTGAGGACGATGTCGAACCGCTGACGCGGGCTCGCACCGAACGCGGTGGCGTTGCGCAGGGCGACGGGGTGGAAGTTGTCGTCCGCGAGCTCCCACAGGTCCTGCTCGGTGAGGTACTTGCACTTGCCGTAGGCCGTCTGCGGGTTGACGGGGCTGGTCTCGTCGACGGTGCCGTCGGCGACGCCGTACACGGAGCAGCTCGACATGTAGACGAACCGCTCGACGCCGGCGGCCTTGGCCGTCTTGGCGACGTGGGCCGAGCCCAGGTGGTTGATCTCGTACGTGAGCGGGCCGACGAGGTCGCCGACCGGGTCGTTGCTGAGCTCCGCCATCGCGACGACGGCGTCGACGCCCTCGAAGTCGGCCTCGGTGAGGTTGCGCATGTCCTTCTCGAGGGTGAGCGCAGAGCTCTTGATGCCGTTGTAGAGCCAGCCGTTCTTGTAGAACCCGGCGTCGACCGCGACGACGTCGTGGCCGGCCTCGATGAGCATCGGGGCGAGCAGGCAGCCGAGGTATCCCTCGGTTCCGGTGACGAGGACCTTCATGTCAGTTCCACACCTTCCAAGGGGCCTCGCCGGAGGCCCACATCTTCTCGAGCTTGTTCTTGTCGTTGAGCGTGTCCATCGGCTGCCAGAAGCCCGCGTGCTTGTACGCGTTGAGCTGACCGTCGTGGGCGAGGCCCCGCAGGGGCTCCTGCTCCCACACCGTGTCGTCGCCGGTGATGTAGTCGATGACGCCCGGCTCGCACACGAAGTAACCGCCGTTGACCCAGGCGCCGTCACCGTCCGGCTTCTCCTGGAACGTCTCGATCGTCGTCTCGTTGGCGCCGAGGCTGATCGCGCCGAACCGGCCCGGGGGCTGCACGACGGTCATCGTCGCCAGGCGACCCGACTTCTTGTGGAAGTCGATCGTCGCGGTGATGTCGGTGTCGGAGACGCCGTCGCCGTAGGTGAAGCAGAAGGTCTCGTCACCGATGTACTCGGCGACCCGCTTGAGGCGGCCACCCGTCATCGAGTTGAGGCCCGTGTCGACGAGCGTGACCTTCCAGTCCTCGACGTCGCGCTTGTGGATCTGCACGTCGCCCGTCGCCAGGTCGAACGTCATGTCCGAGTTGCGCATGGCGTAGGTCGAGAACCATTCCTTGATGTACTCGGCCTTGTAACCGCAGCACACGACGAACTCGTCGATGCCGTGCGCGGCGTACTCGCTCATGATGTGCCAGAGGATGGGCTTGCCGCCCACCTCGACCATCGGCTTCGGCTTGAGGACGGTCTCCTCGCTCAGCCGCGTCCCCAGTCCTCCGGCAAGAATGACTGCCTTCATGTACGGGCCCTCCCCAGGCTCGATGCCCCTCACGTCCGGTAGGACGTTCCCCCCAGACACGTCGTTCCGGGTTCCACCGGTCGTCGGCGGGAACCCGCGTTCAGGGAAGAGAGGACCAAGTCGGCGGACGGACGGGCGGACGTGGTCGTCCTGCCCGGAACGGAGGCCGTGTACGCCTCGTGATCGGCGTCCCCCGGTTCTCTTCCCCGCCCCAACTATACAGCCGTCCGACTCCCGGCCCGCGGGCTCCCGCAGAACGCCTCCCCGCGTCGGAGCTCCGGTGTCCCTGGAAACCGGTGTCATTCAGACCCTCTCACCTCGGTCCTCGCCCCGGACGACGTATGCAAGGCCGTCTCCCGTGGCACGATCGGGTCAGGCCCGGGGGCGGCCGGCCGGAGGGGATGGCGTCGGGTGGCCCGCGTCGCCACCGACGACCCACCGGAGCCCGGGCCGTCGCGAGGAGGAACCGTGCCGGCCGTCACCGTCGTCGTGCCCACCTACCGCCGAGGTGCCTACCTCGACACGGCACTCGCCTCGCTCCGCGCCCAGACGTTCACCGACTTCGAGGTCCTCGTCTGCGACAACGCGGCCGAACCCGTCGTCGCGGAGGAGGTCCGGGCCTTCGACGACCCACGTTTCGTGTACGTCGGCCGGGAATACAACCTGGGCCTCGCCCGCAACGCCCTCCTGGGATTCGCCGCCGCCCGCGCACCCCTCGTCATGAAGCTCGACGACGACGACGCGAGGCGGTCACCCGGTACCGACTGCACGCGAACAACGACTCCTCCACCCGGGCAGCCCGCCAAGGACTCGGCGCGATCGCGGCCTACGACATCGCGCTCGGGAACACCACGGGCGACCCGCGACGGCGAGAGATCCTCCACCGACAGCGCAGCGTCCTCGCCGTCCTCACCGCCCGCGCGCTCGTACGGGACCGCGAAGCGGAGCGGGCGCGACGGGTGCTCCTCGACGACCTCCGCCGACACCCCACCGTGGACGCCGCGCGTCTCGCCCTCGCGACGCTCGTCCCGTCCCCCCTCGCCGCCCACATCAGCCTCTTCCGTGGCGAAGCGCTCGCCCGCGCCGAGGAGACCGCAGGGCTCGAACCACTCTGATCCCACCCCTGCGCGAACGGCTCCCTCACATGCGCGAGCGCGGCGGACGACCCGAGGGCCGCCTCACCGCGCTCGCAGATGGGCGGGGTGACGCCGCTCAGCCGCGCCCGGAGTAGTTGGGCGCCTCGACGGTCATCTGAATGTCGTGCGGGTGGCTCTCCTTGAGGCCCGCCGCCGTGATGCGCACGAAGCGACCACGTTCCTGGAGCTCCCGGATCGTGGGCGCACCGACGTAGAACATCGACTGCCGCAGACCACCGATGAGCTGGTAGGCGACCGCGCCGAGCGGGCCACGATAGGCGACCTGGCCCTCGATGCCCTCGGGCACGACCTTGTCGTCGTCGGACACGTCACCCTGGAAGTACCGGTCCTTGCTGTACGACTTCGCACGACCGCGCGACTGCATCGCGCCGAGCGACCCCATGCCCCGGTACCGCTTGAACTGCTTGCCGTTGACGAACACGAGCTCGCCGGGGCTCTCCTCGCACCCCGCGAGGAGCGAACCGAGCATCACCGTGTCGGCACCCGCGACGAGGGCCTTGGCGATGTCACCAGAGAACTGGAGGCCGCCGTCACCGATGACCGGCACACCGGCCGGGCGGGCGGCGAGCGCCGCGTCGTAGATCGCGGTGACCTGCGGCACGCCGACACCGGCGACGACGCGCGTCGTGCAGATCGAACCCGGCCCGACGCCGACCTTGATGCCGTCCGCGCCCGCGTCGACGAGAGCCTGTGCCCCCTCGCGCGTCGCGACGTTGCCGCCGACGACGTCGATGTCGCGGAACGCCGGGTCGGACTTGAGGCGGCGGATCATGTCGGTGACGCCGCGCGCGTGACCGTTGGCCGTGTCGACGACGAGGAGATCGACACCGGCGTCGGCAAGGGCCCCGGCACGCTCGAAGGAGTCACCCCAGAACCCGACCGCCGCACCGACGCGCAGACGACCCGCGTCGTCCTTCGTCGCGTGCGGGTACTTCTCCGTCTTGGTGAAGTCCTTGACCGTGAACAGACCCTTGAGACGCCCCTGGTCGTCGACGAGGGGAAGCTTCTCGATCTTGTTCGTCGCGAGGAGGCCCAGCGCCTCGTGCTTGTCGACGCCCACGCCCGCCGTGACGAGCGGCATCGGCGTCATGACCTCGCGGACGCGCCGCGAGAAGTCCGTCTCGAAACGAAGGTCGCGGTTGGTGATGATGCCGACGAGGACGCCCCCCTCGTCCACGACCGGCAGACCCGAGATACGGAACTGACCGCAGACCTCGTCGACCTCGGCGAGCGTCGCGTCGGGAGTCGTCGTGATCGGGTCGGAGATCATGCCGTTCTCGCTGCGCTTGACGACGTCGACCTGATGCGCCTGGTCCTCGATGGAGAGGTTGCGGTGGAGGATGCCGAGGCCACCCTGGCGGGCCATGGCGATCGCCATGCGCGCCTCGGTGACCGTGTCCATCGCCGCCGACAGCATCGGCATCGCCACCTCGATGCGGCGACTCACGCGACTGCTCGTGTCGGCCTCGCTGGGAATGACCTCGGTGTCCCCGGGGAGGAGCAGCACGTCGTCGAAGGTGAGCCCCAGCCGAGCGAACGGGGCCGGCACCTCGCCGGAGTGGAAGGGACCGTCGTGATGGGCGTCGCTCATGTCGGGAGTCTACGCGGTGTCCCGTCGCTCCCCATCCGCCGAGGCACGGATGCCCGGCGGGGGCGGACGTCGGGCATACCCGTCCCGGTGTGCGAGAGGCGAATCCGACCTCGAGGACTCAGCGGGCGGCGGTCGCCGCGTCGGCACCCCCCGCGGTCTCGCGGACCTCGACGGCGGCGGCGTCACCGGACTTCTCCGACCGTTCGCCCGACGTCGAACCCCCGGCGCCGGACCCGTCGTGCGTCGCCTTGTCGGTGCCGTCTCCGGGAGCCACGTCGGACCCCTTCTCGACGACCCCGGTGGGCTCACGCGCCTCCAGGGTCCCGACCGACGTCGACGGGGATCCCGTGCCGGCCGTCTGCCCGCCACCCGCGCTGCCCAGCGGGGCCGGCGGGGTCGGCGTCGCCGGAGCCGCCTGGGTGGGAGCCGAGGGCCCCACGGTGGCGTCCGGCGTCTTCTGGGGCGTCCCCTCCGCGGTCGTCGCCCCGGTCTTCGACGGGGTGCGTTCGGCCGTCGGCGCGGTCGTGAGGGGCGCGGTCGTGATCGAGGGCGCCACCGTGCTCGACGGGACACCGGTGGGCCGGCCTGTCGACGCGGTCGTCGCGGTGACCTCCTTGTCGACCGAGGGTGCCGCGACGATCGTCGGGTCGGCCGCGTCGATCTTCTTCGCGAGTTCCTCGACCTGCTGCGTGATCTCGGGGCTCGCCGCGTCCTTGGGTGCGAGGCTGCGGAACACCTCGAGCATGCCCTTGGCCTTCTGCACGTCGCCGGTGTCGACCGCGTGCCGGATGCTCTCGACGACCTGCGGCACCGCGGCGGCACTCACCGCGGACGGACTCTGCGTGGCCGTGGGGACGTCGCCGCGCACGATCGCGGCCGCCTCGGCGGCCTTGGCGGCGACGGTGCGCACCGGCCCGAACTCGTGCTGGGTGAGGGCGGCGGCCACGCCGCCACCGGAGACGGTGAGCGCGAGCGCGCCGAGCACGGCGACCGCGCGGGCGCGGCGCACCTGCACGACGGTGAGCCGCGACGGTGCGTCGTCGACCGTGCCGGGGACACGACGCAGGCCGAGCGGTCCGACGTTCTCGGCGTACTCCTGCTCGTCGGCGTCGATGCGCGCCGTCCAGGCGGCGAGCATGTCCTCGAGGTCGTCACGATCCCCGTGGCTCCCGCGTCGGCGGTCACCGAGCCGATCGAGCAGCTCGTCGTCGTCCCGGATGGGGCCGAAGTCCAGTCCGGCGGTCATCACGCCTCCCCCTGGCGCTTGTGGAACATCTCGCGAAGGCGGGCCAACGCACGGTGCTGCGCGACCCGGACGGCCCCCGCCGTCATGCCGAGGGACGACGCGGTCTCCTCGGCGGACAGACCCACCGCGACGCGCAACGTGAGGAGCTCACGCTGATGGTCGGGCAGTTGGTGCATGAGCGCCCACGCCTCGTCGGCCTGCGTGCCGGCGACGACGAGCTCCTCGGGCCCCGCGTCGAGATCGGCCCGCTCGGGCATCTCGTCGGTGGGGACGGGCTGGCGGTACATCGACCGCTGCACGTCGGCGACCTTGCGGGCACAGATCGAGTAGACGTACGCCTCGAAGGGGACGCCGCGCTCGTCGTATCGCGACAATGACGTGAGCACCGCGATACACACCTCCTGCGCTGCATCCTCGGCGGCACCCGCGGCGTGCGGGAACCGACCCAACCGGGCTCGGGCATACCGGAAGGCCCGCTCGCGGACGGCGAGCATGAGCCCCTCCAGGGCCGCGGTGTCCCCGGCCATCGCGGCATGCGCGAGGTCGGCGAGGGGTGACGCGGCGTTCACGGCTGACATCGCGCCGGGCGCCCCGGACGTTACGTCGTCGCCGGCGGACATCACGGGCCGCATCGGAACGGTCATTCGAGTTCCTCCTCGCCGGGCGTTCGCCCTAGCCTCCGGGCGCGAGACGCCCTCCCCCATCATGGCCCACCGACGGCTCCGACGGAACGGAGTCCGACCCCCCAGGGACACATGCCCGGTTTGAACCCCCGGACAGCGGGTATCGATCTAGGGACGCGCTCGTAGGCATCGACACGTCACACCACGACCCCGAGGTTGCCCCATCCACGACGTGGCGGCAACCCGAGGGGCCACCGTCGGCATCACAGGAGGACCTCATGGCGGAGATCTCCCGCCTCCCCGGCCCGCAGGCCGACCGCTGGGAATGGCAGTACCAGGGGGCGTGCCGAGAAACCGGTTCCGAGGCGTTCTTCCACCCCGAGGGCGAGCGCGGTGCCCGACGCCGCGCACGTGACGCCTCGGCCAAGCTCGTGTGCGCGGGTTGCCCCGTCCTGCAGGAGTGCCGGGAGCACGCCCTCACCGTCCGCGAGCCGTACGGCGTGTGGGGAGGCATGACGGAGGACGAGCGCGAGGCGCACCACGCCGCGCACGAGCTCGCCTCCTGAGGCACCGCTCCCCCACTCCGGGCCCAGAGGCGCCCCCGCCCCAGGGGGCCCGGATCGCCCCCTCGCCGTTCACCCACGCGTGCAGGTCACCCGGCCGCCCGCGCGACCGCGTTCGCCCGGTGCAACGAGGATCCGACGTGCCCACCGAGCACGACGAGCACCACGAGCACCCCGACGAGCACGAGGTCCGGCACCTGCCACGATCCCGTCGCGTCGAAGAGGACCCCGAGCAGGATCGGCCCCGTCGCCGCGACGACGTAGCCCACGCCCTGCGCGAGGGCGGACACGGCCGGCACGTCGGCGGAGTCGGGCTGGTCTGCGACGAACGTCAACGCACTCGAGAACGCCGCACCCTGCGCGAGACCGCAGACCGACGCGGCCACGGCCGCCGCCGCCGGGCCGAGACCGAGGCACAGCAACGCGACGATCTGGACGCCGCACACGGCGGTGATCCACGGCCGCGCCCGACGCGAGGTGGCGAAGCGCGGCGCGACGAACGATCCCGGGATGCCGAGCAGGCTGAAAAGGCCGAGCACCGCCCCGGCCGCCGCGGGCGAGAGCCCCTGCGCGGTGAGCTGGTCGGGCAGCCACGTGACGAGGCTGTAGAAGATCAACGACTGCAACCCCATGAACGCCGTGATCGCCCAGGCGCGGCGGGTCGTCGCGACGGCACGGAGTCCCGTCGGAGGGGTGACCGCCCCGGCGTCGTGGCCGGGCGTGCGACGCACGATGACGACCCACCATGCAAGCACGGCGAGTGCGGGCACCGCCCAGAGGCCGAGGGCGAGCGGCCACCCCCAGCCGAGGCCGTCCTCGAGCGGGACCGTCGCCGTCGAGCCGAGGGCCCCACTGATCTGCAAGGTCGCCGTGTAGGCGCCCATGAGCAGCGCGATGCGCGTGGGGAAGCGGGAACGGATGAACGACGGAACGAGGACGTTGCCGAGCGCGATGCCGCACCCGACGAGCACCGTGCCGAGGAAGAATGCCGCCGCGCCGCCCGCGCTGCGGACGAGCGCACCCGCCGCGATCGGCACGAGGAGGAGTAGCATCGCCCGCTCGAGGCCGAGACGGCCGACGAGATAGGGCGCCGCGAACGCGAACAGGCCGAAGCACACCATCGGCAGCGACGTCGTCGCACCGGCGAGGGCAGGGCCGAGGTGGAGATCGGCCCGCAACGTCGAGAGCGTCGGCGGGACGCTCGTGATCGGCGCCCGCAGGAGGAACGCCACGGCGAGAACCGCGAGGGCGATCGTCACACCCGGACGCCACACCCTCCCCCGCCGTGCGCCCGTCCCTGCCTCGTCCACTGAACCCGCCATCGTCCTGCTCCGATTCCGCCCTCTCGGGCCTCGACATTCCTGACCGCGCACCCCGCCCACCGGGAGACGCACGAGCACGCCCCGGAACAGGAGTCCCGTTCCGGGGCGTGCTCGTCTCGTCGCCGCGCCGTTGCGGCAGCAGGGGGATCAGTGCCCGTGACCGTGACCGGCGGCGGGCTCCTCCTCTTCCTTCTTCTCGACCACGAGCGTGTCGGTGGTGAGGACCATCGCCGCGATCGAGGCGGCGTTGCGCAGCGCGGAACGCGTCACCTTGACCGGGTCGATGATGCCCTTGGCGACGAGGTCGCCGTACTCGCCCGTCGCGGCGTCGAGACCCGTGCCGGGGCCGGCCTCGGAGACCTTCGCGACGGCGACGTAGCCCTGCAGGCCCGCGTTCTCGGCGATCCACCGCAGCGGCTCGGCCGCGGCCTTGCGCACGATCTGGGCACCCGTGGCCTCGTCACCCTCGAGCGACAGGGAGTCGGCCGCCACCGAGGCGTGGACGAGCGCGGAGCCACCACCGGGGACGATGCCCTCCTCGATGGCCGCACGGGTCGCGGAGATCGCGTCCTCGATGCGGTGCTTCTTCTCCTTGAGCTCCACCTCGGTGTGCGCGCCGACCTTGATGACGCAGACGCCACCGGCGAGCTTCGCGAGACGCTCCTGGAGCTTCTCGCGGTCCCAGTCGGAGTCGGTGCGCTCGATCTCGGCCTTGATCTGGCCGACGCGGCCCTCGACCTCGGAGCTCTCACCGGCGCCGTCGACGATCGTCGTGGCCTCCTTGGTGACGACGACGCGACGGGCCTGGCCGAGCATGTCGAGGTCGACGTTGTCGAGCTTGAGACCGACCTCCTCGGAGACGACCGTCGCGCCCGTGAGGATCGCGATGTCCTGCAGCATCGCCTTGCGGCGGTCACCGAAGCCCGGCGCCTTGACGGCGACGACCTTGAGGATCTCGCGCATGCGGTTGACGACGAGCGTCGAGAGGGCCTCGCCGTCGACGTCCTCGGCGATGATGAGCAGCGGCTTCTTGGCCTGCGCGATCTTCTCCAGGACGGGGAGGATGTCGGCGACCGTGCTGATCTTGCCGGAGTTGACGAGCACGTAGGCGTCCTCAAGGACACCCTCCATGCGCTCGGTGTCGGTGACGAAGTACGGGGACAGATAGCCCTTGTCGAACTGCATGCCCTCGGTGAACTCGAGCTCGGTGGAGGCGGTGTTGCTCTCCTCGACGGTGATGACACCGTCCTTGCCGACCTTGTCGAACGCCTCGGCGATGAGCTCGCCGATCTCGCGGTCCTGCGCCGAGAGGGACGCGACCTGCGCGATCTCGTCCTTGCCCTCGACCTCACGCGCACCCTCGAGCAGCTTGGCGTCGAGCGCCTCGACGGCCTTCTCCATACCGCGCTTGAGGCCCGCCGGAGCCGCACCCGCGGCCACGTTGCGGAGACCCTCCTTGACCATCGCCTGGGCGAGGACCGTCGCGGTCGTCGTCCCGTCACCGGCGATGTCGTTCGTCTTGGTGGCGACCTCCTTGGCGAGCTGCGCGCCGAGGTTCTCGTAGGAGTCCTCGAGCTCGACCTCGCGGGCGATCGTCACACCGTCGTTCGTGATCGTGGGGGCGCCCCACGCCTTGTCGATGACGACGTTGCGGCCACGCGGGCCGAGCGTCACCTTGACGGTGTTCGCGAGCGCGTCGACACCGCGCTCCAACGCCTTGCGTGCGGAGTCGTTGAACTCCAGTTCCTTGGCCATGTCAAACCTCTCGGTAGGACGACGACGCCCCGGCGTGCGCCTTGCTCAGGCGGCCGGGGCGCGTCGGTGAAGCGTATGGGTGGTCAGCGCGTCACTTGGTGACGACGGCCAGCACGTCGCGGGCGGAGAGGATGAGGAACTCCTCGCCGGCGTACTTGACCTCGGTGCCGCCGTACTTGCTGTAGATGACCTTGTCGCCGACCTGGACGTCGAGCGGGATGCGGTTGCCGTTGTCGTCGACACGACCCGGACCGATGGCCAGGACCTCGCCCTCCTGGGGCTTCTCCTTGGCGGTGTCCGGGATGACGAGGCCGGAGGCCGTGGTCTGCTCGGCCTCGCTGGACTTGACGACGATGCGGTCCTCGAGCGGCTTGATGTTCACCGACACGGTTCCACCTTTCGACTAGAGCGCCCGTGAGGGCACATGAGTTCGGTGCAGGCGACCGGCCGGTGGACCGCCGTCGCGGGGGTCGGCCCTGGGTCGATGACGCCTGCTGTTCTCTGCTCTCCCGACCGTCTCCGGCGCCGTGCGGAGCGTTCCGCGCCTGGCACTTGGAGCCGTCGAGTGCTAACTCCGAATCTAGGCCTCGGTTAGCACTCGGTCAACTCGACTGCCAAGGTTGCGCCGGGGCGACTCGGCCACGGGACTCCTGACGCGACCGTCGGCCCACCGCGGCGAGCGCCGGGCGAAGAGCGACGCGCGGGGTGAGGGACGAGGCACGCATCATCGTGCGGAGCACGGCGCCGGGGAACACGACGGCGCGCCCCTGCGACAGACCCTCCCACGCCTCGCGGGCGCACTGCTCGGCGCTGATGCGGGCGACGCCCACGGCGTTCGTGAGCGGCCCCATGCCGGAGACGTCGTCGAACTCCGTGGCGACCGGCCCCGGCTGCAGCTGGGTGAGGGTGACGCCCGTGCCGGCGAGTTCGCCGCGCAGCCCCTCGGAGAGGCCGTCGACGTAGTGCTTCGTCGCGGCGTAGACGGCGGCACCCGGCGTGGGCATGCGCCCCGCGCTCGACCCGACCATGAGGATCGCGCCACGCCCGTGCTCGATCATCGCGGGCAGCAGCGCCCGCGTGAGCAGGGTGGGGGCGGTGACGTTGACGGCGATCATCCGCGCGAGGGTGTCGGGCTCCGCCTCCTCGAGGAGGGCGTAGTCGCCGAACCCGGCGTTGTTGACCAGGACGTCCACCCCCAGGCCCGCGGCGGAGACGTCGTCGACGAGCGCACGCACGCCCTCGGGGGTCGAGAGGTCGGCGGGAATCACCTCGACACGCAGCGGCTCGCGGCCGTGACGGTCGACGATCGCGAGGCGCCGCGCAACCTCCTCGAGGCGGTCGCGCCGACGCGCGACGAGGACGACGGTGTCCGCGACGACGGCGGCCTCACGGGCGAGGGCCTCGCCGATGCCGGACGACGCGCCCGTGACGAGCACGGTCGTATCGGCGAACCGCTCCGCGGCCTCGCTGGTGTCGGTGGGGACGAACGGGATCTTCGGCATGGCTCTCCTCCGGCGGACGGACCTCCAGTCTCACCCCACACGACGACACCGGCTCGTCGAGACCCGACCGCGGGACGGTCATACGACGACCGGGATCGGCGACGTCGTGTGGCGGTGGGGTGATCGATCGACCGCGGCGGTGGGGAGTGTCGGCACCTCCCGTCCCCGCCCGGGAGCCCGTGGCGACGGGACGGGCAGCCGGTAGCGTGATGGGTCATGGACGCCGACACCGCCAGGCTGCTCGTCGAGGACGGTCTCGACGTCCTCGCCGGACTCCCGCCGTACGACCCGGCAGAGGACCTCGCCCTCGGGACCCGCCTGCGGGCCGAGGGGCTGGACGCGACGCTCGTCGCGGCCGTCCTCACCCAGGCGGAGCTGCGGGCGCAGGGACGGGCGAAGTTCGGCGACGACGCCGCCCGGATGCTCCTCACCCGTGACGGCCTCGAGCAGGCGACGCGCAGGGAGGTCGCCGATCATCACGGGGCCCGGTTCGCCGCCGCCGGTGTCCCCCGCGTGCACGACCTCGGCTGCGGGCTCGGTGCCGACGCGCTCGGTCTCGTCCGGGCAGGGGTGAGCGCATATGCGATCGACGTCGACGAGTCCACCGCCCTCCTCGCCGACCACAATCTCCGCACGCTCGACCGCGGAACAGGCTCCCGTGCCCGGTGGGGGCGAGCCGAGGGCGCGGACCCGGCGCCGGAGGACGGCGTGTGGTTCGACCCCGCCCGACGCATCCCCGGCCGCACCGACGCCTCCGGCCGCACGCGACGGACGTTCCGCCTCGAGGACATGACCCCGCCGTGGGAGCTCGTCGTCGACACGGCCGCGCGCGTCCCGGCGACCGGGGTCAAGCTCTCCCCCGCGTTCCCCGCGCACGAGCTGCCCGCCGGCTCGCAGGCCGAGTGGGTGTCGCACGACGGCGACCTCGTCGAGTGCGCCGTGTGGTGGGGGCCGCTCGTCGACCGCGCCGGCCGGACCGCGACGCTCCTCGGCACCGGGTCCGCGCCGGTCGTCGTCACCGAGGCCGACGCGGCGGACGCGACCCCGGCCGGATCGGTCGCCCTCACCCCGGGTTCCGTCCTCCACGAACCGGATCTCGCCGTGCTCCAGGCGGGTCTCGTCGGCGCGCTCACCCGCGCCGTCGACGGCGCCGAGATCGCGTCGGGCATGGGCTACGTCGTCTCCGACTCCGACACCTGCGTGCCGTACGCGCGGCGGCATCGCGTCGTCGAGGTCCTCCCCGCGAACGTCAAGGCCGTCAAGGCGTGGCTGCGCCGCGAGGGGATCACGGGACTCACCATCAAGCGACGCGGTGGCCGCCTCGACCCCGACGACCTCCGCCGCCGTCTCGGGGTGTCGCGCCGTGGTGGCGACCAGGCGACCCTCCTCCTCACCGTCGGCCCCGACGGCCCGGTCGCCCTCGTGCTCGACGCCCTCACATGAGGCCCACACCGGCACCGGTGGCGTCACCCGCCCGGCCGCCTCGTCGGGCATGCGAACGGCCCCCGTCTCCATCGCAGGGGACGGGGGCCGTTCGAGATGTGGCGGCCGGTCAGGCCTTGGGCGCCACGGTGAGGACCGTCTGACCGCGGGTGACGTGGCCGGAGCCGACGGGCTCGACCGGGCCGGTGGTGAAGTGGTTCGTCACGAGCACGGGGGTGATGAGGCTGTAGCCAGCCTCCTCGATGACGCGGCGGTCGACCGTGACGAGCGGCGTGCCCGCCTGCACGACGTCACCGGCCTTGACGCGCACGTCGAAGCCCTTGCCGTCGAGGTTGACGGTGTCGATGCCGACGTGGATGAGCAGCTCCACGCCGCCCTCGAGCGCGAGGCCGAAGGCGTGGCCCGTGGCCTGGGCGACCATGACCTTGCCCGCGGCCGGGGCGCAGATCGTGTCGTCGCTCGGGTCGATGCCGACGCCCGGACCGACGAGCCCGGCGCTGAACACCTTGTCGGGCACCTCCGACAGCGGCACGAGGGTGCCGTCGACGGGGGCGCCGATCTCGATCAGGTCCGTGCGACCGGATGCCGGAGCGGACGTGCCGTAGGTCTGCGACGTCGGGTCACCGGCGGGCGCTGTGCCGGCGGCGGCGCCGACAGCGGTGGCCCCGGCGGCGGTGGCTCCAGCACCGGCGGCGCGCGTGTCCGTGGGACGCGTGTCGGCGGGGCGCGTGGCGGTGCCCGTCGCGGCGGTGGGGGTTCCGGCGGTGCCGGCGGCCGAGACCGGGGACGCGGCGTGCGCCATGCGGTCGTCGGTGCGCAGGGTGATGGCCTCGTCGGCCACCGGGTCCTGTGCCGGGATCGCGGTGTCGGTCGTCGCGGTGGCGGCGGCGCGGGCGGCGAGCTTCTGCTCGGGGGTCCGGTAGTCGCCGATGACGACGAGGATCATCGCGGTGAAGAACGAGGCGGCGACCGCAGCGCCGTAGAGCGGGATGTTGTCGAACGCCGGGATCGTGAGCAGCGAGGTGAACACGAACGCCTTCGTCGTCACGCCACCGCCGAGGCCGATGATGACACCGCCGACGAGGCAGCCGACGAGCATCCGCGGGTAGATCTTCTTGAACCGCAGGTGGATGCCGTAGAGGGACGGCTCGGAGATCCCACCGAGCAGGCCCGCGGCGAGGGCACCGGTCGCGGTCTGGCGCATCGCGACCTCCCTGTCGCGGATCGCGTGGTAGAGCACACCGGCGGTGGCGCCGAAGCACGCGAAGTTCCACGCACCCATGGGGCCCTGGATGAAGTCGTACCCGATGGTGCTGATGTTCGCGAGCATGATCGCGTTGATCGGCCAGTGCAGACCCAGCGGCACCATGAACGGGTAGGCGAGCGGAATGATGATCGCGAAGATCAGCGGGCTGAAGTCGTTGATCGACTTGAGGAACTGACCAAGGCCGGCGCCCACGTACACGCCGATGGGGCCGATGAGGAACGCCGTCAGCGGGATCATGATGAGCATCGCGAAGAACGGCACGAAGATGAGGTGCAGGTTGCTCGGGATGATCTTCTTGAGCAACTTGTAGAGCGGGCCGAGCACGACCGCCATGAGCAGCGGCGGGAACACCGTCGAGCCGTAGTTGAACACCGTGAGCGGCAGGCCGAAGACGTCGAAGATCTTGACCTCGGAGCCGAACACGGTGGCCGTGTGGGCCGCCTCGCCCAGCCCGGTGAAACCGGGGAGCATGAGCACACCCATGATCGCGAAACCGACCCACGGGTCGGCGTCGAGCTTCTTGGAGGCGTTGTACGCGACCATGAGCGGCAGGAAGTAGAACACGCCCTGCCAGAGCAGGTTGATGAACGCCCAGCCGCCGGTGAGCGTGACGCGGGGGTCGGCCCAGTTGCCGATGACGCCGAGCGTCGCCATCAACGCCATGAACGTGATGAACAACGACGCACCGAGAAGGGCACCGAGGATCGGGCGGAACGAATCGGAGAGGAACTCGAAGAAGTTGTCGAGCCACGCCCGGCCGCCGCGGGGGCCACCGGCACGGAGTTCGGCCTTGAGTTCGTCGTCGGACTTCGCGCCGCCCGCCGCGGGCGCCGCGGCCGAGGACGTCATCGAGGGCAACGCCATGATGTCGTTGTAGACGTTCTGCACCGCGCCGCCGATGACGACCTGATAGCGGTCGCCGGACTGCGGGACGGCACCCATGACACCGGGGGTCGCCTCGACGCGGGGCGTGTCGACGGCGGAGCCGTCACGGAGTTGGAAACGGAGACGCGTGGCGCAGTGCGTCAGGCTGACGATGTTGGAGGGACCGCCGACGCTGTCGACGATCTCCTGTGCGGGACTCGCTGCCATGCTGATGCTTTCTGGTCGCAAGGGGGCTTTTCGCCGAGAACGGCGGGCTCATTCTCGCCCGGCGCCGGGGTGGCGCGTTCTCAGGGTGACCCAGAACCTCCCCCGTCGGGGGTTGTCGCCACGAGAGAATCGGCGTGTCGGGGTGTTCGACGACGTTCGCGACCGTGCCGAAGGTCCGCCCGCACGGCGGCGAGGGGCGTTCCCGTCGCTCGGCACCGCCGGTCTCGGCCCTCGCCGCTGCACGTCGTCGGGCCGCGGGGGCGAGACGTCGCGCCGTCGGACGGGCACGGCACGCCGCCCCGTCGCTGCCTGCGACGAGGGATTCCCGACCGGGACTGCTCGGATGACCGGGCCACGGCCGGCCGTGAGCGCGGTGCGCCGATTCGAGCGGAGCGGGTCTCGCCCGCCCCGCACCCGTCACCGCAGGGCGGCGGCGACCCCGGGGATGCGCTCGCAGTACCCCTCGAGCAGGAGGCGGGCGAGGGAGACGGACTCGACGAGCGGGTGGGAGGCGAAGGCCTGGACGGCACGGCGTCGGGAGCCGGTGAGGGCGGCTTCGATCGTCAGTTCCTCGGCGTGCTTGACCTGTGCCGTGAGCCCCAGCATCCGCCCCGTGAGGGGGTCGGTCATGAGGGGGCGGGGGCCGTTCGCGTCGACGGCGCACGGCACCTCGACGACGGCGTCGGCGGGCAGGCCGGGCAGGGCCGTGCCGTTGCGGACGTTGAGGATCATCACCGACCGATCGCCACGGGAGATCGCGTGCATGAGCGAGAGCGCGACCTGCTCGTACCCCTCGGCGCCGACGTCGGTCATGTCGCGTTCCTCACCCTCGGCGCGGGCCTCCGCCATGTACGTCTCCTCGCGCTCGGCACGCACCTCCTGCCAGCGTCGCCACGCGCCGTCGGTGTCGGCGAGCGCGGCCTCGTAGTAGGCCGACTGCTGGTCGAGGAGGAACTCGCCCCGCGTCTGCGCCGAGCCACGGATCGACGTGATCGCCTCACGGGTGAAGTCGTAGTAGTAGACGTACTCGTTGGGGATCGCACCGATCGCCTCGAGCCAGTCGTGCCCGAAGAGGCGCCCCTCCTCGGTGCGGGCGAGGCGCGCGGGGTCGGCGAGGAGCTCGGGGAGGACGTCGCGCCCCTCGTACCGCAGCGCCCGGAGCCACCCGAGGTGGTTGAGCCCGGCGTAGTCGAACGCGGTGCGCGCGGGATCGAGGCCGAGCGCGGCGGCGGCGCGGCGACCGAGCCCGATCGGGGAGTCGCAGATGCCGACGACGCGGTCGCCGAGGACGGTCTGCATCGCCTGCGTGATCATGCCCGCGGGGTTGGTGAAGTTGATGACGTACGCCCGCGGCGCCACCTCCGCCACGGTGTGGGCGATCTCCATGACGACGGGGATCGTGCGCAGGCCGTAGGCGATTCCGCCCGGCCCGGTCGTCTCCTGGCCGAGGAGGCCGAGGTCGAGGGCGACCCGTTCGTCGCACGTGCGCCCCTCGGCGCCGCCGACGCGGATCGCGGAGAAGACGAAATCGGTGTCGGTGACGGCGTCGCGGAGGTCGGTCGTCGCACGCACGGTCGGCGGTGTGATGCCGTGGGCGCGGCGCGCCTCGCCGGCCTGCTCGCGGAGCACCGCCGTCATCACGTCGAGCCGGTCGGCCGCGGTGTCGTGGAGGACGACCTCCTCCACCCGCCCCGCACCCGCGTCGTGCAGTAACGCGCCGTACACGAGAGGGACGCGGAAACCACCTCCACCGAGAATGGTGAGTTTCATGATTGACCTCCTGCGGTGGGATACGACGACGGGGAACAGAATGCGTTCCAGAACCGCAACTTATCGCTGGGTTCCTCGATCCCCGACAAGGCCGGCATCGACACCCTCCGGCCTCACTCGCGGCTCCCCCGTCATGAGACTTCCGAACAGTGGCCGCACCACACGGACCCTACCCGCGAGTCACGGACTAGGTTGTCGCCCACCGACCTTGGAGGATCCATGGCTCGTTCCGCCTGTCATTCGCTCGCTGCCGCGCTCACGCTGGGGTCACTCGCGCTGGGGGCTCCGGCGTTCGCCGCCCCCGCTGACACCGCAGGTGAAGCCCACCGTCGCACCCCGGAGACGCTCGTGCCGATCGGCGGTGGGTACGAATCGCTGTCGCTACGGTCGTACGCGTTGCGCGTGGCGCAGCAGGCCCGGGGCTCGACCGTCGACATCGTCGTCGTCCCCTCGAGTTACGGCGACGCGCCCGCCGACCGCGCAAAGAACCTGCAGCTCGCGGGACAACGTGCCGCGCAGATGGACGCCGAGTGCGACGCAGCACTCAAGGCGAGCGCCTACGGCTCCCGGTTCGCCGGCTGCACCGCCACGCTCGCGCCCCTCCTCGACCGCCACGACGCGATGAACCCGGCGAACGTCGCCCCGTTCACGAACGCCGAGACCGACGGCGTCTACGTCCTCGGCGGCGACCAGGTGCTCGCGATGAAGGTCCTCGCGAACTCGCCCGCCGAGAAGGCGATGTCGGCGGCATCCCGTCGCGGCGTCGTCGTCGGCGGTACGAGCGCAGGCAACGCCGTCGAATCCCGAACGATGGGAGCGGGATACGCCGAGGACCGCAACCCCGAGGATGGGCTCGAACGCGACGCCGCGCTCCTCTTCTGGGGCGACGACCTCGGGAGCGACGAACGCGGCCTCTCCTTCGGCACGCATCGCGCCATCCTCGACCAGCACTTCTACCAACGCGGACGCTTCGGTCGCCTCCTCGCCTACGTCGCCCGCTCGGCCGAGCACCACGGCGGCACGGGCAAGATCGGCATCGGCGTCGACTGGGCCACCGGCCTCTCCATCGAGGACGATACGCGCCTCACGCAGCCGTTCGGGTACTCCTCCAGCAGCGTCGTCGACCTCTCGACGGCGACGGCACCGCGGTGGGTCGGGCCGCGGAACACGTTGTCGGTGCAGGGAGTTCGCACCCACCTCGTCGCACCTCTGCGCGGCCGGGCGATGACGTACGACATGCCCTCGCGCACGATGCGCCTCGACGACCATCGGCTCCCCGCCGCTCGACCGACCACGCTGCCGCGCCTCACGGCGTCGGGGCGCGGGACGCTCGTGCTCGGCGGCGGGATGAACGCCACCGCCGCCTCCGCGCCGCTGCGCGCGTTCGTGGAGAGCGCGACGCCGGGCCGCCCGATCGTCCTCGTCCTCGCCGGATACGCCGACGCGACCGCCCGCACCAAGGACGCCGACGCTTACACGGCCGCCCTCCGCGCGCAGGGATGGACGGGCGAGGTGCGCGTGATCCGCCACGGCCTCGACCCCCTCGACCCTGCCCAGATCCGCCGCAGCGCAGGGGTGCTCGCCGTCGGCGACGACCAGTCGCGCATGGCGTCGTTCGTCGCCGACCGCGACGTCCGCGCGAGCCTCGCCGCCGCACGACGCAGCGGCGTCGCCGTGATGACCGACGGCGCCGCCACCGCCGTCGGCGGCCAGCGGTACGTGACGAACCCCGACCCCGAGGTCACCACCGAATCCCCCGAGGCCATCGCGATGTTCCGACGCGGCGACGCCCGCCTCGCCGCCGGTCTCGGGCTCGTGCGCGGGTACGTCCTCGAACCGACGCTCACCCGCGAATTCCGTTGGGGCCGCCTGTTCGACGTCGGCGCTCAGCGACGCGGAACGATCGGCGCCGGCATCAGCGAACGCACCGCCCTCGTCCTCACCGACCGCGACGCCCGCGTGATCGGCGACCGATCCGTCGTCACCGTCGACGCCCGCCGTGCACGCTGGTTCCCCAGCGCCAACGGCGCCCTCGCCGGTACCGACCTCTTCGTCTCCACCTACGCCCCCACCGACCGGGTGCGCTGACGTCGCTTCTCGACCTCCGGCCCGCACGCGAACGTCGCAGGGGCCGGAGCCACCGGGAGCCTGCTCGACGTCGCGGCGCGCGACATCAGCCTGGCCGTGGCGGCCTGATCGAGCCGCGGTCGAGTAGACGCGCGAGGCGGGGCAATCGGCCGGGTGTCGGACGGGGTCGGTCCCAGCCCATCCCCGGCGACCCGGGTGGCGCGAACCACACGTAGCCGCCGACGACGTCCCGCCCGACCGTGCGGGCGTTGCGCAGCGACGGGATGTTGTCGGCGTGGATCGTGCCCCCACAGGGTGTCGCCCTCCCGCGCGGGCACCCTCTCGGCGAGTCGGGCGAGGACGCGGCGCCCCCACCCCTGCCCGAGGAACGCTGGGGCGAGGACGATCTCCCGGACGACGAACCACAGTGCCTCGGCGACGACGGCGCCACCTCGGCCGGGCGCGAACCGCCCCCGCCGGGCCTCCCCCACCGACATGGGCACACGGCGCGGGTCGAAGGTCGACGGCGCAGCACCTGCACGACGACGCCTGGCCTCACCGACGGCCCGCTGCCGATGCCGCGCGCCGAAGCGGGACGGGCCGTGCCGGCCCGCAGAGATCAGCCTTCCCGCGGCGCACGCTCGCTCGCACGCCACGGTGTGAGGACGACGAGCCCGGCGGCGACGCATCCCCCGAGCGTGCCGAGGGCGAGGTCGCCGAGGGTGTCGAGGTAGGCGCCGTCGAGTTCGGTGCCGAACCGCATGAACGTCCACCACTCCCCGAGCTCCCAGACGACCGCGAGGAGTGCCCCCAGCCCGGCGGTCGCGAGCGCCCGCAGACCCCGCGAGGCGCGGCGACGCGGGTCGAGGAGCATCCCGAGGCCGCTGCACAGCAGCAGCCAGTTGCCGAAGTGGCAGGCGTCGTCGAACCAGCCCACCCGGTCGTACAGGTCGAGGGTGTTGCCGGTGACGTCGACGAGGAACGGCGCCATGACCAGCGCGAACGCACCCCAGGGTGCAGCATCCCCGCGGCCACGACGGCGCAGCGCCCACACCGCCGGGACGAGCAGCATCATCAGCGGGTAGAGCACCGCCCGCGCCCCGAACGCCTTGCCCTCGAACTGTGGCAACCCCGGCAGGAGCACCACAGCCCCCAACTGCAGCACCGTCGCCGCGAACAGCACCAGGCACGCCACGCGTCCCACGCCTCCACCTCCCGTCATCCGCCGGGTCGTCGCACACGGGCGACACGAACGGTCGCCGCTCCACGATGACATGCCTCCCACCCTGGGCCCCGTCGATCCGCGGCCCTGCACGCGTCGTCCCTCCAGCAACGCCGGAGCAGGCCGGCTCGGCCAGACACGACGTGGCCGAGGTGAGCTGCACCGACGCCCCCCTCACTCGTGCGGCGTGGTCACCGCGTCGATCCGCCTGGCGGCGGCGGCCGGGTGGCGGCGGCCGGGTGGCGGCGGCGGGGTCGATCGAGGTGGACGACCGCGCCCCCGCTCACTCGGGCCGGCGGAGCGAGACGGTCTCCCCGTACGTCACGTACCGGGAGCCGCTGAGGCGGGCGACGGGATCGAGGAGCCACTCGGCGGGGCGGTCACCGTCGAGCACGGATTCGTCGACCGCGGCGAGCAGCACCCTCCCGAGGACGACGAACGAGTTCCCCACCGGCACGACGTCGTGGAGCACGCATTCGAGGGCGGCCGGGGAATCGGCGACGCGCGGCGGTGCCACCCGCTCCGACGCCTCCGTCCCCAGCCCCGCGAGGTCGAACTCGTCGACCGAGGCGTCGACCGAGGCGGAGGTGGCGTTCATCTGCTCGAGCAGAGCCCGGGAGGCGAGGTTGACGACGAACTCCCCCGTCGCCTCGACGTTGCGTAGCGTGTCCTTGCGTCCCACCGACGTGAACTGCACGACGGGCGGGTCCGCGGAGGCGACGGTGAAGAACGAGTGCGGCGCAAGGTTGGCCACCCCGTTCGCGTCGAGGGTGCCCACCCACGCGATGGGCCGCGGCACCACCAACCCGGTGAGGAGCCGATACGGCTGCGGGGTGGGCCAAGTCGTGAGATCGAAGAGTCGACGTTCCACGCGCCCGACGGTAGCCGCCGGCTCCCGGCGAGCCGTAACGCGACGCCCTCTTGGCCCGCCGACGACATCCCCGCGGTCGGTGGGGTCCGCCTGCCCTGCGGCCAGGCCGCCGACGTGGCCCGAGAGACCACCTCACCGTGCGGGTGGGGGCCCGACCGTCCTGTGGCCGGTCAGCTCCCCGTGGGGCGGGCTCCGTCCGCGAGGAGGGCGTGGCAGCGGGTGAGTCGGTCGCGCCACCACGCCACGCGGTCGACAGGGGCCGCGTGGCGTTCGAGCAGGTCGGGGTCGACGTCGAGGCGGTCGGACCCGCGGACGGGCAGGGCGCCGTCCTGCGGCAGAGCGGGGGTGGTGGCGACGTCCCCGTCGAGCAGCGCGACGGTGGCGAGGCCGCACGCGAGCGGCAGCTCCGGCATCGCCGCGGCGAGCGCCACGCCGGCCTCGACGCCCACGGAGGTGTCGATCGCGCTCGACACGACGGCAGGCAACCCCACCTGTTCGGCGACGGCGAGCGCCGCCCGCACCCCGCCCAGGGGCGCGACCTTGACGATCATCACGTCGGCGGCGTCGAGCTGCTTGACCCGCAGGGGATCCTCGGCGCGGCGGATCGACTCGTCGGCGGCGACCCGGACCTCGAGCCCGCGCCGCGCGAGCCCCACCCGCACGCGGGCCAGGTCCTCGACGTCCATGCACGGCTGCTCGACGTACTCCAGGTCGTAGGGCGCGAGCGCGGTGATCGCGTCGAGCGCCTCGTCCACGCTCCAGCCGCCGTTGGCGTCGACCCGCACCCGACCGGCGGGGCCCATGACGTCGCGGACGGCGGCGACGCGCGCCACGTCGTCGCCCAGGCTCTGGCCGCGCTCGGCGACCTTGACCTTGGCGGTGCCCGCCCCGCCGAACCGCGCGACGATCTCGGGCACGCGGTCGGCCTCGATCGCGGGGACGGTCGCGTTCACCGGCACGGATCGGCGCACCGGGGCGGGGTGTCCCCGCCACGCGGCCTCGAGGCCGGCGGCGAGCCAGCGGGACGCCTCGGCGTCGTCGTACTCACCGAAGGCGCCGAACTCGCCCCAGCCGCACGGCCCCTCGAAGACCACCGTCTCGCGGGCGGTGAGGCCGCGGAACCTGGTGCGCATGGGGATGCGCACCACGTGGGCGGCGTCGAGCAGGGTGGGCAGGTCGGGCAGGTCGGGTAGCGTCACGGGATCCACCCCGTCACGCTAGCT
>NZ_BAFE01000075.1 GCF_000247995.1 Mobilicoccus pelagius NBRC 104925
TCAAGGTCGCGACGCGCGGCGTCACCGTCGAGTCACAGGACTTCTGCGGCGGCGCGATGGTCCGCGTCGCCGCGGGGGAGCCGTGGGATGCGTTCGTCGCCCATGCGATCGACTCGGGGTGGGCGGGTGTCGAGGCGCTCTCGGGCATCCCGGGCTGCGTCGGGTCGACGCCGGTGCAGAACGTCGGAGCCTACGGCCAGGAGGTCGCCCAGACCATCGCGCGCGTCCGCACGTGGGACCGCGCCCGCGAGGAGGTCCGCACGTTCACGGCGGCCGAGTGCGACTTCTCCTACCGCCACTCCCGGTTCAAGGGCACCCCGATGCCGCCCCGCACGACGGGTGCGGAGATCTCGGCGGCGCTCGGCGGGTTCTCGCCCCGCTACGTCGTCCTCGACGTGACGTTCCAGTTCGAGGTCGCGGACCTCTCGAAGCCGATCGCCTATGCCGACCTCGCGAAGGGGCTCGGCGTCGAGCTCGGCGCCCGGGTGCCGCTCGCGGACGCGCGCGAGGCGGTCCTCGAACAACGTCGTCGTCGCGGCATGGTGCTCGACGCGGACGACCCCGACACGTGGAGCTGCGGCTCGTTCTTCACCAACCCGATCCTCCCCACGGACCGCATGGACGCTCTCGTCGAACGCATCCACGAGGTCGCGGGGCCCGATCTCACGCCGCCGCGCTTCCCGGCCGACGACGGCCACGAGAAGACGAGCGCGGCGTGGCTCATCGACGAGGCGGGGTTCGACAAGGGCTATGGTCTGCCGGGCCCCGCGGGCCTGTCGACGAAGCACGTCCTCGCCGTGACGAACCGTGGCGAGGCGCGCGCCGCCGACGTCGTCGCTCTCGCCCGCGAGGTGCGTGACGGCGTCGAGGAGCGGTTCGGGGTCCGTCTCGTCAACGAACCCGTCCTCGTCGGCCTCACCCTCTGACGCTCCGGACGGCGCCCCACAGGGAGAGCTTCGGCCGCACGCGGCGAGGGGCTGAACCCCGGCGGGTGCGTCACCGCAGGATGTCGCCGAAGCCCTGGTCGTTCCCCGGCCAAGGCCTCACGATGCTCCGTGCCCGTGGTGCGTCCTCGTGCCCCCGGCCCGGCTGTGCCGGGCGCGGCGACGTCCGGCCCCGGGGCCTGGGGGATCAGTCCTGCCGCGTGGACGGGGCGTCGGTGTCGTCGGCCTCGAGCCAGGCCCGGATGTCGGCGAAGGCAGAGTCTTTGGTCGCCTGCGGGGCACGGCTGCCCTCGAGGGACATCCTGGCGAGGTCGGCGAGTTCGGCGTCGTCGAATCCTTGTGCGGCGCGAGCGAGCTCGTACTGGTCGGCGAGGCGCGAGCCGAAGAGGAGCGGGTCGTCGGCGCCGAGGGCGATGCGGGCCCCCGACTCGTAGAGCCGACGCAGGGGCACGTCGGACGGCGTCCCGTAGACGCCGAGGCCCACGTTGCTGCCGGGGCACACCTCCAGGGTGACGCCCTCGCGGACGACCTCGGCGAGCACCTCGGGATCCTCGATGCTGCGCACCCCGTGACCGATGCGGTCGGGCCGGGCCGCCTCGAGCGTCGAGCGCACGGCGTCGGCGCCGAGGAGCTCTCCGCCGTGGGGGACGATGGCGAGCCCGGCCTTGCGGGCGATGCGGAACGCGCCCTCGAACTCCTCGACGTGACCGCGGCGCTCGTCGTTGGAGAGGCCGAAGCCGATGACGCTGCCGGGCCCCTCGCCCGCGTGCTGGGCGGCGAGCCGAGCGAGGGTGCGCGCGTCGAGGGGGTGCCGGATCCGGCTCGCGGCGACGACGATCCCCACCCCGACGGGGCCGGCCTCGCTCACGCGGCGCGCCTCGTCGAGGACGATCTCGAGGGCGCGGGTGAGACCGCCGACGTGGGGGGCGTAGCTCGTGGGGTCGACCTGCATCTCGAGCCAGCGCGACCCCTCGGCGGCGTCGTCCTCGGCGGCCTCGGCGACGATGCGGCGCATGGTGCCCTCGGAGCGCACGCAGGCGCGGGCGGCGTCGTAGAGGCGTTGGAACCGGAACCAGCCGCGTTCGTCGACGGCCGCGAGCTGCGGCGGCCAGTCATCGACGAGGGCGCGGGGGAGGCGGGCCCCCTGCTCCCGGGCCGTCTGCATGAGGGTGGAGAACCGCATGGACCCGGTGAAGTGCAGGTGGAGGTGCGCCTTGGGAAGGGTGCTGACCGGCCTGCTCACCCCTCCAGTCTCCCAGACGGACCGCTCCGGGGGCCCCGTCGGGGCGGGTGACGGGGCGTGTCGGCAGGTTCCGGACGGGCGTCCGACGTGCGGCGACGCACCGTGGGAACGGCCCGGGTTGGCGTATCCGGCGACCTCTCCCGTATGCTCTCCGTCTGGGTGAGACCGGCACGAGCTCGTGCCGCCTGACCCGTAGGGCAGTGGCTCAATTGGTAGAGCACCGGTCTCCAAAACCGGCGGTTGGGGGTTCGAGTCCCTCCTGCCCTGCGAAGACGGATGTTGTCGAGGACGAAAGGGTCGCCGCGGAGAATCCCGTATCCCGCTCCCCGCGAGTGGTGACCCAGGAGATGAGGACACGTGAGCGACCAGAGCACGGCGACGCGAGCGTCCGCCCGGCAGCGACGCCCCGAGGGCGGAAACGTCGTCACGAGGTTCTTCTCCTCGATCGCGCTCTTCATGAGCCAGGTGCTCGACGAGATGCGCAAGGTGGTCCGTCCCACGCGCAAGGAACTCACCACCTACACCACGGTGGTCATCCTCTTCGTCACCACCGTGATGCTCTTCACGATCGCGATCGACGCCCTCTCCACCCGTCTCGTCGGCTGGGTGTTCGGCGGCGCCTGATCCGGCCCCGCCTCTCCGCGTCCCACGACGCCCCCATCGAGTACCTCGCCCCGGACCCGTTCCGGGGCGTCCCGTATCAGGCAAGGAAGTGAGTTCACCCGTGAGCGAGTCGGAGTTCCAGCCCGAGGCCGTCGAGGAGGCCCAGGTGCCCGTCGCCGAGTTCTCGGAGGACCTGGAGGTCGACGAGACCACCGGTGAGGTCGTCGAGCCGGAGACCGACGAGGCCGTCGACGTCCCCGACGGAGGCGACGCGGACGAGTCCGACGAGGACGCGGACGCCGAGGCCGCCGCGGAGGCCGGCGACGAGGCCACGGGCGAGGTCGTCGAGGGCGACCGGGTCGAGGCGGAGGACGAGGCCGAGGAGCCGGAGGAGGACCCGGTCGACGCGCTCCGTCGCGAGCTGCGGTTCCTCCCGGGTGACTGGTACGTCATCCACTCCTACGCGGGCTACGAGAACCGCGTGAAGCAGAACCTCGAGCAGCGCGTCACCTCGCTCAACATGGAGGAGTACATTTTCCAGGCCGAGGTGCCGATGGAGCAGGTCACCGAGATCAAGAACGGCCAGAAGAAGGTCGTCCGTCGCGTCCGGATGCCCGGGTACGTCCTCGTCCGCATGGACCTCACCGACGAGAGCTGGGGTGCCGTGCGTCACACGCCGGGCGTCACCGGGTTCGTCGGCAACGCGCACCAGCCGGTGCCGCTGGGCCTCGAGGAGATCGTCTCGATGCTCGCCCCGCAGGTCGAGCGTGAGGCCGCCGCCGGTGCGGCGACCGCCCCGAGCCGTCAGGATCCGGCCACGGTGGCCTCGACGACGGTCGTCGACTACGAGATCGGCGAGTCCGTCACGGTCATGGAGGGCCCCTTCGAGACGATGCCGGCGACGATCTCCGAGATCCTCCCCGAGCAGCAGAAGCTCAAGGTCCTCGTCTCGATCTTCGGTCGTGAGACCCCGGTGGAGCTCGGCTTCAACCAGGTCGCCAAGATCTGATCCAACGACGACATCGCGCCCGCCCCGGTCCTCGCACCGGGGCGGGCGTCGTCGTGTGGGGTCGCTCGTCCTTCGTGATCCGGCGTCGTGATCCCGGCGTGGTGGTCCGAGGCGGGTGCGTCGCGGCGTGGGAGCGGGGAGGCGGCCGGACGATTCGCGCCGCGCCCCCGGGGGCGCGTACCGTGGACCCTCGGTGCCCGGCGTGTCCGGGCGCCCGCGGTCGGAGCCCCGGCCGTTGCTGCAACCGGGTCATCGCCCACGGCGTGGGCCCACGAAGCGAAAGAGGAGCGACATGCCTCCGAAGAAGAAGGTCGCCGGCTACATCAAGCTGCAGATCCAGGCCGGTGCGGCCACGCCCGCGCCGCCGGTGGGTCCGGCTCTGGGTCAGCACGGTGTCAACATCATGGAGTTCGTCAAGGCGTACAACGCCGCGACGGAGTCCCAGCGCGGCAACGTCATCCCGGTCGAGATCACGGTCTATGAGGACCGCTCGTTCACCTTCATCACGAAGACGCCGCCGGCCGCGGAGCTCATCAAGAAGGCCGCGGGTGTGGCCAAGGGTTCCGGCGAGCCGCACAAGACCAAGGTCGCGAGCCTCACCGACGACCAGGTGCGTGAGATCGCCGAGCAGAAGATGCAGGACCTCAACGCGAACGACATCGAGCAGGCGAAGAAGATCATCGCCGGCACGGCGCGTTCGATGGGCATCACGGTCAAGTGAGTCGTTGAACGTCGACTCCGTTGCGGGGTCCGCCACGAGGGCCGCAGGTGTGCGCACCTGCGGCCCTCGTGCGTTCCTGTGCGGGGGGCGAGCCGGGGCGGGTCCGCGTTGTGCATGCCCGGAACCGGGGTGGGTTGGGCCGTGCCGAGACGGCGGATGCGGGGTCGGGCCGGTCGTGTGGCAAAATGGATCCTCGTGGCAGGGCCGAGCGCGGCCCGTTGGACCACGACTCCGCCGCCCGCCCCGGTCCCCGGGCCGACGATGCGGGCTCATCACCTCAGAGGAGCATCATGAAGCGCAGCAAGGCCTACCGCGCCGCCGCCGAGAAGATCGACCAGAGCAAGCTCTACTCGCCGCTCGAGGCCGTCCGCCTCGCCAAGGAGACGGCGACGACGAAGTACGACTCGACCGTCGAGGTCGCGCTCCGTCTCAGCGTCGACCCCCGCAAGGCCGACCAGATGGTCCGTGGCACGGTCAACCTTCCGCACGGCACCGGTAAGACGGCGCGCGTCCTCGTGTTCGCGAACGGTGCGAACGCCGAGGCCGCCCGCGAGGCCGGCGCCGACTTCGTCGGCTCGGACGACATGCTCGAGAAGGTCCAGGGTGGCTGGCTCGACTTCGACGCCGTCGTCGCGACCCCTGACCTCATGGGCAAGGTCGGTCGTCTCGGCAAGGTCCTCGGTCCGCGTGGTCTCATGCCGAACCCGAAGACCGGCACGGTGACGATGGACGTCGCGAAGGCCGTCTCCGACATCAAGGGCGGAAAGATCGAGTTCCGCGTCGACAAGCACAGCAACCTCCACTTCATCATCGGCAAGGCCTCCTTCGACGAGAAGGCCCTCGTGGAGAACTACGGTGCGGCGCTCGAGGAGATCCTCCGTCTCAAGCCGTCCGCGAGTAAGGGTCGCTACATCAGCAAGGCCACGATGGCCACGACGATGGGCCCCGGCATCCCGCTCGACGGCAACCGCACCCGCAACCTCACGGCGGAGGACGAGGCCTGAGCCTCTTACCCGTCTCACCGACGCCCGTCCCGTTCTCGGGGCGGGCGTTGTCGTGTGTGGGAGGGTGTGACGTCCGGCGTCGGGTGCGCAGGTCCCTCGCGACATGCGGCGAAGGCCACTTCTCATCGCGTTTTCCGCAATCGATCCCGTCGGTTTCGGTGGAATCTTCGGCGGCAGTCACGCTGGAGGCGTGTCGGGCCCGTACAGTGTGAGACGCCGCGACGCCGTCGCGGACGGGACGGAACACCGGCGAGGCCGCGAGGAAGGGGTCGACGATGACCCAGGGCACATCCCAGGGGACGAACGGCGAGTCGACGTGGTTGGGCGGAGGCGAGGGCACGGAGCCGCACGTCGACGACCGCCCCCTGTCAGCCGCGGCGTCCCTCGGCGACGACGTCCTCGACGAGATCGCGCAGCGGGTGCTGTGGACGGCGACGGCGATCGTCGACGCCGCGAACCGCGGTCGGGAGAACACCTCGGGGGTCAAGGCCGGCGGCCATCAGGCGTCGAGCGCGTCGATGGTCGGCATCATGACGTCGCTGTGGTTCTCGGAGCTCACGTCGGCGGATCGGGTGTCGGTCAAGCCGCACGCCTCGCCGGTGCTTCACGCGATCAACTACCTGCTGGGGGACCTCGACGAGTCCTACCTCCCGCGTCTGCGTGAGCTGGGCGGTCTGCAGAGCTATCCGAGCCGCCGCAAGGACCCCGACACGGTCGACTTCTCGACGGGCAGCGTCGGCATCGGTGCGACGGCGCCGATCTGGGCGGCGATGAGCCACCGGTACCTCCGTGACCGCGACCAGGACATGCCTGCGGGCGGCCGTTTCATCAGCCTCCTCGGCGATGCGGAGCTCGACGAGGGTGCGGTGTGGGAGGCGATCACCGACCCCGGCGTGCGTCAGCTGGGCGAGATCACGTGGATCGTCGACCTCAACCGTCAGTCGCTCGACCGGATCATCCCCGACGTGCAGATCAAGCGTCTCGTCGGCATGTTCGAGGCGGCCGACTGGCAGGTGCTCACGTGCACGTGGGGCCGTCGGATCGAGGAGGTCTTCGCGCGGCCCGGCGGCGAGCTGCTGCGTGAGCGGCTCGAGACGATGCCGAACGAGGAGTACCAGCGCCTGCTCCGCGCCCGCCCCCAGGAGCTCCACGAGCGGGTGCTCGGGGGCGACGCGCCCGCGGAACTCGAGCGTCTGCTGGGCGAGTTCGAGCCGCGGGAATTCGCCCAGGTCATCCGTGACCTCGGTGGCCACGACATCGGTCTGCTCCTCGAGACGTACGAGCAGATCGACGACTCCCGCCCGACGGTGGTCTTCGCGTACACGGTCAAGGGGCGTGGCCTCGCGACGGAGGGGCACCCGCAGAACCACTCGGCGATGATCACCGCCGAGCAGCTCTCCGAGCTCGCCGAGCTGTCGGGGATGGACCCGGAGGACCCGTGGCATCGCTTCGAGCCCGGGTCGGCCGCGGCGCGCCGGTGTGAGGAGGCTGCGGCTCGTCTCGCGCGTCCGGCCGTCCCCGCCCCGACGCCGGTCGACGTGCCGGCGGAACTCCCGTGGCGGCCGAAGGCGGTCGGGTCGACGCAGGCCGCCCTCGGGCGGGTCCTCTCCGACCTTCTCCGGGCCGCCCCCGACGTCGCCGGGCGGGTCGTCACCCTCAGCCCCGACGTCGCGTCCTCGACGAACCTCGGCGGGTGGATCAACAAGACCGGGGTGTGGTCGGTGCGCGACCGCACGGACTGGTTCGCCGACGACGCCGAACGCGTCCTCAAGTGGACGGAGGGCAGTGGCGGTCAGCACATCGAGCTCGGCATCGCCGAGGTCAACCTCGTCTGCCTGGCCGGTGAGCTCGGGGCGACGTGGAGCCGGTGGGGGCGTCCGCTCATCCCCGTCGCCACCGTCTACGACCCGTTCGTCTCCCGCGCACTCGAGCCGTGGTCGTACGGCATGTACGCCGGTGGGCAGTCGATCCTCGTCGGCACCCCGTCGGGTGTGACGCTCGCTCCCGAGGGTGGGGCGCACCAGTCGATCACGACCCCGTCGATCGGTCTCGAGCAGCCCGAGTGCGTGGCCTACGAGCCGGCGTTCACCCAGGACCTCGAGTGGTGCCTCCTCGCAGCGATGGCCCGCATCGGTCGGCCCGACGGGGAGTCGGCGTACTTCCGACTCTCGACCCGCCCCGTCGTGCAGGCGCTCGCGGCCGTCCCCGAGGACCCCATGCTGCGGGAGCGTCGCCGCGAGCAGGCCGTCGCGGGCGGCTACCGCCTCGACGACACGACGCCGGGGGAGGAGGACGTCACCCTCGTCGGTGTCGGCGCGATCATGCCGGAGGTCCTCGCCGCGGCCGAGCGCCTCCGTGAGTTCGGTGTCACCGCCGGGGTCGTCTGTCTCACGAGCCCCGACCTCGTGTTCCGCTCGCTCCAGGCGCGAGGATCGCTCTCCGGTGCGCGTGCCGGTGGCATCGTCGACGTCCTCTTCCCCGAGGAGCGGCGCGCCCCGCTCGTCACCGTCCTCGACGGCCACCCGCACACCCTCACGTTCCTCGCCGGGGTGCGGGGCGACCGCATCGCGTCGCTCGGCGTCTCGATGTTCGGGCAGTCGAGCGGGATGGAGGACGCGCACCGTCTCCACGCCATCGACGCGGAGTCCGTCGTCCGTGCCGCGTACGACCTCGTGGGGCGCTGAGGTCGCAGACCACCGGCATGACGACGGCCCACCTCCGGACCTCCGGGGGTGGGCCGTCCGCGTGTCGTCGACGCCTCGTCGGTGGTGGTCCGCGGCGTCCGGTGGTGGGGTCGATGTCGTGGGTGGCCGTTCGCTGTAGCGCGGTCGGGGATGGTCATCGTGGTGGGATTTGGCCCCTCGCGCGGGGTGCGCCTAGACTGGGGGAGACCCATGACCGCCGGTTGTCGGATCATCACGTCCGACCGAAGGCCCCTACACACGGGGCATCCAGCGCAGGCCACCGAGAACGTTCACCGAGCAGATCCTGTTCGGTCGTGTGCTCCCGTTGCCCTGTGCACGGGAGCTTTTGTCGTCGTAGGGGCCGTGGGTGCCGGCATCACCTTAAGGAGGCCCTATGGCAACGCCCGCGAAGCAGGCAGCCATCGCCGAGCTCACGGACAAGTTCCGCGAGTCCGGTGCGGCCGTGCTGACGGAGTACCGCGGCCTGTCCGTGGCCCAGCTGTCCGAGCTCCGCTCGCAGCTGCGCCCGAACGGTAGCTACGCCGTCGCGAAGAACACGCTCACCGAGCTCGCCGCCAAGGAGGCCGGAGTCACGGCCTTCGACGGTCAGCTCGTCGGCCCCTCGGCCATCGCCTTCGTCACCGGTGACCCGGTCGAGGCGGCCAAGGTGCTGCGTGACTTCGCCAAGGCCAACCCCCTCCTCGTCATCAAGGCCGGCGTCCTCGACGGCAAGGCCTTGAGCGCGGAGGACATCACCAAGCTTGCCGACCTCGAGTCGCGTGAGGTCCTGCTGGCCAAGGCTGCAGGCGCGATGAAGGGCAAGCTCAACCAGGCCGTGTCGCTGTTCGCCGCTCCGCTGTCGCAGACGGCGCGCGTGATCGACGCCCTCCGGGCGAAGGTCGAGACGACCGGTGGGGCCGCTACGGCTCCCGCCGAGGCCCCCGCCGACGCCGCCGAGGGTGGCGACGAGGCCTGACGCTTCACGCGTCCGGCCACCCCAGTTCAGCCACTCACGGCACGTAGTTCGTTCTAGGAAGGAAGCCAATCATGGCGAAGATGTCCACCGAGGAGCTCCTCGGCGTTTTCGAAGAGATGACCCTCATCGAGCTCTCCGAGTTCGTCAAGGCGTTCGAGGACAAGTTCGAGGTCACCGCTGCGGCTCCGGTCGCGGTTGCGGCCGCGGGCGCCCCGGCTGCGGGCGGCGGCGACGCCGGCGCTGCCGAGGAGAAGGACGAGTTCGACGTCATCCTCGAGTCCGCCGGTGACAAGAAGATCCAGGTCATCAAGGAGGTCCGCGCCCTCACGTCGCTCGGCCTCAAGGAGGCCAAGGACCTCGTCGACGGCGCCCCCAAGCCCGTCCTCGAGGCCGCGAAGAAGGAAGACGCGGAGAAGGCCAAGGCTGCCCTCGAGGGCGCCGGCGCCACCGTCACCCTCAAGTGACGTTCGCCTCCGTCTGCTGAGTTCGTTCTCGGCACACACGAACGGGGCGGGATGGACATCATGTCCGTCCCGCCCCGTTCGTCGTGTCGGGCGGGTGCACCGCCCGGCGTGTCGCGGCGTCAGCCCCCGGCGGTGAGGCCGGTGGTGGCGTTGTCCTCGAGGCGGAGGAACTCGAGGTGGTCCTCGTACTGGTCGAGGACGTCGTGGATGAGCTGGGCCCGGCTGTAGCCCATGACGTCGTAGCCCTGTCCACCCGCGGCGAGGTGGACGTGGAGGCGTCCGATGACATCCTTCCCGTAGACCATTCGGCCGCCGTAGGCAGGTGCCTGGGCGGCCTCGACGTGCACCGCGTAGACGAACGGGTGCGGCCCGTCGTCGGCGCGGAGCTCGACGGAGTCGGGGAGGTCTCCGCCCTCCGTGGTGACGGTGGCGCCGACGCCCTGCTGCGTGAGTTCCTCGCCCACCGCGACGAGCGCCGGGCGGACGACGCGGACGAGGTAGCGGCGCGCGGCCTCGGGGTCGCTCGCCTCGAGGAGACGTTCCAGGCGCGCCTTCCACTCGCCGGCGCCGGCCCCGTCGGGTCCGGACATCGGCGGGAGGGTGGGGCGGCGTCGCCCGTCCGCGAGGTGCGCCTCGACCTGGAGCGCCCGCGAGAGGCTCACCATGACGAGGATCATCACGACGGCGAACGGGGCGCCCATGATGACCGTCGCGTACTGGAGCGTGACGATGCCGCCGACCATGAGCATCGCGATGGTGAGCAGGCCGGTGGTCGCGGCCCAGACGATGCGCAGCCAGGGCGCGGCGTCCTCGTGCGGGTCGGAGATCCGCGAACTGAGGTTCGCCATGACGAGGGCGCCGGAGTCGGCGGACGTCACGTAGAAGAGCAGCCCGACGAACGTCGCGAGCGCGATGAGGATGCCCGAGCCGGGATACTGCTGGAGCAGCGTGTAGAAGCCCCGTTCGGGGGTGGCGGAGGCGAGTTCGCCGAACGCCGTGTCGCCCGAGCGGATGCGGTCGATGGCGGAGTTCCCGAAGATCGACACCCACATGACGATGTAGCTGAACGGAAGGATCATCGTCCCCGCGACGAACTGGCGGATCGTGCGTCCCTGGCTGATGCGCGCGAGGAACATCCCGACGAAGCTCGCCCAGGCGATCCACCAGGCCCAGAAGAACAACGTCCACAGCGACATCCACTCGGCGCGCTGGTCGTAGGCGAACGTCTGCCCGGTGAGCTCGGGGAACGTGGCCACGAAGCGGCCGATGTTCTGCACGAGCGCGTTGAGCAGGAACGTCGTCCGCCCCGCCACGAGCACCCACGCCGCGATGCCGATGGCGAGGAGCACGTTGAGCTGGCTGAGGATCCGGATGCCCTTGGCGACGCCGGTCGTGGCGGACACGGCCGCCATGACGACGGCGACGACGACGAGGGCGATCTGGGTTCCGAGGCTGGTGCCGGTGCCGAACAGCATGTCGAGCCCGACGGACAGGGACACGACGCCGATGCCGAGGGAGGTCGCGACGCCGAAGATCGTGCCGAGCATCGCGGCGATGTCGACGGCGTGCCCGATGGGCCCGTCGAGGTGACGGCCGAGCAGCGGGGTGAGGGCCGAGCGGACCGCGAGGGGCTGGTGGCGCCGGTACGCGAAGTACGCGAGCGCCATCCCCATGACGGAGTACATGGCCCAGCCGCTGATGCCGTAGTGGAAGAGCGTCCAGACGATCGCGTCGTTCGCCGCCTCGACGGTGCCGCCCTTGCCGGTGGGCGGTTCGAGGAACTGGGACACGGGTTCGGCGACCGAGAAGAACATGAGGTCGGTGCCGATGCCCGCGGCGAAGAGCATCGCCGCCCACGAGAAGGTCGAGAACTCGGGGGTCACGTGGTCGGGGCCGAGGCGGACGTTCCCGTAGCGGGAGAGCGCGACGACGAGGACGAACACGACGCAGAGGGTGGCGAGGGCGATGTAGTACCAGCCGAATCCGGCCGAGACCGCGGCGACGGCATCGCCGATCACGGTCTCGGCCTGGCCGCGGGCGAGCATCGCCCACAGCGCGACGGCGAGGACTCCCACCAGGGAGCCGCCGAAGACGACGGGGTTGACGCGGTTCACCGTCGTCTTCGTCTCGGCGGCGCCGGTGCTGGGGGCCCCGGTGCCGTTCGTCGTCGGACTCATCCGAGGCCGACCTGCCCTCCGGGGTTACCGGCCGCGCGCGCGACGCCCGCCGCCGAGGGTGGCTCGGTGGTGGCGTCCCACGCGGAGTTGCGGGGGTCGCCCTCGGGGAAGAGGGTCATGCCGGTGCCGTGGCGGTAGAACGGCGCGTGCGAGGGGGGGAGGGGCGTGTTGCCGAGGATGAGGTCGGCGGCCTTCTCGGCGACCATCATCACGGGGGCGTACGTGTTGCCGTTGGGCACGTAGGGGAAGACGGAGGCGTCGACGACGCGGAGTCCTTCGACGCCGTGGACGCGCATCGTCCGCGGGTCGACGACGCTCATGTCGTCGGTGCCCATCTTGGCAGTACAGGAGGGGTGGAGGGCGGTCTCGCCGTCGCGCGCGACCCAGTCGAGGATCTGTTCGTCGGTCTCGACCTCGGGTCCGGGGGAGATCTCGCCGGCGGAGAACGCGGCGAAGGCGGGCTGGGCGAAGATCGTGCGGGCCGCGCGGACCATCTCGACCCACTCGCGACGGTCGTTGTCGGTGGAGAGGTAGTTGAACCGGATGGCGGGGTGCTTGCGCGGGTCGGTGCTCGTGATCTTCACGGTGCCACGGACGTCGGAGTACATCGGTCCGATGTGCACCTGGTAGCCGTGGGGGGCGGCGACGGAGCTTCCGTCGTACCGCACGGCGATCGGCAGGAAGTGGAACATGAGGTTCGGGTACTTCACGTCGTCGTTGCTGCGGATGAAACCACCGGCCTCGAAGTGGTTGCTCGTGCCGATGCCCTTGCGGAACAGCCATTCGAGGCCGATCTGCGGGGCCTTCCAGTTGCTGAACCAGGGCCCGAGGGAGACGGGCTGGCTGCTCGCGTGCTGGACGTAGACCTCGAGGTGGTCCTGGAGGTTCGCGCCGACGCCGGGCAGGTCGGCGACGGGCGTGATGCCGAGCGCGGAGAGCTCGTCGGCGGCGCCGATGCCGGCGAGCTGGAGGAGCTGGGGCGAGTTGAAGGCGCCACCGCAGAGGATGACCTCGCGGGCGGCGACGCTGCGGTGGGCGCGGCCGGCGCGGAGGTAGTCGACGCCGACGACGCGGTTGCCCTGCGTGCGGAGGCCGGTGACGTGCGCGAGGGTCTCGATGGTGAGGTTCTTGCGGTCGCGCACCGGGTGGAGGTAAGCGCGGGAGGCGGAGAGGCGACGGCCCTTGTGGACGTTGCGGTCGAAGCGGCCGAAGCCCTCCTGGCGGTACCCGTTGACGTCGTCGGTGAGCGGGAACCCGGCCTGCTGCGCGGCCTCGAAGAAGGCACCGAACAGGGGGTTCTGGGCCTCGCCGCGCTCGAGCACGAGCGGGCCGGAGCCGCCGCGCCAGGCGTCGGCGCCCTCGAGACACGTCTCCATGCGCTTGAAGTAGGGGAGGCAGTGGGCGTAGTCCCACGTCTCCATGCCGGTGTCGGCGGCCCAGCGCTCGTAGTCCATGGGGTTGCCGCGCTGGAAGATCATGCCGTTGATGCTCGAGGAGCCACCGAGGACCTTGCCGCGGGCGTGCGCGAGGCGACGGCCGTGCATGTAGGGCTCGGGCTCGGTCTCGTACTGCCAGTCGTAGAGCGAGTTGCCCATGGGGAAGGGCAGCGCGGCCGGCATGTGGATCAGCGGGTCGAACTTGAAGTCCGAACGGCCGGCCTCGAGGACGAGGACGCTCGTGCCGGGGTCGGTGGAGAGGCGGTTGCCGAGCGCGGAGCCGGCCGATCCACCTCCGACGATGACGTAGTCGTAGGTCTTGGTCATGGTGTCTCCTCGTGTCGTCGGGGCGACGGGCTCGTGCCCCGGGTGGTGTGGCGGTGGGGTGCGTACCCCTGCGGGCCGCGCCGGTGCGGCCCGCAGGGTGTACGTCAGTCGGTGGCTGCGCTGGGGCCGCCGGAGAACCACTCGGCGGGGGTGGGCTGCGTGTTGTGCCAGATGTGCTTGGTCTCGCGGTACTCCTCGAGCCCGGCAAGACCGAGCTCGCGGCCGACACCCGAGCGCTTCATGCCGCCCCATTCCGCCTGGGGGACGTAGGGGTGGTAGTCGTTGATCCACACGGTGCCGTGACGCAGGCGGCGGGCGACGCGTTCGGCGCGGCCGGCGTTCTCCGTCCATACGGCGCCGGCGAGGCCGTAGTGGGTGTCGTTGGCGATCTCGACGGCCGCGTCCTCCAGGGACTCGTCGTCGTCGCCGGAGAAGGTCTCGACGGTGAGGACGGGGCCGAACGACTCGTCGTGGACGCACGCCATGCCGCGGGTGCACCGGTCGAGGACGGTCGGCGGGTAGTAGGAGCCCTCGGCGAGCGGACCCTCGGTGGGGATCTCGCCGCCGCAGCGCAGTACGGCGCCGTCGGCGATCGCCTGCTCGACGTAGCCGTGGACCTTCTCGCGGTGGGTCTCGCTGATGAGGGGACCGCTCTCGGCGTCCTCGTCGAACGGGCCGCCGAGGCGGATGAGGCGGGCGCGGCGGACGATCTCGTCGACGACCTCGTCGTGGATCGACTCCTCGACGACGAGTCGCGCACCGGCGGAGCACACCTGACCGGAGTCGAGGAAGATCGCCGTGACGGCGTTGTCGATCGCGGCGGGCAGGTCGGCGTCGGCGAAGATCACGTTGGGGTTCTTGCCGCCGAGCTCGAGCGCGACCCGCTTGACGGTGCGTGCGGCGGTCTCGGCGATCGAGGTGCCGGTGGCGAGGCCACCGGTGAACGACACGAGGTCGACGTCCTCGGAGTCGGTGAGGGCGGGGCCGACGGCGGCGCCCGCGCCGAGGACGAGGTTGGCCACACCGGCGGGGAGTCCGACGCGCTCGAGGGCGTCGACGAGCCACAGCGCGGTATGGGGGGTGAGCTCGCTCGGTTTGAGGACGAACGTGTTGCCCGCGGCGAGGGCGGGAGCGACCTTCCAGGCCGTCTGGAGCAGCGGGTAGTTCCACGGCGTGATGAGGACGCACACCCCGACGGGCTCGTGGACGACGCGGCTGCTCACGGCGGGCATGCCGGGGTCGACGACGCGGCCGACGTCGGCCTGCGCGAGCCCGGCGAAGTGGCGGAACACGCCGGTGATGTCGTCGACGTCGATGCGGCACTCGACGAGGCGCTTGCCGGTGTCCTTCGCCTCGAGGGTGGCGACGGTCTCCTTCTCCTCCTGGAGGAGGTCGGCGACGCGGTGGAGGAGGGCGGCGCGCTCGGGGGAGGGGGTGGTGGGCCAGGGGCCGTGGTCGAAGGCCTTCCGGGCGGCGGCGACGGCGGACGCGGCGTCCTGCTCGTCGCATTCGGCGACCGTCGCGACGAGGGAACCGTCGGCGGGACAACGGATGTCGCGGGTGCCGCCCGCAACGGGGGCCCTCCATTTTCCGTCGATGTAGATCTCGGGCATGAGGAAATCTCCTGCGGTGGGGGACGGGGAGTCCGAAATCTTACGGATCGGCCTTTTCACCGTGGTTCCCGGGGGAGTGCGGAGGGTTCCCCAATACTCCCGTTCTCCAGCGCCTGAACAGGCCGATTGCCTACGATCGGAACGTGGGCGGTGTGCCTGCATCTTGTTGACATTCTCAGGAGGGCTCATGAGTGACCAGCGGTGGGAATCCGATCTTCTCGGACGTAAGGGGGTGCCGGCCGACGCCTACTACGGGGTGCATACGGTTCGCGCGGTGGAGAACTTTCCCATCTCCGGCCGGACGATCAGCGAGGTCCCCGCGATGGTCCGCGGCATGGTCATGGTGAAGAAGGCGACCGCCCTCACGAACAAGGAGCTCGGGGTCCTCGACGAGAAGATCGCCGACGCGATCGTCTGGGCGTGCGATGCGGTGCTGCAGGAGGGCCGCTGCATGGACCAGTTCCCCGTCGACGTCTTCCAGGGCGGCGCGGGCACGTCCCTCAACATGAACACCAACGAGGTCATCGCGAACCTTGCGCTCGAGCACCTCGGGGAGCCCAAGGGGTCCTACGAGGTCGTCAACCCCAACGACCACGTCAACCGGAGCCAGTCGACGAACGACGCCTACCCCTCGGGTTTCCGTCTCGCGGTCGATGAGATGCTCGGTCGTCTCGGTGAGGCACTCACCGCCCTGCAGCAGGCGTTCCGGGCCAAGGGCGAGGAGTTCTCCGAGGTCCTCAAGATGGGGCGCACGCAGCTTCAGGACGCGGTGCCGATGACCCTCGGCCAGGAGTTCACCGCGTTCGGCGTCACCCTGGGGGAGGAACTGCGTCACCTCGACTCGGCACGGGAGCTGCTCCTCGAGATGAACCTCGGCGCGACGGCCATCGGCACCGGCCTCAACACCCCGCCCGGATACGCCCCCCTCGCGGTGCGCCACCTCGCCGAGGTCACGGGCCGGCCCTGCGTCCCCGCCCCCAACCTCATCGAGGCGACGAGCGACTGCGGTGACTACGTCATGACGCACGCCGCCCTCAAGCGCCTCGCGGTCAAGCTCTCCAAGGTGTGCAACGACCTCCGCCTGCTCTCCTCGGGACCGCGGGCCGGCCTCAACGAGATCAACCTCCCGGAGATGCAGGCCGGGTCGTCGATCATGCCCGCGAAGGTCAACCCGGTCATCCCCGAGGTCGTCAACCAGGTCTGCTTCAAGGTCATGGGCAACGACGTCACCGTCGGATTCGGTGCCGAGGCCGGTCAGCTCCAGCTCAACGTCATGGAGCCGGTCATCGCGCAGGCCCTCTTCGAGTCGATGACGCTCCTCACGAATGCGTGCGAGACGCTGCGCACGAAGTGCGTCGAGGGCATCGTGGCCAACGAGGACGTCTGCCTCGGGTACGTGACGAACTCGATCGGCGTCATCACCTACCTCAACGACTACATCGGGCACGAGGCGGGCGACTCCATCGGCAAGGAGGCGGCCGCCACCGGCAAGGGAGTCCGCGAGATCGTCCTCGAACGGGGCCTCATGGACGCCGAGCTCCTCGACCGCGTCCTGTCCCGTGACAACCTCATGCATCCGGGTCGCCTCGCGATCACGGCCGACGACGTCACGAAGGATTCCAAGACGCGATGATCTGGCTACATCTGCTCGTCGTCCTCGCCGCGATCTTCCTGGGGGCGAGGCTCGGCGGCATCGCCATCGGTTTCGTCGGCGGCCTCGGGGTGCTCGTCCTCGCGCTGCTCGGCGTATCCCCGGGCGACATGCCGCTCGACGTCATCTCCATCATCATGGCGGTCATCTGCGCGATCGCCGCGATGCAGGTGGCGGGCGGCATGGACTACCTCGTCGACCTCGCCGAGAAGGTGCTCCGGCGCAATCCCAAGCACCTCGTGTTCCTCGCGCCGATCATCACCTACCTCATGACGCTCATGGCCGGCACGGGGCACACGGCGTTCTCGACGATGCCGGTCATCACCGAGGTCGCCAAGGAGAACGACATCCGGCCCTCCCGGCCGCTGTCGATCGCCGTGGTCGCCTCCCAGATCGCCATCACGGCGTCACCGATCTCGGCGGCGGTGGTCTACTTCTCCTCGTTGCTGGAGGAGAAGGGGGTGGGCTACCTGCAGGTCCTCGGCGTCGCGATCCCGTCGACGTTCATCGGCTGCATGCTCACCGCCTTCGTCATGACCCTCCTCGACAAGGCCAACCCGAACAGTCCGCTCTCGAAGTGCCCCGTCTACCAGGACCGTCTCGCGCGGGGTGTCGTCGAGGTCCGCGGGCCGGAGCGGCGCGAGGTCTCCCCGCACGCCCGCTCCTCGGTGCTCGTCTTCCTCGTCGGTCTCGTGGCCGTCATGGCGTACGCCACGGCGATCTCCGACAAGGTCGGCCTCATCGAGAACCCGCCGATGGCGCGCGACCAGGCGATCATCGCGTTCATGCTCACGATCGCCGCGGTGATCGTGCTTCTCGCGCGGGTCGCACCGGCGGACATCCTCTCGGCGTCGACGTTCAAGTCGGGGATGAGCGCCTCGATCTGCGTCCTCGGTGTCGCGTGGTTGGGGACGACGTTCGTCGCCGCCCACGAGAAGGCGATCCAGGAGGCCGCCGGCGGGCTGCTCCAGCAGTACCCGTGGATGCTCGCCGTCGTGCTGTTCTTCGCGGCGTCGCTCCTGTACTCGCAGGCAGCGACGACCAAGGCCCTCATGCCGTCGGCGCTCGCCCTCGGGGTCGCCCCCGCCGCGGCGCTCGCGGCGTTCCCCGCGGTGTCGGCACTGTTCGTCCTCCCCACCTACCCGACGCTGCTCGCGGCCGTCGAGATGGACGACACGGGGAGCACCCGGATCGGCAAGGCGGTGTTCGACCACCCCTTCATCCTCCCGGGCGTCCTCGCAATCTCGTTCTCGGTGGCCCTCGGCTTCCTCTTCGCGAAGCTCCTCGTCTGAGGGAGCCATGCGGCGGGGCCCTCCGCTCCGGATGCGCCCGGGGTCGTGTTCGTCGGACACGGCCCCGGGCGCGTCGTGTCCGCGGACCGGCTTGGCCTGCGGTCGTGGGCGGGGACGTGGCGGCGTGCGTCTCGGGGGCCACCGGTCGGCGGGTCGCTCGGGATGGGGTTGCTTGACCCGCACGGGGTTGGGGGTCATGCTTGCGGGAACGTCGCACCACGTCACCGGCACCGCGTGGCGGTCTTCCTCCACCCGTGCTCCCGTCCTCGTCCTTCGGCTCGGCGAGGAACGGTCGAGGGGGGACGGTCGAGCAGACCGTGGGCGACGGACGTCGGGGTTGACGGGCAACCATGTCCTCGGTAGGCTATGCCTTTGCGCTGCCTATGTTCTTCCCCCAATAGCTGCATCATCGCGCGATGTGGTGCCACGTACCGCTGAATATCGCTCCTCACCTGGGGAGATCCATGTTCGGTCGGTGCCGGGTCGAGCAGGCAGTGACGACTTGCCGCTCACCAGGCTTAGGAAGGACCATCCTTGGCTGCCTCGCGTACCGCGACCCAGAAGATGTCCAGCGCATTGACGGCTTCAGGCCGTATCTCCTTCGCGAAGATCCGCGAACCCCTCGAGGTCCCCGACCTCCTCGCTCTCCAGACGGAGAGCTTCGACTGGCTGCTCGGCAACGAGCGGTGGCAGGACCGCGTGGCGGAGGCCCTCGAGGCCGGCCGCAACGACGTGCCCACCCGTTCCGGTCTGGAGGAGATCTTCGAGGAGATCTCCCCGATCGAGGACTTCTCCGGGTCGATGTCGCTGAGCTTCCGCGACCACCGCTTCGAGGAGCAGAAGTACTCCATCGAAGAGTGCAAGGAACGCGACATGACGTACAGCGCGCCGCTGTTCGTCACCGCCGAGTTCATGAACAACAACACGGGCGAGATCAAGAGCCAGACCGTGTTCATGGGCGACTTCCCCCTCATGACGAGCCGGGGCACGTTCATCATCAACGGCACCGAGCGTGTCGTCGTCTCCCAGCTCGTCCGTAGCCCGGGTGTGTACTTCGAGCGCACGCCCGACAAGACGAGTGACAAGGACATCTACTCCGCCAAGGTCATCCCCAGCCGGGGTGCGTGGCTGGAGTTCGAGGTCGACAAGCGCGACATGGTAGGCGTCCGCGTCGACCGCAAGCGCAAGCAGTCGGTCACCGTCCTCCTCAAGGCGCTCGGCTGGACCGACGCGCAGATCCTCGAGGAGTTCGGCGAGTACGAGTCCATGCGGGCCACTCTCGAGAAGGACAGCACGACGGGCCAGGACGACGCGCTCCTCGACATCTACCGCAAGCTGCGTCCGGGTGAGCCCCCGACGAAGGAGGCCGCTCAGGCCCTCCTCGACAACCTGTACTTCAACCCGAAGCGGTACGACCTCGCCAAGGTGGGTCGGTACAAGATCGACAAGAAGCTCGGTCTCGACACCGAGCTCGAGGCGTCGACGCTCACGGTCGAGGACATCGTCGCGACCATCAAGTACATCGTCGCCCTCCACGCGGGGGAGCGCACGATGCCGGGCATCCGCAACGGCGAGCAGGCCGAGATCCGCGTCGAGACCGACGACATCGACCACTTCGGCAACCGTCGTCTCCGCAACGTCGGCGAGCTCATCCAGAACCAGGTCCGTACGGGTCTGTCCCGCATGGAGCGCGTCGTCCGCGAGCGGATGACGACGCAGGACGTCGAGGCCATCACGCCGCAGACGCTCATCAACATCCGACCGGTCGTCGCCTCTATCAAGGAGTTCTTCGGCACGAGCCAGCTGTCGCAGTTCATGGACCAGAACAACCCGCTCGCGGGCCTGACGCACAAGCGTCGCCTCTCCGCGCTCGGCCCGGGTGGTCTGTCCCGTGACCGCGCCGGCATGGAGGTCCGTGACGTCCACCCGAGCCACTACGGCCGCATGTGCCCGATCGAGACGCCGGAAGGCCCGAACATCGGTCTCATCGGTTCGCTCGCGTCGTTCGGTCGCATCAACCCGTTCGGCTTCGTCGAGACGCCGTACCGCAAGGTCGTCGACGGCCGCGTCACCGACGAGGTGCATTACCTCTCGGCCGACGAGGAGGACGACTTCGTCATCGCGCAGGCGAACGCGCCCATCGCCGAGGACGGGCACTTCGCCGAGGAGCGCGTCCTCGTCCGGTCCAAGGACGGCGAGGTCGAGTTCATCCCCGGCGAGGACGTCGACTACATGGACGTCTCGGCCCGCCAGATGGTGTCGGCCGCGACGGCGCTCATCCCGTTCCTCGAGCACGACGACGCCAACCGTGCCCTCATGGGTGCGAACATGCAGCGTCAGGCCGTGCCGCTGGTGCGCAGCGAGGCCCCGTACGTCGGCACCGGCATGGAGTACCGTGCCGCGCTCGACTCCGGTGACGTCGTGCGTGCGACGAAGGCCGGTGTCGTCGAGGACGTCTCGGCCGATGTCGTCACCGTCGCCAACGACGACGGCACGCGGTCGAGCTACCGCATCGCCAAGTTCCTCCGCTCCAACCAGGGCACCTGCTACAACCAGCGGGTCCTCGTCGCCGAGGGGCAGCGCCTCGAGATCGGTAGCGTCATCGCCGACGGTCCGGCCACGGACAACGGCGAGATGAGCCTCGGTCGTAACCTCCTCGTCGCGTTCATGCCGTGGGAGGGCTACAACTACGAGGACGCGATCATCCTCTCCCAGCGCATCGTCCAGGACGACGTCCTCTCCTCGATCCACATCGAGGAGCACGAGGTCGACGCCCGCGACACCAAACTGGGCCCGGAGGAGATCACGCGGGACATCCCCAACGTCTCCGAAGAGGTCCTCGCCGACCTCGACGAGCGCGGCATCATCCGCATCGGTGCCGAGGTTCGGGACGGCGACCTCCTCGTCGGCAAGGTCACGCCCAAGGGTGAGACGGAGCTGACCCCGGAGGAGCGTCTGCTCCGTGCGATCTTCGGCGAGAAGGCGCGCGAGGTCCGCGACACCTCCCTCAAGGTGCCCCACGGCGAGACGGGCACGGTCATCGGCGTCAAGGTGTTCGACCGCGAGGAGGGCGACGAGCTTCCCCCGGGCGTCAACCAGCTCGTTCGGGTCTACGTCGCCAACCGCCGCAAGATCACCGACGGCGACAAGCTCGCCGGACGTCACGGCAACAAGGGCGTCATCTCCAAGATCCTCCCGATCGAGGACATGCCGTTCCTCGAGGACGGCACCCCCGTCGACATCGTGCTCAACCCGCTCGGTGTCCCCGGCCGCATGAACATCGGTCAGGTGCTCGAACTCCACCTCGGGTGGGTCGCGAGCCGCGGTTGGGAGATCGAGGGCGACCCCGAGTGGGCTCAGATGATTCCCGACGACGCCCGCAGCGCCCCCGCCGGCACGCGTGTCGCCTCGCCCGTCTTCGACGGTGCGCACGAGGGTGAGATCACCGGCCTGCTCGACTCGACGAACAAGACCCGTGACGGTCAGCGCCTCATCGGAGCCTCCGGCAAGGCGCGCCTGTTCGACGGCCGTTCGGGAGAGCCGTATCCGGAGTCGATCTCGGTCGGCTACATGTACATGCTCAAGCTGCACCACCTCGTCGACGACAAGATCCACGCGCGTAGCACGGGTCCGTACTCGATGATCACCCAGCAGCCGCTCGGTGGTAAGGCGCAGTTCGGTGGTCAGCGCTTCGGCGAGATGGAGGTGTGGGCCCTCGAGGCCTACGGTGCCGCGTACGCGCTGCAGGAACTCCTCACCATCAAGTCGGACGATGTCACCGGACGCGTCAAGGTGTACGAGGCCATCGTCAAGGGGGAGAACATCCCCGAACCGGGCATCCCCGAGTCGTTCAAGGTTCTCATCAAGGAGATGCAGAGCCTCTGCCTCAACGTCGAGGTCCTCTCGACGGACGGCGGGGCGATCGACCTCCGCGAGCCCGACCAGGAGGTCTTCCGCGCGGCGGAGGAGCTCGGCATCGACCTGTCCCGACGCGAGCCCAGCAGCGTCGAGGAAGTCTGACGCACCTCGCCGGTGGGCCGGCACGTTCGGGGAACCGACCGTGCCGGCCCACCCGGCCACACCACGTCTTGACCTGAGTTTTGTAGAGCGAGAGAGAGACACACGTGCTCGACGTCAATTTCTTTGACGAGTTGCGCATCGGCCTGGCCACCGCGGAGGACATCCGTGCGTGGAGCCATGGCGAGGTGAAGAAGCCCGAGACGATCAACTACCGCACCCTCAAGCCCGAGAAGGACGGACTCTTCTGCGAGAAGATCTTCGGCCCCACCCGGGACTGGGAGTGCTACTGCGGCAAGTACAAGCGCGTCCGGTTCAAGGGCATCATCTGCGAGCGGTGCGGCGTCGAGGTCACCCGGTCCGGTGTGCGCCGTGAGCGGATGGGCCACATCGAGCTCGCCGCCCCCGTCACCCACATCTGGTACTTCAAGGGTGTTCCGAGCCGCCTCGGCTATCTGCTCGACCTGGCCCCGAAGGACCTCGAGAAGGTCATCTACTTCGCGGCCTACATGATCACGTCCGTCGACACCGAGGCGCGTCACCGCGACATGCCCTCGCTCGAGGCGCAGATCGAGGTCGAGAAGAAGACGATCGAGAACGACCGCGACGCGGCCGTGAACGCGCGTGCCAAGAAGCTCGAGACCGACCTGGCCGAGCTCGAGGCCGAGGGTGCCAAGGGTGACGTGCGCCGCAAGGTGCGCGAGGGCGCCGAGCGCGAGATGAACGCGATCCGTCGCAAGGCCGACCAGCAGGCCGAGCGCATCCAGCAGGTGTGGGACCGCTTCAAGAACCTCAAGGTCCAGGACCTCGAGGGCGACGAGCTCCTCTACCGCGAGATGCGTGATCGCTTCGGCATGTACTTCGAGGGCGGTATGGGTGCTGCGGCGCTCCAGAAGCGCCTCGAGGACTTCGACCTCGACGCCGAGGCCGAGATCCTCCGCGAGATCATCGCGACGGGCAAGGGCCAGAAGAAGACCCGCGCCCTCAAGCGTCTCCGTGTCGTCACGGCCTTCCAGACGACGAGCAACAGCCCGAACGGCATGGTGCTCGACTGCGTCCCGGTCATCCCCCCGGACCTGCGCCCGATGGTGCAGCTCGACGGTGGCCGCTTCGCGACGTCGGACCTCAACGACCTCTACCGCCGTGTCATCAACCGCAACAACCGCCTCAAGCGACTGCTCGACCTCGGCGCGCCCGAGATCATCGTCAACAACGAGAAGCGGATGCTGCAGGAGGCCGTCGACGCGCTGTTCGACAACGGTCGTCGCGGTCGTCCAGTCACGGGTCCGGGCAACCGCCCGCTCAAGTCGATCTCCGACATGCTGAAGGGCAAGCAGGGTCGATTCCGTCAGAACCTCCTCGGCAAGCGCGTCGACTACTCCGGCCGTTCGGTCATCGTCGTCGGCCCGACGCTCAAGCTGCACCAGTGCGGTCTGCCCAAGCAGATGGCGCTCGAGCTGTTCAAGCCGTTCGTGATGAAGCGTCTGGTCGACCTCGACCACGCGCAGAACATCAAGTCGGCCAAGCGCATGGTCGAGCGTGCCCGTCCGCAGGTGTGGGACGTCCTCGAAGAGGTCATCACCGAGCACCCCGTGCTGCTCAACCGTGCGCCCACGCTGCACCGTCTCGGCATCCAGGCGTTCGAGCCGCAGCTCGTCGAGGGCAAGGCCATCCAGCTCCACCCGCTCGTCTGCGGTGCGTTCAACGCCGACTTCGACGGCGACCAGATGGCCGTCCACGTGCCGCTCTCCTCCGAGGCGCAGGCCGAGGCCCGCATCCTCATGCTGAGCAGCAACAACATCCTCAAGCCGGCCGACGGACGCCCGGTCACCATGCCCAGCCAGGACATGATCATCGGCCTGTTCCACCTCACCTCCGCGCTCGACGACGGGCCGGGCCAGGGCCGCTGCTTCCGCAGCGTCGCCGAGGCCCGCATGGCCTTCGACGCCCGCGAGATCGGGTTGGGCTCGGTCGTCAGGATCCGCCTCACCGACTTCGTCCCCCCGATCGGCTACGAGCTGCCCGAGGGCGTCGAGGTGCGCGAGGACGGCTCCATCGCCGAGATCCTCGTCGAGACGACCCTCGGCCGCGCGATCTTCAACACGACGATGCCGGCGGACTACCCGTTCGTCGACGCCCCCGTGGACAAGAAGCGTCTGTCGACGATCGTCAACGACCTCGCCGAGCGCTACAGCAAGGTGCAGGTCGCGACGAGCCTCGACGCGCTCAAGGAGACGGGCTACTACTGGGCGACCCGGTCGGGCACGACCGTGTCGATCTCGGACGTCGTCACGCCGCCCCGCAAGCAGGAGATCCTCGAGAACTACGAGGCCAAGGCCGAGAAGGTCCAGGTCCAGTACGAGCGGGGTCTCATCACCGACGACGAGCGCCGTCAGGAGCTCATCGAGATCTGGACCCAGGGCTCCAACGAGGTCGCCAAGGAGATGGAGGCGAACTTCCCGCGCCTCAACCCCATCTACCGCATGGTGTCCTCGGGTGCCCGTGGTAACTGGTTCCAGCTGCGTCAGATCGCCGGTATGCGTGGCCTCATGGCCAACCCGCGCGGCGAGATCATCCCGCGACCGATCAAGTCGAACTTCCGCGAGGGTCTTTCCGTGCTGGAGTTCTTCATCTCGACGCACGGTGCCCGTAAGGGTCTCGCCGACACCGCACTGCGGACGGCCGACTCGGGTTACCTGACGCGTCGTCTCGTCGACGTCTCCCAGGACGTCATCATCCGCGAGCAGGACTGCGGCACCGACCGCGGCCTCACGCTGCCCATCGCGATGCGTCGGACCGACGGCAGCCTCGTCGCCCACGAGGACGTCGAGAGCACCGTCTACGCCCGTACGCTCGCCGAGGACATCAGCGACGAGAACGGCGAGGTGCTCGTCGAGGCCGGTGTCGACCTCGGAGACGTGCTCATCGACCGGCTCGTCGCCGCGGGCATCGAGGAGGTCCGCGTGCGGTCCGTCCTCACCTGTGACAGCCACGTCGGCACCTGTGCCAAGTGCTACGGGCGCAGCCTCGCCACGGGCAAGCTCGTCGACATCGGCGAGGCCGTCGGCATCATCGCGGCCCAGTCGATCGGTGAGCCGGGTACCCAGCTCACGATGCGGACGTTCCACACCGGTGGTGCGGCCTCGGCCGACGACATCACCCAGGGTCTGCCCCGTATCGTCGAGCTCTTCGAGGCACGGACGCCGAAGGGTGTCGCGCCGATCGCTGAGGCCAGCGGTCGGGTGCAGATCGAGGAGACCGACAAGGCTCGCCGGGTCCTCCTCACGCCGGACGACGGCAGCGAGGAGCACGCCTACCCCGTGAGCAAGCGTGCGCGTCTGCTCGTGCAGGACGGCCAGCACATCGACGTGGGGACCAAGCTCATCCAGGGTGCGATCGACCCCAAGCAGGTCCTCCGCATCCTCGGCCCGCGCGCCGTGCAGATGCACCTCGTCGACGAGGTGCAGAAGGTCTACCGCCAGCAGGGTGTGTCGATCCACGACAAGCACATCGAGGTCATCGTCCGCCAGATGCTCCGTCGCGTGACGATCATCGAGGCGGGCGACGCCGACCTGCTGCCGGGTTCGATGGCCGAGCGTGGGCGCTTCGAGACGGAGAACCGTCGGGTCGTCGCCGAGGGTGGCAAGCCCGCGTCCGGCCGTCCCGAGCTCATGGGTATCACCAAGGCCTCGCTCGCCACGGACTCGTGGCTGTCGGCGGCGTCGTTCCAGGAGACGACCCGTGTCCTCACGGACGCGGCGATCCACGCCAAGAGCGACCCGCTGCTGGGCCTCAAGGAGAACGTCATCCTCGGAAAGCTCATCCCGGCCGGTACGGGTCTGCCCCGCTACCGCAACGTCCGGGTCGAGCCCACCGAGGAGGCCAAGGCCGCGATGTACTCGATGCCCGACTACCAGCAGTTCGACTACCCGACCTTCGGGCCGGGGTCGGGCGCGGCGGTTCGGCTCGACGACGTCAGCCTGGGGCTCGACGCGGACTGACCGTTCGGAGATGCCTCGCGAGGGCCGATCACGCACCTGCGTGGTCGGCCCTCGTGGCGTCGGGGGGCCTCCGCCAGGGGGCCGTGCCGCGGCGACGCGAAGCCGGTCGCAATCGCCTCGATTTGGCCGCATGTCGACCCTGCAGGTACGCTGGTGGGGCATGTCCTGGGACAGTCGTGCCCAGTCCCGCCGAACGCGGTCGGTTCATACATCGGTCGCGGGACCGAGATCGTGAGCAACGCCCCACCGGCGGAGCGGCGGCCATCGGTCCGCTCGACCGGTCGCGGCCAGGAGATGTCCTCTCGCCGGGCAACCCGTCGTCGTACGCGTCCAGGACGGGAAGTGCAGGGGAGAGCGCCGCGGGTACCGACCCGCGGCAGTCAAGGAGGCCCGACGTCCCAGCGAGGGCCGATCACATCGACGACGTACGGAGACTACGTGCCTACGATCAACCAGCTCGTCCGTAAAGGACGTAGCGACAAGGCCACCAAGGCCAAGACGCCCGCGCTGAAGGGCAGCCCCCAGCGACGTGGCGTGTGCACGCGTGTGTACACCACCACGCCGAAGAAGCCGAACTCCGCGCTGCGCAAGGTTGCGCGCGTCAAGCTGACCAGCCAGATCGAGGTCACCGCTTACATCCCCGGCGTGGGACACAACCTGCAGGAGCACTCGATCGTGCTCGTGCGTGGCGGCCGTGTGAAGGACCTTCCGGGTGTCCGTTACAAGATCATCCGCGGCTCGCTCGACACGCAGGGCGTCAAGAACCGCCGCCAGGCGCGTTCCCGCTACGGCGCGAAGAAGGAGAAGAAGTAATGCCTCGTAAGGGCCCCGCTCCCAAGCGCCCGCTCGTCGTCGACCCGGTCTACGGGTCGCCGCTCGTCACGCAGCTCGTCAACAAGATCCTCCTCGACGGCAAGAAGACCACCGCCGAGCGCATCGTGTACGGCGCCCTCGAGGGCTGCCGCGCGAAGACGGGTACCGACCCCGTCGTCACGCTCAAGCGTGCGCTCGACAATGTCAAGCCCGCCCTCGAGGTCCGCAGCCGCCGTGTCGGTGGCGCGACCTACCAGGTCCCGGTGGAGGTCAAGCCGGGTCGTTCCACGACCCTCGCCCTCCGTTGGCTCGTCGGGTACTCCCGTCAGCGTCGCGAGAAGACGATGACCGAGCGCCTCATGAACGAGATCCTGGACGCCAGCAACGGCCTCGGCGCCGCTGTCAAGCGCCGCGAGGACATGCACAAGATGGCCGAGTCCAACCGCGCCTTCGCGCACTACCGCTGGTAATTCAGCTCATCCCTCCGCCCCGGCACCTGCCGGGGCGGGGGAATGCGGCCGGCGAGGGCGAGACCCGCGCTTCCGTTCCGACAATCCCCACGACAAGAGAGCTGAGTAGCCAGTGGCACAGGATGTCCTGACCGACCTGCGCAAGGTCCGCAACATCGGCATCATGGCGCACATCGACGCCGGCAAGACCACCACGACCGAGCGCATCCTGTTTTACACGGGTGTCAACTACAAGATGGGCGAGACGCACGACGGCGCCTCGACCACCGACTGGATGGAGCAGGAGAAGGAGCGGGGTATCACCATCACCTCCGCTGCCGTCACCTCCTTCTGGAAGGGCATCCAGATCAACCTGATCGACACGCCTGGACACGTCGATTTCACGGTCGAGGTCGAGCGCAACCTGCGCGTCCTCGACGGTGCCGTCGCGGTGTTCGACGCCAAGGAGGGCGTCGAGCCGCAGTCCGAGACGGTGTGGCGCCAGGCCGACCACTACGGCGTCCCGCGCATGTGCTTCATCAACAAGATGGACAAGATGGGCGCGGACTTCTACTTCTCCGTGAAGACGATGGTCGACCGCCTCGGCGCCAAGCCCCTCGTCATGCAGATCCCGATCGGCGCCGAGTCCGACTTCGTCGGTGTCGTCGACCTGGTCCGCATGAAGGCCCTCACCTGGCACGGTGAGACGCAGCTGGGCGAGGACTACGACGTCGAGGAGATCCCGGCCGACCTCAAGGAGAAGGCTGAGGAGTACCGCACCCAGCTCATCGAGACGGTCGCGGAGTCCGACGAGGTCCTCATGGACAAGTACCTGGAGGGCGAGGAGCTCACCGAGGACGAGATCAAGAAGGGCGTCCGCGCCCTCACGCTCGCCGGCGAGTACAACCCCGTCTTCTGCGGTACGGCCTTCAAGAACAAGGGCGTCCAGCCCCTCCTCGACGGCATCGTCGACTTCCTGCCGAGCCCGCTCGACCTTCCGCCGACGGAGGGTCACAAGCCGGGCGACGAGGAGACGATCCTGCACCGCAACCCGTCCACGGACGAGCCGTTCGCGGCGCTGGCGTTCAAGATCGCGGCCCACCCCTTCTTCGGCACGCTGACCTACATCCGCGTGTACTCCGGTGAGATCACGGCAGGCCAGCCGGTCATGAACGCCACCAAGGGCAAGAAGGAGCGTCTGGGCAAGCTGTTCCAGATGCATGCCAACAAGGAGAACCCGGTCGAGAAGGCCTCCGCCGGTCACATCTACGCCGTCATCGGTCTCAAGGACACGACGACGGGCGACACGCTCTCGGACATGAACCAGCAGATCGTGCTGGAGTCCATGACCTTCCCCGAGCCGGTCATCCACGTCGCCATCGAGCCCAAGACGAAGGGCGACCAGGAGAAGCTCGGCACGGCCATCCAGCGCCTCGCGCAGGAGGACCCGACCTTCACCGTCCGGCTGGACGAGGAGACCGGCCAAACCGTCATCGGCGGTATGGGTGAGCTCCACCTCGACATCCTCGTCGACCGTATGCGTCGCGAGTTCAAGGTCGAGGCCAACGTCGGTAAGCCGCAGGTCGCGTACCGCGAGACCATCCGCCGCAAGGTGGAGAAGTACGACTACACCCACAAGAAGCAGACGGGTGGCTCGGGTCAGTACGGCAAGGTGCAGATCACGTACGAACCCCTCGACACCTCCGAGGGTGAGCTCTACGAGTTCGCGAACGCCGTCACCGGTGGTCGTATCCCGCGTGAGTACATTCCGAGCGTCGACGCCGGTATCCAGGACGCGCTTCACGTCGGCATCCTCGCCGGCTACCCGATGGTCGGCATCAAGGCGACCCTCGTCGACGGCGCCTATCACGACGTCGACTCCTCGGAGATGGCGTTCAAGATCGCCGGTTCGATGGCCACCAAGGAGGCTCTCCGCAAGGCCGACCCGGTCCTGCTCGAGCCGATGATGGCCGTCGAGGTCCGTACGCCCGAGGAGTACATGGGCGACGTCATCGGCGACATCAACTCTCGTCGTGGGCAGATGCAGTCCATGGACGACGTGAGTGGTGCGAAGTCCATCCGGGCGCTCGTTCCGCTCTCGGAGATGTTCGGGTACGTTGGCGACCTCCGGTCGAAGACCCAGGGTCGAGCCAACTACACGATGCAGTTCGACTCGTACGCGGAGGTCCCCCGGGCCGTCGCCGACGAGATCGTCAAGAAGATGCGAGGCGAGTGAGGCGGGTACACTCACCCCCTCCTCTTCGTGATCACACCGCAGTAACCCATCAAAAGACGCCACACCTGGCCCCGGCCGGTGGCGTATCCACACCAAGTCCACCAGGAGGACAACAGTGGCGAAGGCGAAGTTCGAGCGGAGCAAGCCGCACGTCAACATCGGCACCATCGGTCACATCGACCACGGCAAGACGACGCTGACGGCTGCCATCTCCAAGGTTCTGCACGACAAGTACCCGGACCTGAACGAGGCGTCGCCGTTCGACTCGATCGACAAGGCCCCGGAAGAGAAGCAGCGCGGCATCACGATCTCGATCGCTCACATCGAGTACCAGACCGAGAGTCGTCACTACGCGCACGTCGACTGCCCCGGGCACGCCGACTACGTCAAGAACATGATCACCGGTGCCGCTCAGATGGACGGCGCGATCCTCGTGGTCGCGGCGACCGACGGCCCGATGCCTCAGACGAAGGAGCACGTCCTCCTGGCCCGCCAGGTCGGCGTCCCCTACATCGTCGTGGCCCTCAACAAGGCCGACATGGTCGACGACGAGGAGATCATGGAGCTCGTCGAGATGGAGGTCCGCGAGCTGCTGTCCTCCTACGAGTTCCCCGGTGACGACGTCCCCGTCGTCAAGGTCTCCGCTCTCAAGGCCCTCGAGGGCGACGAGAAGTGGGCCGAGTCCATCCTCGAGCTCATGAACGCCGTCGACGAGGCCATCCCGCAGCCGGAGCGCGACATCGACAAGCCGTTCCTCATGCCCGTCGAGGACGTCTTCACGATCACCGGTCGTGGCACGGTCGTCACCGGCCGTATCGAGCGCGGTGTCCTCAAGGTCAACGAGGAGGTCGAGATCGTCGGCATCAAGGAGGCTTCCTCCAAGACGACGGTCACCGGCATCGAGATGTTCCGTAAGCTCCTCGACGAGGGTCGTGCGGGCGAGAACGTCGGTCTGCTCCTCCGCGGTACCAAGCGCGAGGACGTCGAGCGCGGCCAGGTCATCTGCAAGCCGGGCTCGATCACCCCGCACACCGAGTTCGAGGGCCAGGTCTACATCCTGTCCAAGGACGAGGGTGGCCGTCACACGCCGTTCTACGACAACTACCGTCCGCAGTTCTACTTCCGGACCACGGACGTCACGGGCGTCGTGCACCTCCCCGAGGGTACCGAGATGGTCATGCCCGGTGACAACACCGACATGAAGGTCGACCTCATTCAGCCCATCGCGATGGAAGAGGGCCTCAAGTTCGCCATCCGTGAGGGTGGTCGTACGGTCGGCGCCGGCCGCGTCACCGAGATCATCAAGTGATGATTCGCAGCTGATTCGGCGTTCGCGCCGATCACGAAGGCCCGGGCAGTTCGCTGCCCGGGCCTTCGGCGTGTCCCTGGGGCATGTCGGTGGGGGAGGGGCCCTCGAGTGGGCCGGGTGTGCGGGGGAGGGGAGGGAGCCCGAGGTGGCAAAGATGGGGACGAGAGTCCGGGGGGCGCGGTCGGTCGGGGCCCGGCGGGCGCCGCGCACCGTGGCGAGCTGTCTGATGGCAGCGTGCCTGTTGGGGGTGTCGGCTGCGGGGTGTGGAGCAGGCGGGCTGCGAGCCGGGGGTGGAGGCGACGCGGACCGAGGACCGGCCGAGGCCGGTGCAGGAGCCTCCACGTCGTCCGGTTCGTCGACGAGTGCGCCCCCCCTCCGGCGGGCACGGACCTTCGGCGCGGCAGGAGGGACGCCTCGTCGACGACGCGTCGTGGGTCGGGCGGGATGGCGAGGGAGCCCTCCGGGTCACCCCCTCCGACAGGCTCCGAGAGTCGAGCGATCCCGAGGTGTACGAGGAGGCATGGCGACGGGTGGTCTGTGCCGTCCCCGGGGCCGACGCGCCGGGGATGCGCGACCAGTTCGTGTGTCACGCGGCGTTCGCCTCGCAGAAGGAGGCGTGGTACCTCGAGCCCGCGCGGCCGGCGGTCGGGTACTGGCGGACCGTGCGTGCGGGCTGCAACCCGGGAGACGTCCGAGACGCCGGGTGATGTGCTCCGGGCCGTCGTCGACACACCGATGATGTCGGTGAGGGTGATGGGGCCGGCCGCCCGTCGTGTTATGCGCCCGGGGCGGACGGGTGGTGTGGTTCGGCGCGGGATAGCGTGGGGCGACCGACCTCGCGGGCCGCGAACGCCCGCCCGACCCCAGGAGACACGCATGGACTTCGGTAGCTACGAGACTCTTCTCGTCGAGCAGGACGGGCCCGCGCTCGTCGTGACGGTCAACCGCCCCGCGGCGATGAACGCCCTCGCCGGGCAGGTCGTCGAGGATCTGTGGAACCTCACCGAGGTCCTCGCCCACGTCGGTGAGGAGGGTGACTGGCCCATCCGCGGCGTGATCGTCACCGGGGCGGGGGAGAAGTCGTTCGTCGCCGGCGCCGACATCCGCGAGATGGAGGGGATGAGTCCCGAGGACGGTGAGCGGTACAGCCGGCGCATGCAGGACGTGACGTTGCGTCTCGAGGCGCTCCCCGTCCCCGTCGTCGCCGCGGTCAACGGCTTCGCCCTGGGAGGGGGTTGCGAACTCGCGATGGCGTGCGACTTCATCTACGCGAGTCGCAACGCCAAGTTCGGTCAGCCCGAGGTCAACCTTGGCCTCGTCCCCGGCTTCGGGGGGTCCGTGCGCCTGACCGATCGAGTGGGTGTCGGCATGGCGCGCGAGCTCGTCTTCACCGGTCGGACCGTCCCGGCGGAGGAGGCGCACCGTATCGGCCTCGTCAACGCGCTCTTCGACACCCCGGCGGACGTCGTTGCCGGTGCGAAGGCCGTCGTCGCCGAGATGGCGGCGAAGTCGCCGGTGGCGATCCGCCTTAGCAAGCGTCTCGTCGAGCAGGCCGGGCCCCTGCCTACCGCGGAGGGGCTCGACCTCGAGGCCGGAGTTTTTGGACAGGCCTTCGGCACGGAGGACAAGGCAGAGGGCGTCCGCGCGTTCGTCGCCAAGGACAAGCCCGCCTTTCCCGGGCGCTGACGAATCGGCCCGGAGATGCTCCGGCCGCAGGACGTGCGTCGGGCGGGTGCGCCTCGGTGAGGCGCGCCCGGCGCCACGCACCGTGCGAGGTGGGGTTCGGGGACGTGGGGGAGAATCCCGGGTGGCCGACCGGTGACACCCGGATGTCCACGAAACGGTCGCCCTTCCGGCCCGATTTGGCTCTGGGCCGCTCATCTGTCAGAATCGAACGGTTGCTTGACGGCAGCGTGCGCTGATTCGTGCCTCGTGGAAAAAGACGCGTCCGGACCGCTGCCGTCCCTCGCGAGAGGTGACTAGCACACGGATCCGTCCGTGAACTGGAGCCTCGCGCGATCAATCTGAGACTTCCGGTTCCGGCCGGGGTCGACCAGGACCGAGGGGTAGTACTTCGTGCTGCCTTCGGCCAAGCCGTTCGGTGCGACACGCCCGACCGCGTGGGTCGGCCTCACGGGATCGGATCCGTAGTGGAACGACAGGGAAGAGAGACGTAACGACGATGGCGGGACAGAAGATCCGCATCCGGTTGAAGTCGTACGACCACGAGGTCATCGACTCCTCGGCGCGCAAGATCGTCGACACCGTGACGCGTGCGGGAGCGACCGTGGTGGGCCCCGTGCCGCTGCCGACGGAGAAGAACGTCTTCGTCGTCATCCGGTCGCCCCACAAGTACAAGGACAGCCGCGAGCACTTCGAGATGCGCACGCACAAGCGCCTCATCGACATCGTGGACCCGACGCCCAAGGCCGTCGACTCGCTCATGCGTCTCGACCTGCCGGCCGACGTCAACATCGAGATCAAGCTCTGAGGGCAGTGCAGATGAGCATTTCTTCCAAGACCGAGCGCCCCGTCACGGGCGTGCTGGGCGAGAAGCTCGGCATGACCCAGATGTGGGACGCCGACAACCGCCTCGTCCCGGTGACCGTCGTCAAGGCCGGCCCGTGCGTCGTCACGCAGGTTCGCACCGAAGACGCCGACGGCTACAACGCCGTGCAGATCGCCTTCGGGGCCATCGACCCGCGCAAGGTCAACCAGCCGATGACCGGGCACTTCGAGAAGGCCGGCGTGACGCCGCGCCGTCACCTCGTCGAGCTCCGCACCTCCGAGGCCGGCACCTTCAACGCCGGCCAGGAGATCACCGCCGAGGCCTTCGAGGTCGGGCAGCGTGTCGACGTCGTCGGCCGCACCAAGGGCAAGGGCTTCGCCGGTGTCATGAAGCGTCACGGCTTCTCCGGTGTGAGCGCCAGCCACGGTGCCCACCGCAACCACCGCAAGCCGGGTTCGATCGGCGCCTGTGCGACGCCCTCCCGCGTGTTCAGGGGCCACCGCATGGCCGGCCGCATGGGTGGGGTCCGTCAGACGACCCAGAACCTGCAGATCCACGCCGTCGACGCCGAGCAGGGTCTCCTGCTCATCAAGGGTGCCGTTCCCGGCCCCCGCGGCGCCGTCGTGCTCGTCCGCACCGCTGTGAAGGGAGCGTGACCATGACGACGATCGACGTCCGTGACACCACGGGTGCCGCTGCCGGTCGCACGGTCGACCTGCCCGCCGAGATCTTCGACGTGCAGACCAACGTGCCGCTCATCCACCAGGTCGTCGTGGCTCAGCAGGCCGCGGCCCGCCAGGGGACGCACGCCACCAAGACGCGGTCCGACGTCCGCGGTGGTGGCCGCAAGCCTTACCGCCAGAAGGGCACCGGCCGCGCCCGCCAGGGTTCGATCCGTGCGCCGCAGTTCGCCGGTGGTGCCACCGTCCACGGCCCGCAGCCGCGTGACTACAGCCAGCGGACCCCCAAGAAGATGAAGGCCGCCGCCCTCCGCGGTGCCCTCTCCGATCGTACCCGTCACGACCGCGTTCACGTCGTCACCGGCCTCGTCGAGGGGGACACCCCGTCGGCGCGTTCCGCGACGAAGCTCATGGCTGCGATCACCGAGCGGGTCAACCAGCTGGTGGTCGTCAACCGGGGCGACGAGACGTCCATGCTCTCGGTGCGCAACCTGCCGTCCGTGCACGTGTTGTTCGCCGACCAGCTGAACACCTACGACGTCCTGTGCGCCGACGACATCATCTTCACCGAGGACGCCTTCGAGGCGTTCGTCGCCGCCGCCACGAAGTCCAAGGAGGCCGCCAAGTGAGCGCCCTGAACAAGGACCCCCGTGACGTCCTGCTCTCGCCGGTCGTCTCCGAGAAGTCCTACACGCTGATGGACGAGGGCAAGTACACGTTCCTCGTCGACACGCGCGCCAACAAGACCGAGATCAAGATCGCCGTCGAGGAGATCTTCAAGGTCAAGGTGGCTTCCGTCAACACGTTGAACCGCCCCGGCAAGACCCGTCGGACCCGGTTCGGGATGGGCAAGCGCAAGGACACCAAGCGCGCCATCGTCACCCTCAAGGAAGGCTCGATCGACGTCTTCGGCGGAGCGCGCTGAGCGCGCCCCTGCAGCCGATCGAATCGCTAAGGGAGAACTGATCTCATGGGTATCCGAAAGTACAAGCCGACGACGCCGGGTCGTCGCGGGAGCAGCGTCGCCGACTTCGTCGAAGTGACGCGTAGCCAGCCTGAGAAGTCGCTGGTCCGCCCGCTCTCCAAGTCCGGTGGTCGTAACAACCAGGGCCGTATCACGACCCGTCACATTGGCGGTGGCCACAAGCGCGCCTACCGCGTCATCGACTTCCGTCGTCATGACAAGGACGGCGTGCCGGCGAAGGTCGCTCACATCGAGTACGACCCGAACCGCACCGCCCGCATCGCGCTGCTGCACTACGCCGACGGCGAGAAGCGCTACATCATCGCGCCGAACCGCCTCAAGCAGGGTGACCGCATCGAGAACGGCCCCGGCGCCGACATCAAGCCGGGCAACAACCTGCCGATGCGCAACATCCCCGTCGGTACGGTCATTCACGCGATCGAGCTCCGCCCCGGTGGCGGCGCTAAGATCGCCCGCTCCGCCGGTGCGCGAGTCCAGCTCGTGGCCAAGGAGGGTCGTTACGCCCAGCTGCGTATGCCCTCCGGTGAGATCCGCAACGTCGACGTCCGCTGCCGCGCGACGATCGGCGAGGTCGGCAACGCCGAACAGAGCAACATCAACTGGGGCAAGGCCGGCCGCATGCGGTGGAAGGGCAAGCGCCCGACCGTCCGTGGTGTCGTCATGAACCCGGTGGACCACCCGCACGGTGGTGGTGAGGGTCGCACCTCCGGTGGACGTCACCCGGTCAGCCCCTGGGGCCAGCCGGAGGGACGTACCCGCCGCCCCAACAAGGAGAGCGACAAGCTCATCGTCCGTCGTCGTCGTACCGGCAAGAAGCGCTGATAGGAGCCCGCTGATATGCCTCGCAGCCTGAAGAAGGGCCCCTTCATCGACGACCACCTTCAGAAGAAGGTGGACGCCCAGAACGAAGCGGGCACCAAGAACGTCATCAAGACCTGGTCGCGCCGGTCGGTCATCGCGCCCGACTTCCTCGGCCACACGCTCGCCGTCCACGACGGACGCAAGCACGTGCCGGTGTTCGTCACCGAGGCGATGGTCGGGCACAAGCTCGGCGAGTTCGCCCCGACGCGCACCTTCAAGGGTCACGTGAAGGACGACAAGAAGGGTCGTCGTCGCTGATGGCCGTTACGAAGTCCCAGACCACGCAGGAGGAGGTCGTGACTGTGGAAGCCAGGGCACAGGCCCGCGGCGTGCGTGTCACGCCGATGAAGGCCCGCCGTGTCGTGAACCTCATCCGCGGCAAGCAGGCCACCGAGGCCCTCGCCGTGTTGCAGTTCGCGCCGCAGTCCGCGAGCGAGCCGGTGTACAAGGTTCTCGCCAGCGCCATCGCGAACGCCCGCCAGAAGGCGGAGCGCGAGTCGCTGCCGTTCGACGAGCGTGCGCTCGTCGTCACGACGGCGTACGTCGACGAAGGTCCCACGATGAAGCGGTTCCAGCCCCGTGCACAGGGCCGCGCCTACCGCATCAACAAGCGCACGAGCCACATCACCGTGCACGTCAGCCAGCCCGAGACGAATGGAGGCGTTCGCTGATGGGTCAGAAGGTCAACCCGAACGGCTTCCGTCTCGGCATCACCACCGACCACGTGTCGCGGTGGTTCGCCGACAGCACCAAGGACGGCCAGCGTTACCGCGACTACGTCAAGGAAGACGTGGCCATCCGCAAGCTCATGTCCACGGGCATGGAGCGCGCCGGCATCAGCCGCGTCGAGATCGAGCGCACGCGTGACCGCGTCCGCGTCGACATCCACACGGCCCGCCCGGGCATCGTCATCGGTCGCCGCGGCGCCGAGGCGGACCGCATCCGCGGCGAGCTCGAGAAGCTCACGGGCAAGCAGGTGCAGCTCAACATCCTCGAGGTCAAGAACCCCGAGATGGACGCCCAGCTCGTCGCGCAGGGCATCGCCGAGCAGCTCTCGGCCCGTGTGTCCTTCCGTCGTGCGATGCGCAAGGGCATGCAGTCCTCGCTCCGCGCCGGCGCCAAGGGCATCCGTGTCCAGGTCTCCGGTCGTCTCGGCGGCGCCGAGATGAGCCGCACCGAGTTCTACCGCGAGGGCCGCGTGCCGCTGCACACCCTCCGCGCGAACATCGACTACGGCTTCTACGAGGCCCGCACCACCTTCGGCCGTATCGGCGTGAAGGTGTGGATCTACAAGGGCGACCTCACGGCGAAGGAGCTCGCTGCCCAGCAGGCGGCGGCCCCCGGCCGCGGCGGTCGTGGACCTCGCGGTGACCGTCCCGCCCGTGGACGTCGACCCGGCGGCGAGCGTGGGGGAGACCGCGGTACCCGCGCCCCCCGCACGAACGAGAGCACGGGTGGCAGTGAGACGGCCGTGACGTCGGGCGCCCCCGCGACCACCGAGGGAGCAGATTCCTGATGTTGATTCCCCGTCGAGTCAAGCACCGCAAGCAGCACCACCCCACTCGCCGCGGCATGGCGAAGGGCGGCACGCAGATCGCGTTCGGTGACTACGGCCTCCAGGCGCTCACGCCGGCCTACGTCACCAACCGTCAGATCGAGTCCGCTCGTATCGCGATGACGCGCTACATCAAGCGTGGCGGAAAGGTCTGGATCAACATCTACCCGGACCGCCCGCTCACGAAGAAGCCCGCCGAGACCCGCATGGGTTCCGGTAAGGGTTCGCCGGAGTGGTGGGTCGCGAACGTCAAGCCGGGCCGTGTCATGTTCGAGCTGTCCGGTGTCAGCGAGGAGGTCGCGCGTGAGGCCATGCGTCTCGCCGCGCACAAGCTCCCCATGAAGTGCCGTTTCGTCGCACGTGAGGGTGGTGAGAACTGATGGCGAAGGACCTGGCAGCGGACGCCGTCCGCGAGATGTCCGACGAGAAGCTCGCCGACGAGCTCAAGAAGGCCAAGGGCGAACTGTTCAACCTGCGGTTCCAGTCCGCCACTGGTCAGCTCGAGAACAACAGCCGCCTGCGTGCGGTCCGCAAGGACATCGCGCGGATCTACACGATCATGCGTGAGCGCGAGCTCAACATCGGCGGCCCGAAGGTGGCGAAGTGACCATGACGACCACACCGGAGGAGAACACCGTGACCGACCAGAGCGTCGAGACCGGCGAGGGCCGCAACTTCCGCAAGACCGCTCGCGGTTACGTCGTCAGCGACAAGATGGACAAGACCATCGTCGTCGAGGTCGAGGACCGCGTGAAGCACGCGCTCTACGGCAAGGTCATGCGTCGTACCAGCCGCCTCAAGGCGCACGACGAGAACAACGAGGCCGGCGTGGGTGACCGCGTACTCATCATGGAGACGCGTCCCCTTTCCGCCTCGAAGCGTTGGCGCCTCGTGCGCATCGTCGAGAAGGCCAAGTGATCCCGGGGCCGAGGCCCCCGCACCCGCCCTCTCAACAGACCTCGGCCAGGCATCTGGCCAGTAAGTTCCGCAAGGCTCACCGGGGGGAGACCCCGACTGAGAACCGGCGCGACGACAGGAGTGAGAAGTGATCCAGCAGGAGTCGCGACTTCGCGTCGCCGACAACACCGGTGCCAAGGAGATCTTGTGCATCCGCGTGCTCGGTGGCTCCGGCCGGCGTTATGCCGGCATCGGGGACGTCATCGTCGGCGCGGTGAAGGACGCCATCCCTGGCGGCAACGTCAAGAAGGGCGACGTCGTCAAGGCCGTCATCGTGCGCACCAAGAAGGAACGCCGCCGTCCGGACGGTTCCTACATCCGGTTCGACGAGAACGCTGCCGTCATCCTCAAGAACGATGGCGACCCGCGTGGTACGCGCATCTTCGGCCCTGTCGGCCGTGAGCTGCGTGACAAGAAGTTCATGAAGATCATCTCGCTGGCCCCGGAGGTGCTGTAACCCATGGCCAAGATGAAGATCAAGAAGGGTGACCTCGTGCAGGTCATCTCCGGTCGCAAGCAGGACAAGGGCGGCGACCGCGGCAAGCAGGGCAAGGTCCTCGAGGTGTACCCGGAGACCCAGCGCGTGCTGGTCGAGGGCATCAACCGCATCACCAAGCACACCCGTGCGAGCCAGCGGGGTGCCGGCGGCATCGTCCAGGTCGAGTCCCCGATCCACGTGAGCAACGTGATGGTCGTCGACCCCGAGACGAAGAAGCCGACCCGGATCCGCACGCGGGTCGAGACGGTCGAGCGTGACGGCAAGACGAAGACGCAGCGCGTCCGCGTCGCCGTGCGCTCCGGGAAGGACCTCTGATGAGTGAGAGCACCATGACGCAGGCTCCTGAGGCGCGTCTTCGGGTCAAGTACCGCGACGAGATCAAGAGCCAGCTGCAGGACGAGTTCGGTTACGCGAACGTCATGCAGGTCCCGGGTGTCGTCAAGGTCGTCGTCAACATGGGTGTCGGCGAGGCCGCCAAGGACAGCAAGCGCATCGAAGGCGCGGTCCGCGACCTCACGGCGATCACCGGTCAGAAGCCGGTCGTCACCAAGGCCCGCAAGTCCATCGCGCAGTTCAAGCTCCGTGAGGGCATGCCGATCGGCTGCCACACGACGCTCCGTGGCGACCGGATGTGGGAGTTCCTCGACCGTCTGGTCACCGTGGCGCTTCCCCGTATCCGTGACTTCCGTGGCCTCTCGCCGAAGCAGTTCGACGGTCGTGGCAACTACACGTTCGGCCTCAACGAGCAGTCCATGTTCTACGAGATCGATCAGGACAAGATCGACCACGTTCGCGGAATGGACATCACCGTCGTCACGACGGCGACCAACGACGACGAGGGTCGGGCGCTGCTGCGTCACCTCGGATTCCCGTTCAAGGAGAACTGATCGTGGCCAAGACCGCACTGATCAACAAGGCCAACCGCAAGCCGAAGTTCAAGGTCCGCGCCTATACCCGCTGCCAGCGGTGCGGCCGGCCCCACTCGGTGTACCGCAAGTTCGGCCTCTGCCGAATCTGCCTGCGCGAGATGGCTCACCGCGGTGAGCTGCCCGGCGTGACCAAGAGCAGCTGGTAACAGCTCGTCCACTTTCAACACTTCTACACCGAAGGTCTGCCGCACAGCAGGTGCGGGAGAAACCGCGGTGAGGAAGGGCGGAGAAGCCCAAAATGACGATGACAGACCCCATCGCGGACATGCTGACCCGCGTGCGTAACGCCAACTCGGCGCACCACGACGCGGTGTCCATGCCGTATTCGAAGCTCAAGTCCAACATCGCGGAGATCCTCGCTTCCGAGGGTTACATCGCGGGTTGGAGCGTGCAGGACGCCGAGGTCGGCAAGACGCTGACCATCGACCTCAAGTACGGCCCGAACCGCGAGCGTTCCATCTCGGGCGTGCGGCGCGTGTCGAAGCCCGGACTCCGCGTCTACGCGAAGTCGACCAACCTGCCCAAGGTCCTGGGTGGTCTCGGCGTGGCGATCATCTCCACGTCCTCCGGCCTCCTCACGGACAAGCAGGCCGCCAACAAGGGTGTGGGTGGGGAAGTCCTCGCCTACGTCTGGTAATCCGAGAAGCAGGAAGGAGACCAGGCAATGTCCCGAATCGGACGACTCCCCATCACCATTCCCTCAGGCGTCGACGTGACGATCGACGGCCAGGCCGTCTCGGTCAAGGGTCCCAAGGGCCAGCTGGCCATGGCCGTGGCCGAACCCATCCGGGTCGCTCGCGAAGAGGACGGAACCCTCACGGTCACCCGTCCCAACGACGAGCGCGAGTCCCGCTCGCTGCACGGCCTCACCCGGACGCTCATCGCGAACATGGTCGAGGGCGTCACCAACGGGTACGAGAAGAAGATGGAGATCTTCGGCACCGGTTACCGCGTGCAGAACAAGGGCGGGAGCCTCGAGTTCGCGCTCGGCTACAGCCACTCCATCACGGTCGAGGCCCCCGAGGGCATCACCTTCACCGTCGAAGGCCCCACGAAGTTCGCGGTCCAGGGCATCGACAAGCAGCTCGTGGGCGAGACCGCCGCCAACATCCGCAAGCTCCGCAAGCCCGACCCGTACAAGGGCAAGGGTGTGCGGTACGCGGGCGAGCACATTCGCCGCAAGGTCGGAAAGGCTGGTAAGTGATGGCACTCACGATCAAGCGCGGCAAGAGCAAGGCTTCGGCGCGTACGCGTCGTCACTTCCGCCTTCGCAAGCGCATCACCGGCACCGCGGTTCGTCCGCGGCTCGTCGTCACCCGTTCGTCGCGGCACATGTTCGCCCAGGTCGTCGACGACGTGCAGGGTCACACCCTCGCGTCCGCCTCGACGATGGAGGCCGACCTCCGCGCGTTCGAGGGCGACAAGACGGCCAAGGCGCGCAAGGTCGGCGAGCTCCTCGCCCAGCGCGCCAAGGACGCCGGCGTCGACGCGGTCGTGTTCGACCGTGGCGGCAACAAGTACCACGGACGTGTCGCGGCGATCGCCGAGGGCGCCCGAGAGGGAGGTCTGTCGCTGTGAGCGCGATGTCGACCCGTAACGAGAAGAAGAGGAACGTCTGATGGCTGGACCCCAGCGCCGAGGCACCGGCGCCGGCGACTCCGCCGGCGCGAACAACGACCGCCGTGGCGGCCGCGACAACCGCAACGACAACCGCCGGGGCGGACGCGACGACGAGCGCGGCCAGTTCCTGGAGCGCGTCGTCACCATCAACCGCGTCTCCAAGGTCGTCAAGGGTGGACGCCGGTTCAGCTTCACCGCACTCGTCGTCGTCGGCGACGGTGACGGCACCGTGGGCGTGGGCTACGGCAAGGCCAAGGAGGTGCCCGCCGCGATCGCGAAGGGTGTCGAGGAGGCCAAGAAGGCCTTCTTCCGCATCCCGCGTATCCAGGGCACCATTCCCCACCCCGTCCAGGGTGAGGCCGCTGCCGGTGTCGTGCTCCTGCGTCCGGCCTCACCGGGTACCGGTGTCATCGCCGGTGGTCCGGTGCGCGCCGTGCTCGAGTGCGCCGGTATCCAGGACGTGCTGAGCAAGTCGCTCGGGTCGCAGAATGCCATCAACATCGTCCACGCGACGGTGGAGGCGCTCAAGCAGCTCGAGCAGCCGGAGGCCGTGGCCGCGCGCCGTGGTCTGCCGCTCGAGGACGTCGCGCCGGCCGCCATGCTGCGGGCGCGTGCCGCGGGGGTGAATGCCTGATGGCTCAGCTCAAGGTGACGCAGACCCGTTCCGAGATCGGCTGCAAGCAGAACCAGCGCGAGACGCTGCGTTCGCTCGGCCTCAAGCGCATCGGTGACGTCGTCGTCAAGGAGGACCGCCCGGAGATCCGCGGCATGGTCCGCACCGTGACGCACCTCGTCTCCATGGAGGAGGTTGACTGACATGGCCGACGAGACCAAGGCCACCGAGACCGACGGGGCGCAGAAGTCCCACGCCCTCAAGGTGCACCACCTTCGTCCCGCTCCCGGTGCCAAGACGGCGCGTACGCGCGTCGGTCGTGGTGAGGGCAGCAAGGGTAAGACCGCCGGCCGCGGCACCAAGGGCACGAAGGCCCGCTACCAGGTTCCGGGTGCGTTCGAGGGTGGCCAGATGCCGCTCCACATGCGCCTCCCGAAGCTGCGCGGGTTCACGAACCCGTTCCGTACGGAGTACCAGGTCGTCAACCTGGACAAGATCGGGTCCCTCTTCCCCGAGGGCGGCGACGTCACCGTCGACGCGCTCGTGGAGAAGGGCGCCGTCCGCAAGGGCCACCTCGTGAAGGTGCTCGGGCAGGGCGAGATCGGCGTCAAGGTCAACGTCTCCGCGCACCGGTTCTCCGGTTCCGCGAAGTCGAAGATCGAGGCCGCCGGGGGCTCCGTCACGGAGCTCTGAGCGCCGCGCTGACCAGCGACGACGTATAGCGATAGCACCCCGCGTGCCGGTAACCCCGGCCGCGGGGTGCTATCGTTTTCAAGGGGATTCGACCAACCCTGTTCGTGTTCGATCGACTTTTCGGAGCCGGCGTGGGGGGCCCCGCCGCCAGCGCTCCAGACCCCCGGGAGGGTTCACCTGTGCTCACCGCGTTCGTCCGTGCCTTCAAGACGCCGGACCTGCGCCGCAAGATCCTGTTCACCCTCATGGTGATGGCGATCTTCCGGCTCGGCTCGTTCATCCCCACCCCCGGCGTGAGCTACACGGACGTGCAGAAGTGCGTGCAGACCGGCGGGGCGCAGGACAACCAGTTCCTCGGCATGGCGAACCTCTTCAGCGGTGGCGCCATGCTGCAGCTGTCGATCTTCGCGCTGGGGATCATGCCGTACATCACGGCCAGCATCATCATCCAGCTCCTCACCGTCGTCATCCCGCGGTTCGAGACCCTCAAGCAGGAGGGTCAGTCGGGCCAGGCGAAGATGACGCAGTACACGCGTTACCTCACGATCGGGCTGGCCCTGCTGCAGAGCTCGACGTTCGTCACGTTCGCCCGCAACCCCGGCCACCTCTTCGGTGGCGGTTGCGAGCAGGTGCTCGTCGACGAACACTGGACGACCCTGACGCTCATCGTGCTCACGATGACGGCGGGCACTGGCCTCATCATGTGGATGGGTGAGCTCATCACCGAGAAGGGCGTCGGCAACGGGATGTCGCTGCTCATCTTCACGTCGATCGTCGCGGGCTTCCCCGGCTCGCTGTGGTCGATCAAGCAGCGCGGCGGCAGCTGGGACGTCTTCTTCATCGTCATCCTCATCGGTCTGCTCATCATCGCGGCCGTCGTGTTCGTCGAACAGTGTCAGCGCCGCATTCCCGTGCAGTACGCGAAGCGGATGATCGGGCGCCGCATGTACGGCGGCACGTCCACGTACATCCCGCTCAAGGTCAACCAGGCGGGCGTCATCCCGGTCATCTTCGCGAGCTCGATGCTCGCGCTGCCGGGCCTCGCGGTGCAGTTCCAGCAGGGCAACCCCGACCCGCCCGGGTGGGTCACGTGGATCTCGCAGAACCTCGTCCGCGGCGACCACCCGGTGTACATGGTCGTCTACACGGCACTCATCATCTTCTTCACGTTCTTCTACGTCTCGATCTCGTTCAACCCCGAGGAAGTGGCGGACAACATGAAGAAGTACGGGGGATTCATCCCCGGGATCCGCGCCGGTCGTCCTACGGTGGAGTATCTCAGCTACGTGCTCAATCGCGTCATCGTCGTGGGTGCCACCTACCTGGCGCTCATCTCGCTGATTCCGCTCATCGCGTTCGCCGGCCTCGGGGCGTCCCAGGACTTCCCGTTCGGCGGCACGTCGGTGCTCATCATGGTGGGTGTCGGCCTCGAGACGGTGAAGCAGATCGAGTCGCAGCTGCAGCAGCGCCACTACGAAGGGTTCCTACGCTGATGCGACTCATCATCCTCGGTCCGCCCGGTGCCGGTAAGGGCACGCAGGCCACGCGTATCGCCGAGCAGTACTCGATCCCGGCGATCTCCACGGGAGACATCTTCCGTGCCAGCATCAAGAACGAGACCGAGCTCGGTCTCAAGGTCAAGGAGTTGCTGGCCGCCGGCCAGTTCGTCCCCGACGACATCACGAACTCCATCGTCGAGAACCGTCTCGCCGAGGCGGACGCGGTCGACGGGTTCCTCCTCGACGGCTACCCGCGGACGACGGACCAAGTGCGTGCGCTCGACGAGATGCTGGCGAAGAACGACACCGCCCTCGAGAAGGTCGTCGAACTGGTCGTCGACGTCGAGGAGGTCGTCGCCCGTCTGCTCAAGCGCGCCGAGATCGAAGGTCGTGCCGACGACACCGAGGACGTCATCCGTGAGCGCATGCGCATCTACGCGGAGGAGACGGCTCCGCTGTCCGACACGTACCGGGAGCGCGGCCTGCTCGTCGAGGTCGACGGCATGGGTGACATCGACGAGGTCACCCAGCGGATCTTCGCGGCATTGGTCGCCTGATCGTGTGGTCGCCCCCGTGGCCGGAGAGGCTCGTCCCGCGTCGTCCTGACGACGTCCGGGCGATGCGTGTCGCAGGCATGGTCGTCGCCGAGACGCTCGCCGCCGTCGAGGCGGCGGTGCGGCCCGGCATCACCACCGGAGAGCTCGACGCTCTCGCGGAGGCCTGCATCCGATCGCGGGGGGCCCGACCCTCGTTCCCCGACGTGCCGGACTACCGGCACACGCTGTGCATCAGCGTCAACGACGAGGTCGTCCATGGCATCCCGGGTGGGCGCACGCTCCTCGCCGGTGACGTCGTGAGCGTCGACTGCGGTGCGAGCGTCGAGGGGTGGCACGGCGACTCGGCCATCACGGTCGTCGCCGGCGGGCCGGAGGCGGCCCGTCCCGAAGATCTGGAACTCGTCGCCGCGTGCACCGACGCGCTGTGGGCGGGGATCGGTGCGTTCGTCGTCGGCGGGCGGCTCTTCGACGTGGGAGAGGCGGTCGAGGAGTCCGTCGAGACGTCCGCCGCGCAGGCAGGGCGTGCCCCCTACGGCATCCTCGAGGGGTACGAGGGCCACGGCATCGGTCGTGAGATGCACGAGACGCCGGGCGTCCCCAACGTCGCCGTCCAGGCGCGTGGGCCCCGCATCCGGGCCGGCGCCACGGTCGCCATCGAACCGATGATCACCCTCGGCACGGCCGAGGGGCACACCCTCACCGACGGCTGGACCGTCGTGACGACCGACGGTTCGCGTGGCGCCCATGTGGAGCACACCGTCGCCGCCACACCCGAGGGGCCCTGGGTGCTCACCGCAGCCGACGGCGGGCGCGCCGAGCTCGCCAGCCGCGGTCTTCCCTGCGGCGCGCCCCGTTGACGCGCGGGCCGCACGCCGCCGAGGTCCCGGGTGCGACCTGCGCACCCGTTTGGGCGTGTGCTGCTCACCGGGGCGATTCGTCCCGCGAGCATCCCGTGCATTAGACTGTCGAGTCGGCTCAGGTATGTCGTCGTACCCGTGTGCCCCGGACTTGTCCGGGGTCGTCCACCTTCGGTGGGTCACCTTCGGGTAAGGGTGCGACACGGGCCGAGATTCCCCGCCCGTCCGGGAGGGGGTCGACGGGTCACCGTCGACACGGCATACGCCCCGAGCAGGGGCAGTCAGGGATTGCGGAGGACATGGCCAAGAAGGACGGCGTCATCGAGGTCGAGGGCACGATCGTCGAAGCCCTGCCCAACGCGATGTTCCGCGTTGAGCTGAGCAACGGACACAAGGTGCTCGCTCACATCTCGGGCAAGATGCGTCAGCACTACATCCGGATCCTCCCCGAGGACCGTGTGCTGGTGGAGCTCAGCCCGTACGACCTCACCCGCGGCCGCATCGTCTTCCGCTACCGCTGAGACCCCCCGCCACCGGCAACCGTCGGTGGTACCGAACATCCCTCCGGGGACGGTCCACGCCTCGTCGCGGCCCGTGCACGGAGGACCGATCTGAAGACGGCAGGCACATGAAGGTTCAGCCCAGCGTCAAGAAGATCTGCGACAAGTGCAAGGTGATCCGCCGTAACGGTCGGGTCATGGTGATCTGCGAGAACCTGCGCCACAAGCAGCGCCAGGGCTGATCACCTCACCACGCACCACCCGCTGATCCCGACGCGAGACAGCATCACGCTTCACCCGGCCCCGGACCACACGGTCCGGACGTCACCCCCGGCTCGGAGGCCGGGGACCGGGCGCTCTCCGAGCGCATCCGGAACGGTGAGGCCCCATACCTCCGAGTGACCACAGGAGAACCACCTCAATGGCACGTATTGCCGGAGTCGACCTCCCGCGCGAGAAGCGCGTCGAGATCGCTCTCACCTACATCTTCGGCGTGGGCCGTACCCGCGCGAAGGAGGCTGTCGAGGCCACCGGCATCGACACCGCCACGCGCGTCCGTGACCTCACCGAGCAGGACCTGGTCAAGCTCCGCGACTGGCTGGACGAGAACGTCCAGACCGAGGGTGACCTTCGTCGTGAGATCGCCGCCGACATCCGCCGCAAGGTCGAGATCGGCAGCTACCAGGGTCTGCGTCACCGTCGCGGCCTCCCGGTCCGTGGCCAGCGCACCAAGACGAACGCGCGCACCCGCAAGGGCCCGAAGCGCACGGTCGCCGGCAAGAAGAAGGCGGGCAAGTGACGCTCGACTGACGTCGACCGTCACGGGCGAGTCCATCGGCCAGCCCGATGCTCACCGCCTTCGACACGTCCGAGACTCCGCGAGCGGTTCCCGCCGCGAACGCCGGACAGCCGGGGCTGCAGCCTCCGGACACCCACGCATTCGAAGATTCGTAGGAAAGAGAATTCATGCCTCCCAAGAGCAGGACGGCCGGTGGCGCCAAGAAGGTGCGCCGCAAGGAGAAGAAGAACGTCTCCCACGGCCACGCGCACATCAAGAGCACGTTCAACAACACGATCGTGTCCATCACCGACCCCTCCGGGGCCGTGATCTCGTGGGCCTCCGCCGGCCAGGTCGGTTTCAAGGGCTCCCGCAAGTCCACCCCTTTCGCCGCGCAGATGGCTGCCGAGGCCGCCGCCCGCCGCGCCATGGAGCACGGCATGCGCAAGGTCGACGTGTTCGTCAAGGGTCCCGGCTCCGGTCGTGAGACCGCGATCCGTTCGCTCACCGCCACCGGCCTCGAGGTCGGCGCGATCAGCGACGTCACGCCCATGCCGCACAACGGCGTCCGCCCGCCCAAGCGCCGTCGCGTCTGAGCGATCGAGAGGACTGAACACACATGGCTCGTTACACCGGCCCCATCACCAAGAAGTCCCGTCGTCTCAAGGTCGACCTCGTCGGCGGGGACAAGAACTTCGAGAACCGCCCGTTCCCTCCCGGACAGCACGGCCGCGGCCGTATCCAGGAGAAGGAGTACCTCCACCAGCTGCAGGAGAAGCAGAAGGCCCGCTTCACCTACGGCGTCATGGAGAAGCAGTTCCGCAACTACTACGAGGAGGCCGTCCGTCGGCCCGGCAAGACCGGTGAGGTCCTGCTGCAGATCCTCGAGTCGCGTCTGGACAACGTCGTGTACCGCGCGGGCCTGGCCCGTACGCGTCGCGCCGCCCGCCAGCTCGTCACGCACGGCCACTTCATGGTCAACGGCAAGCGCGTCGACGTGCCGAGCTACCGCGTGAGCCAGTACGACATCATCGACGTCCGCCCCAAGAGCCGTGAGCTCTTCCCGTTCGAGCTGGCCCGCCAGACGTTCGGTGAGCGTCCGGTCCCGGCGTGGATGAAGGTCGTGCCCGGCACGCTGCAGATCCTCGTCCACCAGCTCCCGGTGCGTGAGCAGATCGACACGGTTCTCACCGAGCAGCTGATCGTCGAGCTCTACTCGAAGAACTGATTCGTCACCCGTGGGCCCGGTCGTCTTCGGCCGGGCCCACGGTGCACGACATCTCGGCCTGCCGGTGCGGACAGAGGCATCGGCGGGCGGTCGGCCCAGGCCGGCCGGATTTCACGAGCATCAAATAGCGGGTGCTCGTGGGAAGGAAGAATTCAGTGCTCATCGCACAGCGTCCCGTCCTCTCCGAAGAGGTCATCTCCCCGGCGCGGTCGCGGTTCGTCATCGAACCGCTCGAGCCGGGTTTCGGGTACACCCTCGGTAACTCCCTGCGTCGCACGCTCCTGTCGAGCATCCCTGGCGCGTCCGTGACGAGCATCCGCATCGACGGTGTGCTCCACGAGTTCTCCACGATCCCCGGGGTCAAGGAGGACGTCACCGAGATCATCCTCAACATCAAGGGTCTCGTCGTCAGCAGCGAGCACGACGAGCCGGTCGTCATGTACCTGCGCAAGCAGGGTCCCGGCCCGGTCACCGCTGCGGACATCGCACCGCCCGCCGGCGTCGAGGTGCACAACCCGGACCTCCACATCGCGACGCTCAACGACAAGGGCAAGATCGAGATGGAGCTGACCGTCGAGCGTGGCCGTGGCTACGTGTCGGCGCAGCAGAACAAGGCCGGCGACCACGAGATCGGTCGCATCCCGGTCGACTCCATCTATTCGCCCGTGCTCGCCGTGACCTACAAGGTCGAGGCGACGCGTGTCGAGCAGCGCACGGACTTCGACAAGCTCGTCATCGACGTCGAGACGAAGAACTCGATGGCGCCGCGTGACGCGCTGGCCTCGGCCGGCAAGACGCTCGTCGAGCTGTTCGGTCTGGCGCGGGAGCTCAACGTCGAGGCCGAGGGCGTCGACATGGGTCCGTCGCCGACGGATGCGGCGCTGGCCGCCGACCTGGCGCTGCCGATCGAGGACCTCGACCTCACGGTGCGGTCCTACAACTGCCTCAAGCGCGAGGGCATCCACACCGTGGGTGAGCTCGTGGGGCGCAGCGAGGCCGACCTGCTCGACATCCGCAACTTCGGTGCGAAGTCGATCGACGAGGTCAAGGCCAAGCTCGTCGGCATGGGTCTGGCCCTCAAGGACAGCCCGCCCGGGTTCGACCCGTCCGCCATCGCGGACCGGTACGACGAGGACGAGGACAACGCGTTCGTCGAGGACGAGCAGTACTGACCGATCAGTGACTGGCCGCGTACACGCGGATCGGTCAGCGACCATCACAGGAGAAACTCATGCCTACCCCCACCAAGGGACCCCGTCTCGGAGGCGGCCCGTCTCACGAGCGCCTCATGCTCGCGAACCTGGCGACGGCACTGTTCGAGCACGGCCGTATCCAGACGACCGAGACGAAGGCCAAGCGTCTGCGTCCGATCGCCGAGCGTCTCATCACGTTCGCCAAGCGCGGTGACCTGCACAGCCGTCGTCGCGTCATGGCGACGATCCGTGACAAGGGCGTCGTGCACGTCCTCTTCACCGAGATCGCCCCGGCGATGGCCGAGCGTCCGGGTGGTTACACCCGCATCACGAAGGTCGGCAACCGCAAGGGCGACAACGCCCCCATGGCGGTCATCGAGCTCGTGCGTGAGCCCTACTCGCCGAAGCAGGCCACGGTGAAGGAGGCGGAGGCCGCCACCAAGCGCTCCGCCGCCGACGAGGCCGCGGCGAAGTCGGCGGACGAGAAGTCCGAGGCCGTCGAGCCGGAGATCGCCGAGGCCCCCGTGGCAGCCGGCCCGGCCGGTGCCGAGCTCCCCGCCGAGGGCGAGGGCGTCTCGGACGAGGCGGCCGAGGCCGCCGTGTCGGACGCCGACAAGGCCTGACGTACCCCGTCGCCGACAGCGGCGCATCTCCGGTTTCCCGGGGGCGCGCCGCTGTCGCGTGTGCGGGGCCGTGTCCGGGGCTCCTGGGGGTGGGTCGGGAGTGTGCGGCGGTGGGGGCGGCGAGGGGTTCGTGCCTCCCGTCGGGTGGTGGACGTGCCTGTGTGAGCGGGCCGATCGGCGGGCGGGCGCGGATGGGTTCGACGACGTCCGATGGGCGTGGGGGAGAGGATTAAGCTGAGAGCAACTGGACGGGTGACGGGAGAGTGTGATGGGTGCGTGGTGGGCCGGCCGTAGGGCGGGTGTCGTCGGTGGCGTCGTCGCCGCCGCGATGGCGTGCGCCCCCGCGGTGGCCGTTCCGTCGGCGTCCGCGGTCACGCCCGGCCCCGAGATGGCGTCGGCCACACCCGCCGCCTCCGACCGTAAGAGCCCGTCCTTCTCCGACCGTGACGTCGCGAGGATGCTCGGCAAGGGCGCGGACGACGTGTCGTTCTCGGTGCGCGACCGCGGCACGGGGGAGACGTACACGTACAACGGCGGGTTCCGGAACACGACGGCGAGCATCGTCAAGGTCCTCGTGCTCACGACGATCGTCCGGGAGCGGCGCGAGGACGGGCGGGGTCTGTCCTCGAAGCAGCGGGCCCTCGCCGAGCGGATGATCCGGTACAGCGACAACGACGCGACGACGTCGCTGTTCTCGCAGGCCGGTGGGCGTGCGGCCGTGCAGCGCACCGCAGACGATCTCGGCATGACCCGGACGAAGGTCAAGGGCGCGTGGGGGACGACGACGACCAGCGCGGCCGATCAGCGTCTGCTCATGGACAAGCTCGTCGACGGGACGCCGCACCTCGAGAAGCGCGACCGCGCGTACATCCTCCAGCTCATGGGGCGGGTCACGCCGGAGCAGCGGTGGGGCGTGGGCAGCGTGCCCAAGGGGACGCGCGTCGCCGTGAAGAACGGGTGGCTGCCGCTCGAGCCGCGCGGGTGGCGCATCAACAGCATCGGCAGCGTCAAGGGCGACGGGCGTGACTACACGCTCGCGATCCTCAGCTACGACAACGGCTCGATGGAGTCGGGCGTCGAGCGGGCGCGCAAGGTGTCGGAGTACGTCTGGAGGACGCTGGGATCCTCCGCGGACGTCGCATCCGAGGGGGCGACGCCGTCGGGGAGGCGTCCGACGCCGTTCTGGATCCGTCGCGGTGCCGCGCTGCCGCCGCACCCGATCGTCTGACGTGCGCGTCCGTCTCGACTTCGCCTACGACGGCACGGACTTCTCCGGCTGGGCGGCCCAGCCGGGTCTGCGCACGGTCGAGGGGGAGCTGACTGCCGCGCTCGGGCGCATCCTCCGGGCCGACCCGGCCCCGTCGCTCACGGTCGCGGGACGCACGGACGCGGGTGTCCATGCGCGGGGGGCGGTCGCCCACGTCGACGTCGAGGAGGAGGCGTGGAACGCGCTGCCCGGACGGTCGGACCTTGCCCCGGAGGCCGCCGCGGTGCGGCGCCTCGCAGGCGTTCTGCCGAGCGACGTCGTCGTGCGGCGTGCGCGGGTGGTGGCGGAGGACTTCGACGCGCGGTTCTCCGCGCTCACGCGCCAATACTCCTACCGCATCTGCGACGCGCCCGAGCTCCTCGATCCGTTGCGGCGGCGCGACACCGTGACGGTGCGGCGTCCCCTCGACGTCGACGCGATGGACGTGGCCGCGCGGTCGCTGTGCGGGCTGCGGGAGTTCGCGGCGTTCTGCAAGCGGCGGGAGGGTGCGACGACGGTGCGGACGCTGCTCGAGTACTCGTGGCGGCGTGAAGGGCATCTCGTCGTGGGGACGGTCGTCGCCGACGCGTTCTGCCACTCGATGGTGCGGGCTCTCGTCGGGGCGGTCGTGCCCGTGGGTGAGGGGCGTCGGCCCGTGGAGTGGCCGGCGCAGGTGCAGGAGCGCGCCGAGCGGGACCCGGGCGTCACGGTGATGCCGGCGCACGGGTTGTGCCTCGAGGAGGTCACGTACCCGAGCGACGAGGATCTCGCGGCGCGGGCCCGCACGGCGCGGGCGATCCGCATGCTGCCGGGGGAGTGAGGCGCCCTCGGGTCCTGGCGGCCAGGGGAGCATCGCGCGGCGGTCCTCGGCGATGGAGCTGTGGCTGCTCGTGCCGCCGTCGACGGTGAGGACCTGGCCGGTGACGTACCGGGATTCGTCGGAGGCGAGGAAGAGCATCGCGTGGGATGTCCTCGGGGTCGCCGATGAAGGGCAGGACGTTGTGGCTGCGGATCTGCTCGATCATGTGGATGTCGAGGTTGTCGCGCAGGGCGGGCGTCATGAGCGCGCCGGGCGCGACGGCGTTGCAGCGGACGTGTCTGGGGCCGTACTGGGTGGCGATGTACTCCGTCATGCGGATGACGGCGGCCTTGGCGGTGCCGTAGGCGAGCTGGAGGAGACTCGCCGCGCCCGTGATCACCGCGACCTTGTTCTCCAACCTGCCCAGCGGCCCGTCCTCACCGTGGGCCACCGACCCCCGGTGGATCCGGAACTCACCGTGACACGCTGGTCCGACAGTCTTTCCCCGGCAGGGTCAGAGGGCGACGGCGGAGGCGGCGTAGAGGTCGGACGGCATCGCGTGGGCGAGCCGCCACGTGATCGCCATCGGCTTTTCACCGATGTGGCTCACATACGTCGCGGGGCCGAGGAACGTGTACGGCTCCGTCCCGAACTCGCCCTGTCGTTCGTGGCGGACGAAGAGCAGAACGTTGCTCGTGCCGTCGCGATACCGCTGTCCGGTGGGCGACTCGGCGCGGGTGGTCGACTGCGACTCCCAGTGGAAGAGGGTCGGGCTGATGGGGTAGTCGCGGTAGAGCGTCGAGGGGGAGTAGTCGGCCTCGGATTTCGTGAGCGTGACGAAGAAGGCGTCGACCTCCTCACCCCCGACCGTCGTGTGGAGCACGCCCTCCTGGAAGTAGCTCGGCTTCTTCTGCAGTGTCCCGTAGCCGAGGGCGGCGAGAACCTCCTCGCGGGAGTAGCGGGCGTGGATCTGGAGGCCGGTCGTCGCGAGTGGCCCCTCCAACGGGACGAGGGATCTGCGGCTCGTGTCGAACGTGAGGTCGACGACCTGGCGTAGTTCGTCCCGGAGTGCGAATTCCGCCCGGAGCGCTTCGAGGCCCTCGTCGTAGGAGGTGAATCCGCCACCGTCGGGCCACAGCGAGAAGAAGAGCATGCGGGCGAGGTGCTGCTCGACGTCGGTGAGCTCGTCGTAACGGGGCGCCTGTGCGAGGACCCTGCCGTAGGCCTTCGCGCGGACGGGGTCGTCGATGTGGGCCATCGTGCGCACCCGGCGGGTGAGGCGTGTCTCCACCGGGGTCGCGTCGCCGGGCAGCAGACCCGCCTCTCGGCGCAACGACGTCCAGGATTTCGTGCCGCGCAGCACCTGGGGGAGGTCGATGCCCGCATCGGTGAGGAAGGCGCGCAGATCGTCGGTGGGGCGGGCGCGGAGTTCGTCGCGAAGGTGGGGCCATCTCATCGCGACGTGAGTGCGGATACTGCGCAGCACCTCGTCCTGGGCGACCCGGTCGAGGACGATCTGGCAGCCGGAGGGCAGGAACGGGAAGCCCTTCTCGACGTCGCGGGCCAATCGCCCGCGGGGTGCGCCGGTGAGGGCGCGGAACCGGAGGTCGGCGCGGAACTCGGCGCGGTGGTGGCCGACGAAGTCGAGGGCGGTGAGCACCGCCTTGCCCTCCGCCAGGCGCAGGCCGCGGCCGAGCTGCTGGAGGAACAGGGTGGCGCTCTCGGTGGGGCGCAGGAACAGGACGGTGTCGACCTCGGGGATGTCGACGCCCTCGTTGAAGAGGTCGGCGGTGAAGATCGCCTGGATTCGCCCCGCGCGCAGAGCGGCGATGGCGGTTTCACGGTCGAGGCGCGGTGTCTGTCCGGTGACGGCGACCGCGGCGAGTCCCCGGGCACGGAAGACCTGCGCCATGTACTCCGCGTGCGCGACGCCGGCGCAGAACCCCAATGCACGCATGGTGTGCGGGTCGGTGACCTTGTCCTCCACCTGCCGCAGCACGAGGCGGGCGCGTGCGTCGTTGCCGGTGTACAGCACATCGAGGGCGGCGTCGGAGTAGCGGCCCGCGCTCCAGTCGACGCTCGTGAGGTCGGTGCCGTCGGCGATGCCGAAGTAGTGGAAGGGCGACAGGAGGTTCTGGCCGATCGCGTCCCACACACGGATCTCGGCGGCGGTGCGCCCGTCGAACCAGGCACGGATGTCGGTGCCGTCGGTGCGTTCCGGCGTCGCGGTGAGGCCGAGGAGTTCCCGGGGCGCGAGGTGCTCGAGCAGGCGGCGGTACGTCGGGGCCTCGGCGTGGTGGAACTCGTCGACGACGACGATGTCGAACGCGTCGGGTTCCAGGCCGGCGATTCGTGAGGCCAGGGTCTGCACGCCGGCGAAGACGTGCTTCCACTGCGTGGGGACGTGCCCGCCGACCCAGAGCTCGCCGAACATGCCGTCGGCGAGGACCTCGCGGTAGGTGCGCAGCGACTGGTCGAGGATCTCCTTGCGGTGGGCCACGAACAGCAGCGAGGGGCGGTCCGCCGCGGGTGCGGTGCCGGCGAGGCGGCGGTAGTCGAGGGCCGCGACGACCGTCTTGCCGGTGCCCGTCGCCGCGACGACGAGGTTGCGATGTCGGTCGTGCAGGGTGCGTTCGGCGTCGAGCGCGTCGAGGATGCCCTGCTGGTGCGGGTACGGCCGCACGTCCAGTCCCGAGACGAGCAGCGAGGCGGGGGTCTGTCCGCCGGCGGCGCGTAGGGCGAGGGCCAGGCGCTCGCGGTCGGCCTCGTCGTCGGGGTCGTACGGCGCGTATTCGTCGGAGTGCCAGTACGTCTCGAACGTGGCGGCGAATTTCTCGAGCAGCGTGGGCGTCGCTGTCGAGAGCCGCACGTTCCACTCGGCGCCGTCGACGAGCGCGGAGACGGTGAGGTTGGACGAGCCGACGTACGCCGTGTCGAACCCGCTGTTCCGGCGGAACAGCCACCCCTTGGCGTGCAGGCGGGTGCGGCGCGGGTCGTACTGCACCCGGACCTGCGCGCCGTAGTCGCGGGCCAGGCGGTCGAGGGCCTTCTGGTCGGTGCTGCCGAGGTACGTCGTCGTGATGACCCGGAACGGGACCCCGCGCTCGCGGAGCCGTTCGAACTGCTGTTCCAGGGTGCGCATGCCGTGCCACTTGACGAACGCGCAGATGAGGTCGACGCCGTCGCACGTGTCGAGCTCGGCCTTGATCTCGCTGCCCAGGCTCGGATCGCCGTGAGCGTTCGTGAGGAGGGCGACGTCGGCCAGGGGAGTGCTCGGCCGGACGCCGGCCGGGTAGCCCGCGGGACGTCCCGGCACCACCGGTCGGGTGAGAGCGAGGAGCCGGCGTACGCCGTCCTCCGGGATCTCGTCGGTCGCCTGCAGGAGGTCGAGCACCTCCCGCACCGTGGCGAGTCGCGCGGCCTCGTCGGAGTCACCGGGGGAGCGGAGCGACCGCAGGATCGCCCGCCCCACGTGTCGGGCGAGCACGTCCGCCTGGTCCGCCTGATCGACCGGCTCGATCGTCGGCGTGAGCTCCGCCTGCTGCGCGAGGCGCTCGAGCAAGGCCCTCGTCACCACCGAATCGTGGAGACCCTCACTCAACCCGGCGTCATCGCTCACGCCGGCAGGGTCTCGCGGGGAGCCGGCGGGGGTCAACAACCATGTGCTCCACGGTGTCTCCGCCCGCCGCTGAGCGGCACACCCCGTCGAGGAGCGCAGGAGCCGGCCCCTCGACAAGGTGAGCTCCACGTCTGCTCGCGAATGTGCAGTCCGCCGGGGTCCAAGGTGCCGTAGCCTGCGCCACGGGTCGAACACCCGTGTGCCGCCGTAGGACTGGTACGAGCGCTCAGGACGAGTGCCTCGATGCCGACCGGGCCACTGTTCAACGGGACGACCCGCATCTCGGAGACCCACTTTCGTCGGCGTCGTGCTGCCAGAGGCGTGCGCCGTGCCAGGAGGCACCCATGGAATCCCACGGACCGCGTCGTCTGACCAGTCTCGCCCTCGCGCTCGCCGCGTCCGGCTCCTTCGCGATGGCCGTTCCGGCTGCGGCCCAGACCACCACGGTCCGGACCACGAGGGCCACTACGGTCACGGCCGTCACCACCGCTGCGCCTCGGACCTCCGCAGGCAAGACTGCGGCTCGCTCGGTGTCCCGCGAGAAGGCGAACGCACTCAAGGCCGCGCGTCAGTACCTGGCGATGGGCCCGTTCTCCAAGCGGGGCCTCCATAACCAGCTCACATCGCGATACGGCAGCCAGTTCAGCAAGGCTGCCGGAACGTACGCCGTGAACAACGTCAAGGCCAACTGGAACGCGCAGGCCGTGCGGGCAGGGCGCGTCTACCTGGAGATGGGTCTGAGCCGCGAAGAGGTGCGCCAGCAGTTGAAGTCTCCCTACGGCGAGAAGTTCACGAAGGCCGAGGCCGACTACGCACTGAGGCACCTGCCCCGCTGACTCTCCGGCTGAGGGTGTCATCGCCCACGAGGCGGCAATGACCACGTGGGTATGCGTGCGCAGGTCTGGAAGAAGGTTGATGTGGCCGAGACTTGCGGGCGATCGGGCGGGAGGAGCTTCTGTTGCCCGGTGATGGTCATACCTCGGGCGGCGTCGACTCTCCGAGCGGCCCCACGAGTGGTCCGGGTCAGTGGCTCGTTGACGTCGAGGACGAGACCTCGGATGCCCGTGATGCCGAAGCCTGAGAGACGTGCGGTGTGCTTGTCGAGGTAGGAGCTGGCCTGCTCCTCGCTGTCGAAGAGGTAGACCCCACCCGCGATTCCCTCGGTGCGGTGTTCCGTCCACACCTTCCACCGCAGGCCGGGCTCGCCGGCGATGTGCTCGGCGAGCTCGGCGAACGCCTCCGACATATCCTCACCCCACGGTCGGGACTGCTGCAGCATCAGGTGGCATCTGACCGGGCTGGCCTGCGGGGCCGGCTGGGAGGATGGATGTCATGGTCAAGCCCTACCCACGGGAGTTCCGCGAGGATGTCGTGCGCGTCGCCCGCAGTCGTGAACCTGGGGTGACGTTGGATCGGATCGCGAAGGATTTCGGGATCCACGAGGTGACGTTGTCGAACTGGATGCGTCAAGCCGATATCGAGGACGGCAACCGTCCCGGCGTCACCGCGACCGAATCGGCCGAACTTCGGGATGCTCGGCGCCGGATTCGACTGCTGGAACAAGAGAACGAAGTGCTTCGCCGCGCAGCGGCCTATCTGTCGCAAGCGAACCTGCCGGGAAAATGATGTTCCCGCTGGTCCGTGACCTTGCCGCGGACGGGATTCCGGGCGTCGTCTGCAGTCCGTTCCGCCGAGGATGGGGCCTGTATGCCCAGGAGACGACGAAAGAGGGCGTTGAGGTCGTGCACACCTTGGGTGCGACGGGTCGGGTCGGCGGCGATCCACGACGCGTAGGCGATGACCATGCCGTGAGCGGCTCGGGCTACGGCTGCAGGGTCGGCGGCGGGATGCCCGATCCCCGACTCGGCGAGGCCGCGTACGTATCGGGCGGTCCGACGTAGGGGATGTTCGGAGAGCTCCTCCCACAGCGTGCCCATCTCCGCGTCGTGGTGGGCGCGTGACTCGATCACGTCGAGCATGCGCAGGTTGCGGATGCGGGCGTCCAGGAAAGCCTCCATCGAGCGGGCAGCGACATCGATCGGGTTCTCCACTTGGACCGGCATGCGTTGGCTGGCGAGGAGGTCGTCCCTGACCTCGCGTGCGACCGCACCCAACGCATCGTCCAGAGAGGCGAAATAGACGTAAAACGTCGCTCGGGAGACCTGGGCCTCCTGGGTGACCGCGGCGACGCTGGCACCTTCGATGCCGTCCCGTTCGAACACCCCGCGCGCGGCGCGCAGTAACTCAGCGTGCCGGTCGGTGTCGTGTCGGTCCCGTCGCGCGCGTGTCGCCCATTCCGCCATACGTCCATTCTCTTGACGTTGACACTGGTGTCAACGCATAGTGGCGACAGTCACGACCCGATGTCGAAGGAGACGAAGGTGTCGAATGTCCTGGTAGCCAACCGCGGTGAGATCGCCGTGCGGATCCTGCGCGCCGTACGTGCCTCGGGCCGGCGGGGTCTCGCGTTTCGTACGGCCGACGAGCCTCACGCGCCGCATGCGCGGCTGGCCGACGCCGTCGTCGACCTGCCAGGCCGTGGGCCGCAGGCCTATGTCGACGTCGAAGCGGTCATTGACGCAGCGGTAGCCTCCGGCGCGGACCTGCTGCACCCCGGATACGGGTTCCTCAGCGAGTCCCCTGAGCTGGCCGGCGCCTGCAGCAAGGCGGGGATCGGATTCGTGGGGCCCTCACCTGGAGCCCTCGCCCGCCTCGGCGACAAGGCATCCTGCAGGTCGCTGGCTCGATCTCTGCAGCTGCCGGTGGCTCGCGCCGCGGATGACGCCGAGGCGGGATTGGAACTGTTGGCCTCCCTGCCCGCCGGAGGGCGTGTCATCGTCAAGGCGGTTGCCGGCGGCGGTGGGCGGGGAATTCGCTTCGCCTCGGATGCGGCAACGCTGACATCGGCGATTCAGGAAGCCTCTTCCGAGGGGCGGAAGGTCTTCGGCGACGGCAGGATCGTCATCGAAGAGGTCATCACCGGCGCCCGCCACATCGAGGTGCAGATCGCCGGTGACGGGCATCAGGTGGTGGCCCTGGGTACCCGCGACTGCTCGTTGCAGCGTCGACGTCAGAAGGTCGTCGAGATGGCGCCGGCTCTGCTGTCGGCCGACATGCGGGACCGGATCGTGTCCGCCGCCGAGACACTGGTCGGGGCGGTCGGTTACGTCGGCCTGGCCACCGTGGAGGTCTTGGCCACCGATGACCGGTTCGTCGTGATGGAGGTCAACCCGCGTCTGCAGGTCGAACACACGGTCACGGAGGAGGTGACCGGGCTGGACCTGGTGCGTGGACAGTTGGAGTTGGCCTGCGGGGCTTCGCTGGCCCAGGCGGGACTGCTGCCTGTTCCCGAACGGGGAGTCGCCATCGAGGCACGAGTCAACGCCGAGACCGTCCTATCCACCGGCGAGGCCTACCCCACCGCGGGGACCGTGGGCGCGGTGGAATGGCCCACCGGGCCGGGGGTGCGCCTCGACACCCACGTGCGCGCCGGCGTGGAGATCAACGGGCAGTTCGACCCACTCCTGGCAAAGATCATCGTCCACGCCCGCGACGACCAGGGGGCCCTCGAAGGGCTCCGCACGGCGATGGCCGACACACGCCTGGAAGGTGTCACCACGAACCTGGCTTGGTTGCAGGCACTGTTGGGAGAGCCCGAGGCGGGCCCAGGGCGTGCGCGCACGACGACGGTGGATGAGCTCGCCGCCTCCCTCGCCGACCGAGCCGTCGTCCCTGACGTCTCGACGGATGGCCCGGCCCGTGGCGACCGTACCGGCGAGGGGGTCCTCACCTCCCCCATGCCCGGGGTGCTCACCGGTTACGAGGTTGCCCCCGGTGACATCGTGACGGCTGGAGCGCCCGTAGCCGTCGTGGAGGCCATGAAGATGGAACACGTCCTGAGGGCCCCGGTCTCCGGCACCATCACGACTGTCCACTTGGCGCCGGGAGAGCCGGTGACGGCAGGGACGCCGGTCCTGGAACTGGCTCCGCACGATGTCGATGACACCGGCCACTGCGTCGAGGAGCAGGTGGATCTCGACGCCGTCCGGAACGACTTGCAGCTGGTGCTCGACCGCCACGCTGCGACCCTTGACGAGGGCCGCCCCGAGGCCGTCGCCAAACGCCGCAAGAGCGGGCACCGCACCGCCCGAGAGAACATCGCCGACCTCATCGATCCCGACTCGTTGCGGGAGTACGGGGCGCTGGCGGTCGCCGCGCAACGCCGTCGCCGCAGTCCAGAAGAACTACGCCAGTCCACTCCCGCCGACGGAATCATCACAGCCACCGCCACTCTGAGCGGCGCCCCGATCGCCGTCCTCGCCTACGACTACACCGTCCTGGCCGGCACCCAGGGATACCTCAGCCACAAGAAGACCGACCGCATGCTCGAGCTCGCCCGCGATCGTGGATTGCCGGTCGTGTTGTTCGCCGAAGGCGGCGGTGGTCGCCCCGGCGACACCGACACCACCGTGGTCTCCGGACTGGACGTGGAGACGTTCTCCACGATGGGCTCGCTGTCGGGGCACGTGCCTACGGTCGGGATTGCCGCCGGTCGCTGTTTCGCCGGAAACGCGGCCCTGCTGGGCTGCTGCGACGTCGTCGTCGCCACGCAGGACGCCACGATCGGGATGGGAGGACCGGCCATGATCGAAGGCGGTGGTCTGGGTACCTTCCGGCCCGAAGAAGTCGGGCCCGCGCCCATGCACGCCCGCCAAGGGGTCGTCGATGTCCTCGTCCATGACGAAGCGCAGGCCGTGCAGGTCGCCCGCCGCTACATCGACCTCCTGACCGATCGGGAACGCCCCGGTGAAGCCCCCGATCAGAGGCGGCTGCGTCACCTCATCCCCGAGAACCGCAAGCGTGCCTACGACGTCGCCGACGTCGTCACCGCCCTGTGTGACGAAGGCTCCACCCTGGAGTTGCGTGAGCAGTTCGGAACCTCTGTGCGGACCTACCTCGCGCGCATCCAGGGGACCAGCGTCGGGGTCGTCGCCAACGACCCCCGTCACCTGGGTGGAGCGATCGATGCCGACGCCGCCGACAAACTCGCCCGATTCCTGCAGCTGTGCGACGCGCACCGGCTACCGGTCGTATCACTGTGCGACACCCCCGGCTTCATGGTCGGCCCCGACGTCGAACGCACCGCCACCGTGCGGCACTTCGCTCGGGTGTTCGTCACCGGCGCCCGCCTGCGGATGCCGTTGGTGTGCCTGATCCTGCGCAAGGGCTACGGCCTCGGCGCTCAAGCCATGGCCGGTGGCAGCTTCCGTCGCCCCACAGCAACCCTGGCATGGCCCACCGCAGAGATCGGCGGGATGGGCCTGGAAGGAGCCGTGCGCCTGGGGTTCCGGCGCGAACTCGAGGAAGCCCCCGACGAGAAGGCCAAGGCTGAACTGTTCGACACCCTGGTCGCGCGCATGTACGACCAGGGGCGCGGCGTCAATGCCGCGGAAGTGTTCGAAATCGACGCCGTCATCGACCCGATCCACACTCGAGCGTGGATCCACAGCGCAATCCAAACCCCCATTCCTCCCGAGACCGGCCACCGCCCGATCGACACCTGGTGAAGGACCCCGCCATGGACCTGCAGACCTACCTTGAAGACGTCCGCGCCCGCCAAGGCGCCGCCCGCCCCGCCGACACTCCCAGCGGTGTGATCTACCCACTGGGGGAACTCACCCTGCCCGGCTACGTCGCCCAGTGGGCGGCCCGCCGACCCGACCGGGCCGCGATCGTATGCGGGGCCACCCGCCTCACTTACGCCCACCTGCACCAACAGGCCAGGGCCGTCGCCGCAGGAATGCAGCAGGCAGGCGTGCAGCGCGGCGATCGCGTCGGGATCCACCTGCCCAACCGCCCCGAGTTCATCGTGGCCGCATTGGCTGCTCTGCGCTTGGGTGCGGTGTTCGTGCCCGTCAACCCGATGTTCCGCCCCCAAGAGCTCGCCCACGAACTCACCGACAGCGGCGCCAAGTTCCTCATCACCCTCGACGTGCTCACCCCCATCGTGGATGCCGTCCGCAGCGATGTCCCCGACCTGCACACCGTCGCCGTCGTCGGTGACCCCATCGAAGGTGCCCTCGCCTGGGAGGATCTCACCGCCACCGATCCTGGCGACCTGCCGGACATGGGCGACCTGGACTCCCTCGCCGCTCTCAACTACACCGGCGGCACCACCGGCCTGCCCAAGGGCTGCGAACACACCCAACGCGACATGATCTACACCGGCGCGACCGCACTCGGCGCAAGCGGGGAGATCGAGACCGACGACTTCGTGGCCCTGTGCTATCTGCCCATCTTCTGGATCGCCGGAGAGGACCTCGGCTTCCTCATGCCGATCATGGCCGGCGGCACCAGCGTCCTCATGAGCCGGTGGGACGCAGGCGCCGCCCTCGACCTCATAGAGGCAGAGAGGGTGACCATGATGGTCGGCACCGTGGAGAACTACCTCGAACTGATCCAGCGTGAAGACATGACCGCTCGCGACCTGTCCAGCCTGCGCGACCCCGCCGCGGTGTCGTTCATCCGCAAACTCGACCCCCAGATCCGACACCTCTGGCGCGAGGCCGCCGGGTCGACGCTGCGCGAAGCGGCCTACGGCATGACCGAAACCAACACCATGGATGCCACCGCCTACGGCATGGCCGAGCACGACCGCGACCTCAACGAAGAACCCGTGTTCTGCGGAGTCCCCGTTCCCGGCACCGACATCGTCATCCGCGACTGGGCCACCGGCGAGCTCGTCCCCCTCGGGCAAGACGGGGAGATCCATGTCAAGAGCCCCTCGGTGATGAGCGGATACTGGCGCAACCCGCAAGCCACCGCCGAGCAACTCCGTGACGGGTGGCTGCGCACGGGTGACAGCGGGCGACTCGACGAGAACGGGTGCCTCCACTACCTCGGACGCCGTAAGGAACTCATCAAGGTCAAGGGGATGAGCGTCTACCCCGCAGAGATCGAGATGGTCCTTGCGCGCATGGACGGCGTCGCCTCCTGCGCCGTGGTCCCCTCCCCGGACCCCGCCAAGGGTGAGATCCCCGTCGCGTTCGTCACCGCCAATCCGGGCGCCACCATCGCCGCCGACCGCCTCCAAGCCCAGGCCGCCGAACAGCTGGCCCCTTACAAGGTTCCCCGGGTCGTGATCCTCGAGTCCTTCCCCATGACCGCCACCGGCAAGATCCGCAAGGTTGAACTCCAGGAACGAGCAGCAGAATCCGGCGCCTGACCTGCCGGCCCGCTCCTCCAAGACGGACCAGTGCCGTCCTTGGGTGCGCTGGTGGTGTCGGTCGAGGACATGGTCTCGTCGTCGCAGGCAGCGGGCGATGCCACGGTGGGGCGACGTTCTCGTCGAGGCTCGCGGAGTCGGCGCCGTTCCCACTGGGCTCGTGACCCTGCCTGGCACGCCACGAGTTCATGACGAGGCATGGGACTGCTGCAGGGCCGGGCGACAGTCGACCAACTGGATGAGCTGCTTGCCGAGACGAGTGACGTGTCTGTGGGGCGCGGGCGCGTCCGGTAACTCCACACGCCAGGGGCGGAGAGGGCGTCCGGATCGGCCACGCCCTCCGATGACGGGCAATCCAGGCCACAGCCAGGGCGCCCCGTTCCCCACCTGCTGGCGAATTCCCATGGCACGATGGCCGAGTGGGGTTGGTAGATGGGGGAGTGGGGGAGCTCGAGGGCATCGCGCCGGGCTCGCTCGTCGTCGTGCGTGACGAGGAGTGGGTGGTCACGCAGGTGGCGCAGACGCGTGACGGCGTGCTCGTTACTGCGCAGGGGTTGGGGGAGCTGGTCGCGGGGTCGACGGCGCAGTTCTACTCCGAGCTCGACGACATCCGCCCGTTCGATCCGCGGGGCACCCGCGTCGTGGCCGACGCATCTGCGAACCACCGGCGGGCGCGGCTGTGGCTGGAGGCCACGCTGCGCAAGACATCGCTGCCGATCGACGACGACCGCCTCGCGGTGACGGGTTCGATGCTCGCCGACGCACTCGACTACCAGCGCGCCGCCGTCCGCAAGGCCCTCGACCCCGAGACGCTGCGCCCTCGCATCCTGCTCGCCGACGCGGTCGGCCTGGGCAAGACCCTCGAGATCGGCATGAGCCTCTCCGAACTCGTCCGGCGTGGCCGGGGTGAGCGGATACTCGTCGTCACGCCCCGCCACGTTCTCGAGCAGATGCAGCACGAGCTGTGGTGCCGGTTCGCGTTGCCGTTCGTGCGGCTCGACTCCGTCGGCATCCAGCGCGTCCGCCGCCGGCTGCCCGCCACCCGTAACCCGTTCGGGCTGTACAAGCGGGCGATCATCTCGATCGACACGCTCAAGAACGACCGCTACCTCGCGCACCTGCGCAAGCACCGGTGGGACGCCGTCGTCATCGACGAGTCGCACAACATCACCAACTCCGCGACGCAGAACAACCGCCTCGCGAACGTGCTCGCGCCCCAGACCGACGCGCTCATCCTTGCCAGCGCCACCCCGCACAACGGCAAGCGGGAGTCGTTCGCCGAGCTCGTCCGCCTCCTCGAACCCACCGCCGTCACGCCCGAGGGCGACATCGACGCCGGCGAGCTTGACCGCCTCGTCATCCGCCGGCACCGCCACTCGCCCGACGTCGCCACGGCCGTCGGCGGCGACTGGGCCGAACGGCAGCCGCCGCACAACCGACTCGTGTCCGCCTCGCCCGAGGAGGACGCCATCGCACAGGAGCTCGCCGACCACTGGCTCTACGCCGCCCGACCCACCACACGCCCCGCCACTCCGGGGAGCGGCCGTTCCGCGGACGCCCTCTTCGGCTGGACTCTCCAAGGCGTTCCTCTCGTCCCCGGCGGCGCTCGCGGAATCGGCGCGCAACCGTCTCGCCCGGGCGAGCGGCATGTCCGTCGACGATCGCGCGTCGCTCGAGCGGCTCGCCGACCTGGCCGCGGCGTCCACCACCGGCAAGTACGCGGCGCTGCTCGAGGAGTTCCGCCGCATCGGCATCGGCAAGTCGTCGCCGGAGCGGGTCGTCGTCTTCGCCGAGCGGGTCGCGACCCTGCACTGGCTCCGCGACCGCCCCACGCGCGACCTCGGCATGAAGCCGAACCAGGTGCCGAGCCCGGCCGCATCGCCACCCACTCAGGCAGCGGACTTTCTTCGTCCACTCTCTGCCGTTTGGGGCCCGAAAACGAGTCACGGTTTTTCAATTCGCCGCAACCATTCTAGGTGCAGCCCGCCGATGCGAAAGGAAGTATGATGAAGATCACTAATTTCAAGGTGTCGAAGTATCGTTCTATTACCACAAGCAAAACCCTGGATCTTCAGGGTATGTCCGTCTTGGTGGGGCCCAACAACGAGGGAAAGTCCAACATTCTGAGAGCATTGGTCGTGGGTCTTGAGTCAATTCAGCAGGCGGGGACTCAGACTAAGGCAGCGCGGCGGGCGCCACTGGGCTCGTTCATGTATAGAAGTGACGATTTTGAGCGATACCGCTGGGAGAGAGATTATCCGCTCGCCCTGCAGGATAAGGAGCCCAATTCATCGAGTACATTTGAGTTTGAGTTCGAGTTGAATGAGAGGGACAAAGAGGACCTTAAGGAGTCGACAGGCCATTCGCTCAACGAGACCCTTAAGATCCGGGTTCTCTTGAAGCGTGGAGGCGCGGCTGAGATCAAGGTTGTCAAAAGGGGCCCAGCGAACGCGGCCATAAATGCAAATGTGGCGAAGATATGCGACTTGATCCAGCGTCGAGTCCGCGTGGAGTACGTCTCCGGTGATAGGACTTCGGAAGAGACGTTGAGGTTAATCCGAAGGGAGGCGGTGGGGGCCCTAGCTGAAGTGTCAGCTTCGCAGGAATATCGGGATTTGCTTAATCGCCTGAAGGGGCTCTCCGAGCAGGCGCTGGCGCCCCTCCAGGGCAGACTCAACGACGAGATGCAAGATCTCGTTCCGGGGGTGCAAAATGTTGAAATCTCTGTCTCCCGATTCACGGAACAAGTGCATCGGCGGGACTTCGATGTCTCGATAGATGACGGCAGTAACACCCTGCTTTCCATGAAGGGTGATGGAATCCAGAGCCTGACCGTAATTGCGCTAATTAGGGCCTTGGCCAAGAGGAGTGAAGACGTCACCTATATCATGGCCATCGAAGAGCCTGAGGCGCGCCTTCATCCGCAGGCGGTACGGCGGCTCCATCTGAAACTGCAGGAATTCGCGGAAGAAGATCAGGTTATTATCACCACCCACAGCCCTGTTCTGGTTAATCGCGAGGACATTTCCGCCAATATCCTAGTCAGTCGCAACACTGCCGGGCCAGCGCGATCTCTAGAGTCAATTCGCACCAGTCTAGGTGTCGAACTCCCGGACAACTTGCTGTCCTCCGACTTGGTCGTACTGACGGAGGGGTCGTTCGATTCTGAAGTGTTGTCTACTGTCCTTTCTCGAGCCTCTCAATCTATTGGTCGCGCGCTCAGTGCGGGGCGATTGTCGTTTGCTGATTCAGGGGGCTGTTCGAATATCCATTATCAAGCTCGTCTACAGCGGGACGCTCTGTGCAGGATTCATGTCGTTCTTGATTCCGATAAGGCTGGCAGGCAGGCTGCGGAAAAGCTGCGCAGAGAACCGTGGTTCCTTGATCGAGACCTCACTTTTCTTGTTCGGCCGGATGCTGATGGGACGGAACTGGAGGACCTCTTCTCCGAGGATGACCTGGCAGGGATGATCGCCGACGAATTTGGGGTGGATATTGATCTATACGACGCTAACCCGCGCCATGATTTCTCGACTCGAATGGGGAATCGTTTTAGGGCTGCTGGTAAGGTGTGGGATTCGTCAATGGAGAACAACTTGAAGTGCCGGGTTCGTGATCTGGCGTGCGCTCGCGATAGAATACAACCTGTCGAAGAGGTCCGGCCGCTCATTTCCAATCTGGTGTCCGATATTGAAAGAAAGCTTGCATTGCGAGTCGAAAGGTGACCGCATATGGTGTCGTGGTCCGAGTGCGTGACGTTCCTCCGGAGGTAGCCGCCGCTCTTGCGGCCGATCCACTGCCCGACACGCTCTTTCTCGCCGGCGGGTCCGCTACCGAATAACTGGCTTCAAAAGCACGGCTTGAGGCGGTAGATGAGGTCGCCACACGCCGGCACAGGCCTACGGCGGCACGAGCACGGTGGTGACGACGGCGTCGGCGCGGCGCAGCGTCGCCATGAGGTCGGCGTCGGGCTCGCCGCGGTCCGACATCGTCGAGCCTGTGGCTTGTCGTCAGGGACTGATGCACGGATAGGTGTCACATGGCGAGGTCAGCCGGTCAGTGCCTCACCTGCTTCGGTGAGCATTCTATCCAGGACTTCGGCGGGTGTGTCGAAATCGAGGGTTTGTCGGGGTCGGCCGTTCAGGAGGTAGGCGACGTTGTCGAGGTCGGTTTGTGAATGGATGGACAGGTCGGTGCCCTTGGGGAAGAACTCGCGTAGGAGTCCGTTGGTGTTTTCGGGCTCTTCCCAGACGAGGGTGTAGGTGCCGTGTTCACCTGAGCCCTGATCCACCGTCCGGATTCTGTGCTTCGGCTCGGGGGTGAATTTTGCTGCTCGTGTGGAATTGGGCGTGGTGGATCTGCCGGTCTGTACCGGCTTTTCCACGTGAGGGTCTTTCGAGGGTTGGGCCGCGGGGCGGCGGGTGGTCAGGACACGGCGGGGACGGGTGGTCCGGTGGCGGTCTCCCAGAGCGAGGTCCACGCGGTCTGCCAGGGCCATTGGGCGGGTAGGTGCAGCACGAGGTGTCTGTCCCGTTCCGGGGTTAGTGGAGGCTCGGTTCTGACGCCTCGACGGTAGCCGGGGCGGGGTTCTGGGCGTAGTAGGTGGTCTCGTACTCGACGGGTGGGACCAGGCCGATCTGTCCGTGCAGGCGTCGGTGGTTGTACCAGTCGATGTACTCAGCGACGGCGATCTCTAGGTCGTCGATGGTCTTCCAGGGACCGCGGTTTCGGACGAGCTCGGCCTTGAAGATCGAGTTGAATGCTTCGGCCATCGCGTTGTCGTAGGAGTCGCCCGTCGATCCGACCGAGGCGACCGCGCCGACCTCGGCAAGGCGTTGGGTGTAGCGGATGGCGACGTATTGAACTCCCTTGTCCGAGTGCGCGATCACGCCCGTCGTGGGCTGCCCGGCATGGTCCCGGGTCCACAACCCCATCTCGAGGGCGTCCAACGCCAGGTCGGTGCGCAAGCTGGTCGACAGCTGCCAGCCCACGACCCGCCGCGAGCACAGGTCCAGCACGAATGCCGCGTACACCCAGCCGGCGAAGGTCCGGCAATAGGTGATGTCTGCGACCCACACCCGGTTCGGGGCCGACGCGATGAACTGCCGCTGCAGCAGGTCAGG
>NZ_BAFE01000074.1 GCF_000247995.1 Mobilicoccus pelagius NBRC 104925
CTTGACCTGCTGCAGCGGCAGTTCATCGCGTCGGCCCCGAACCGGGTGTGGGTCGCAGACATCACCTATTGCCGGACCTTCGCCGGCTGGGTGTACGCGGCATTCGTGCTGGACGTGTACTCGCGCAGAGTCGTGGGCTGGCAGCTGTCGACCAGCTTGCGCACCGACCTCGCGTTGGACGCCCTCGAGATGGGGTTGTGGACCCGCGACCGCGCCGGGCAGCCCACGACGGGCGTGATCGCGCACTCGGACAAGGGAGTTCAATACGTCGCCATCCGCTACACCCAACGCCTTGCCGAGGTCGGCGCGGTCGCCTCGGTCGGATCGACGGGCGACTCCTACGACAACGCGATGGCCGAAGCATTCAACTCGATCTTCAAGGCCGAGCTCGTCCGAAACCGCGGTCCCTGGAAGACCATCGATGACCTAGAGATCGCCGTGGCCGAGTACATCGACTGGTACAACCACCGACGCCTGCACGGACAGATCGGCCTGGTCCCACCCGTCGAGTACGAGACCACCTACTACGCCCAGAACCCCGCCCCGGCTACCGTAGAGGCGTCAGAACCGAGCCTCCACTAACCCCGGAACGGGACAGGTACAACAGCGCCCGCCCGCACACCCGCCTCGGCAACGCCCCACCCGCCGAGTACGAGGCAGCGCACTGCGCTGAGCCCACCAAGTCATCGCGACCGGCAATGACACCTGCATAGACGTGGCATCAACGCGTAGATGTTTCAGTTTCTTCTGTGCTGGGGCTGTGTCAGGTGCTGGACCGGGTGTAGGCAGCGGCGCGCACCACATCTTCGTCCTCCAGTCCAGCTCCTAGTGCTCCGCCCACGGTGGCCAGGCTGGCGGTGAGCCAGCTGATCTTCGCGTAGTCCAAAGCGTTCACTGGGTGACCGGCGACACCGGCCAGTACCTGCTCGTCGATGAGCAGCAGCGCGCCGACCCAGGACAGGATGAATAAGACGAGGTAGAACACCACAACCCCGATGGCCACGGTCGCGGTGGTGGCCAAATTGAACAGGATCACCTGCTCACGTTGGGCTCGCCGCCGTGGGCGCTCCCACAAGTCGGCTCCCAGGATCAGGGTGGCACTCACCGCCCCGATCGCCATCACCGCCAGCAGGACCAGGCGCACCGGCCCGTAGGCCATGGCCAGTACCCATAGGTCCGAGGCCACCAATGTCAGCATGCCGGTGGCCGCTGCCACGACCAGCGCCCGGGAGAGCCGGGCCACGAAGGCCCAAGGCTGGTTGGCGCGGATCATGCCCAGCAGCAACCGCACGTTGCCGCTCAGCACTCGGGCCGTGAACTGCACGACGTTGTCGTCCGGGCGTTCGTCGAGATCGGTGGACAGCTGGTGGGCTCTTCGAGCAAGATCCCGCTGGGCGTTGAGGTCTTCGGCGTCGTAGCCCAGGAGCTGCCCGACCACGTGCACGGTGGTCTCTTGCACCTTCTGCCGCACGTGCACGGCTCCCAGGGCTGGGACGGAGACCAGTCCTACCCCGTGCACGGGGCTGAGCTGGGTAAGCACCGGACGTCGGCCGGTCTTCAGGGGGATCTCGGTGAGCACCACGGCCAAATCCCAGTTCTCCTCCAGCACGCGGTTTCGGGCCGCCTCCAGCAGGTCCAAGGTCTCGGTGGGTGGATCGACCAGCCGGTCTTCGGCCATCTTCAGTTGCCAGCGCACTCCCGGATACCGCTGCACCAAAATCTTGCGCACCGAGGTGGTGACCTCGGGGCCGAGCACCGCACTCAGGGATGGTGAGACCACCAGGCCGATGAGCAGCTCGGCATCGGAAAGGGGTTCGGCAGGATCGGCGGTTGATCGGCAACGCTCAGCAGTCACCGCTCCATGGTGAGGCAACCACGGGCCGGATTGCCACTGGCTCGATGGAGCCCCCAAGGTTTCGTGCAGCACCGCGGGCCGGATTCGGTGGTCGCCTCGATCCCGGAAAGAGCGGTGCTGCTCACTGCGAAATCCTCTCCCCGCCGACGCCGCCAGCGCGAAGACATCACAGCCAGCGGGCCCGGGACCTGCCGGTGTCGAGGACGGCTTCTCGATGATGCTGCAGTGACGGATCGGTTGAAGTGCTTCGGCGGTGTGGGAGCAGTGATCAGCGTGGGGCCGGTCGATTCCGTTCGGACAGGTGATGCATCGACTGCCCAGCGGCAGGTGCGGTACTGATGCGGGGGTACCCGGTGCAGGGGTGTCAAGGCCCAGCTCCGAAGACGGCAAGCCGGGCACGTGAAAGGCGAATTATGGCCCGCCGCAACCCGAGCGGGAAGGCATGTGTGGCACGAGGCGCCGAAGACGGGCCGGGCGTTTACT
>NZ_BAFE01000073.1 GCF_000247995.1 Mobilicoccus pelagius NBRC 104925
AACCCCGGGGGCGGCCTCGGGCATGGCCTGCCTAGTCCCACGCCTCAACGCCGGGAACCACGCAGGCCTGCAACAGGCACTGCTCGCCGGGCTCCGCAGCGAAGTGGCAGATCTCGTGCAGCTGCTGCTGATGTTCACACCCTCGAAGCGGACTTCCTCCGCGGCGACCGCGGCCAGGATCGGCTCGATCGAGGTCCATACCGTCGACCAGCCGGCGGCGCACCCCGTTGACGGACACGTGCTCACGGGGGACCTGCTCGATCACCCACCGGCACGCCCTGCTGGTCAGCTTCACCCGCGGCACCGCCACCGCCTCGCCCTGTTCGACGAAGGTCACGACCGGGCAGCCCGTGTACCGGCACACCCACCGCCGCTTGCGCCCGCGGATCCACACCGGAGCACCGAACACTGGCACGTCGACCAGCGGGCGCTGAGCGCCCGGCTCGGACAGGAGCTGGGCCGTGACTACGAGGTGGTCTACGAGCCCTGACCCCCGATGGGCGTCGATTCCGTTCAGGGTGACGCCGCGAGGCCGCGGACGATCTCGTCGAGCGCGGCCAGGTGCGCGGCGTAGGCGGCCCGGCCGGCGCGGGTGAGGGCGAGGTCGGTGCGGGGCGTGCGGCCGACGAACTGCTTGGTGATCCGCACGTAACCGGCCTGTTCGAGGATCGCGGCGTGCTTGCTCAGCAGCGCGTAGCTGACGTCGAGGGCCTCCTTGAGAGTCTGGTAGTCGGCCTGGTCGACGGAGGCGAGGGCGCTCATGAGGGTGAACCGCACGGGCGAGTGGACGGTGTCGTCGAGTGCCTTGCGCGCCGACGCGAGGCTCACCGGCGCCCGTCCTCGGTGCGTGCGGCACCCGTGAGGCGCAGGGCGAGGATCAGCGACGGCGCGACCGCAAGCAGGGCCACGAAGCTCGTCGCCCACCACGGCGAGGCGTGCGGACCCTGGGCGATCCAGAACCACCCCGCTACGGCGACGACCAGCACCGCCCATATCCCCGCACCGCGTGCCGCGCCGTTGAACCCGCGCGGGTGGACCCGGCGGTGCCGCGCGACGCGCGACGACAGCCCCACCTGGCCGAGCAGGAAGACCGCGAGCGCGACGAACGTGAAGATCCCGCCCCAGACGGGCAGGTTCGCCGCCTGGAACACCACCGCCAGCACGACGAGCTGGAACATCGCCCATGCGGTGAGGATGCGCCCTTCGCGGGCGCTCACCCCGACCGGGGCGGTGGGGGTGCGGGTGGCGGCGGAGGTGAAGCGTCCTGGGGTGCTCATGGCTTCACCCTTCCGTACACTCAATGTTTCGTCAAGTGGTCGACGATTCGTTGTGACGGTGGCCGCGGGCTCCTCGGGACCGCCCCACGAGCACCGCGCGCCGCCCCGTGGCCCCCCGTCCTCACTCCCCCACGTATCGGGCGAGGTGCCGGCCGGTGAGGGTGGAGCGGGAGGCGACGAGGTCGGCGGGGGTGCCTTCGAAGACGATGCGGCCGCCGTCGTGGCCGGCGCCGGGGCCGAGGTCGATGATCCAGTCGGCGTGGGCCATGACGGCCTGGTGGTGCTCGATGACGACCACGGAGCGGCCGGTGCCGACGAGGCGGTCGAGGAGGGCGAGGAGGTTCTCGACGTCGGCGAGGTGCAGGCCCGAGGTCGGCTCGTCGAGGACGAGGATGCCGCCCGGCTCCCCCAGGTGGGTCGCGAGCTTGAGGCGTTGACGCTCGCCGCCCGACAGGGTCGTGAGGGGCTGCCCGATCGTCACGTAGCCGAGGCCGACGTCCTCGAGCCGGTCGAGGATCTTGGCCGCGGCGGGCACCTTCGCCTCGGCCGAGCCGAAGAACTCCCGCGCCTCGCTCACCGGCATGGCGAGGACCTGCGCGATGTGGCGCCCGCCGAACGTGTACTCGAGCACCTCGGGCTGGAACCCGAGGCCGTCGCACACCTCGCACGGGCTCGATACCGTCTCCATGAACCCGAGCTCGGTGTAGACGACCCCGGCGCCCTTGCACGTCGGGCACGCGCCCGCCGAGTTCGCGCTGAACAGCGCGGGCTTGACCCCGTTGGCCTTGGCGAACGCCTTGCGGATCGGCTCCAGCAGCCCTGTGTACGTCGCCGGGTTGGATCGCCGCGAGCCCTTGATGGCGCCCTGGTCGATCTCGACGACGTCGTCCCGCCCGCCGAGCGCGCCATGGACGAGGGAGCTCTTGCCCGACCCCGCGACACCCGTCACGGCGACGAGCACCCCGAGCGGCACGTCGACGTCGACGTCCTGCAGGTTGTGCGCGGACGCGCCGCGGATCTCGACGTGCCCCTGTGGCGTACGCACCGACTCCTTGAGGCGGGCGCGGTCGTCGAGGTGCCGCCCGGTGAGCGTCCCGGAGGCGCGCAGCCCCTCGACCGTGCCCGCGAAGCAGACCGTGCCGCCGCCGGTGCCGGCCCCCGGGCCGAGGTCGACGACGTGGTCGGCGATCGCGATGGTCTCGGGCTTGTGCTCGACGACGAGCACGGTGTTGCCCTTGTCGCGCAGCCGCACCAGCAGGTCGTTCATCCGGTCGATGTCGTGGGGGTGCAGCCCGACGGTGGGCTCGTCGAAGACGTACGTGACGTCGGTGAGCGCCGAGCCGAGGTGACGGATCATCTTGACCCGCTGCGCCTCGCCGCCCGAGAGCGACCCGGCGGGCCGGTCGAGCGAGAGGTACCCCAGGCCGATCTCGACGAAGCTGTCGAGCAGGTGCGTGAGCGAGCGCAACAGCGGCGCGCCCGAGGGGGCGTCGAGGTCGCGCACCCACGCGGCGAGGTCGGTGATCTGCATGGCGCAGCACTTGGCGATGTTCGTCCCGGCGATGCGGGATTCGAGCGCGTGCCGGGCCAGGCGGGTGCCGCCGCACTCGGGGCACGGCAGGAACACGACGGCGCGGTCGACGAACGCGCGGATGTGCGGCTGCATCGCCTCCCGGTCCTTCGACAGGATCGACGTGCGGATGCGCGGCAGGATCCCCTCGTACGTGAGGTTGACGCCGTCGACGCGGATCCTCGTCGCCTCCTTGTGCAGGAGGTCGTCGAGCTGCGCGGGCGTGAACTCCCCCACCGGCGTGTCCATGTCGAACCCGAACCCGGCGAAGATGCGCCCGTACCAGCCGTCCATCGAGTATCCGGGCACGAGGATCGCCCCGTCCGCCAGGGATTTGGTGGGGTCGTAGATCGCCGTGAGGTCGATGTCGGAGACGTGCCCGGTGCCCTCGCAGGTCGGGCACATGCCGCCCGTGATCGAGAACGTGCGCTTCTCCTTCGTCCCCTTGCGAGCGCCGGTCTGGATCGTCACGGCGCCGGCTCCGGTGACGGAGGGCACGTTGAACGAGTACGCCTGCGGGGAGCCGACGTGCGGGTCGCCGAGGCGTGAGAACAGCACGCGCAGCAGGGCGTTCGCGTCGGTGGCGGTGCCGACGGTCGAGCGGATGTTCGCGCCCAAGCGTTCCTGGTCGACGGTGATCGCCGGGGTGAGGCCCTCGAGCACGTCGACGTCGGGGCGGGCGAGGCTTGGCAGGAATCCCTGGACGAACGCCGGGTACGTCTCGTCGATCATCCGCCGCGACTCCGCCGCGATCGTGTCGAACACGAGCGAGCTCTTGCCCGAGCCGCTCACGCCCGTGAACACGGTGAGGCGCCGCTTGGGGATCTCGACGGTGACGTCGCGCAGGTTGTTCTCCCGCGCCCCCTCCACGCGGATGACGTCGTGACGGTCGGCGGGGTGCGCGGTCATGGGTCTCCCTGCGGGTGAGGACGCCTCAGGGGTGGGTGGACGGTGGGCGTCCCGATCATTGTGGGGCAGCCCGCCTCCGACCCGCGTCAGGCGCGACCGCCGAGCGACACGACCGGGCGAGGAGTCGGGGGGCCGCTCAGACCTGGTCGTCGGGGCGCACGACGCCGGCGGCGAGGAGCGCTGCGACGAGTCCCGCGAGCGCGACGCGGTACCGGACGAACAGGCGCAGGTCGGCCTCGGCGAGGTGGTGCATGAACCAGCCGATGACGACGTACCCGGTGCCGAACGCGACGCCGGTGGCGGCGGCGATGCGGCACCACTCCGGCGGTTCGGGGTCGTGGGTGACGTCGAGGGCCTGCTGCGCCCCCGAGAGGAGCACGGCGGGGATCGCGAGGAGGAAGCTGTACCGGGCCGCGTCGGGTCGCGGGTAGCCGAGGAGGAGACCCCCGGTGATCGTCGCGCCGGATCGGGACACGCCCGGCACGAGCGAGAGGGACTGCGCCCAGCCGAACCGGACGCCGTCGCGCACGGTCATGTCGCCGAGTCCCCTGTCGGGCTCGGCGATCTCGTCGACGACGGCCATGACGACGCCGAACCCCGCGAGCATCGCCGCGGTGAGCTGCAGGTCGCGGAACGGCCCGGTGATGAGGTGCCGCAGCCCGGCGCCGACGACGCACACGGGCACCGTGCCCGCGACGATCGACCAGCCGAGACGCGCGTCGGGGTCCTCGTGCGGCACCCGCCCCGTCACCGCGCCGGTCCAGCCGCGGACGATGCGGGTGACGTCGTCGCGGAACCACCAGAGCACGGCGGCCTCGGTGCCGAGCTGCGTCACCGCCGTGAACGCGGCGCCGGGGTCACGCCCGCCGAACAGCCGCCCGACGAGGGAGACGTGGGCGCTCGAGGAGACGGGGAGGAACTCGGTGAGCCCCTGCACCGCCCCGAGCGTGAGGGCCACGCCCCACCCCATCCGGGCAGGGCGTGCGGGGAGGGTGGCGCGCGCGTCGCTGCAACGCCGACGGGGGCGTCTCACCCGACGGCCTCGGTGTGGACGGCGTACGAGCCGCTGCGGTGGTCCTCGACCCACAGCTCGAGCCCGCGCCGCACGGTGCGGAACGCCAGCTCGTCCCACGGGATCTCGTCGATCGTGAACAGCCCGTTCTCGATCGTCTCCGGCCCCGCCTCCAGGTCGAGGTCGAGGAGACGGGCACGGAACAGTACGTGCACCTGGCCGACGTGGACGACGTCGATCGCGCTGAACAGGCCGAGGAGCTCGACGCGCGCGCCGGCCTCCTCCCGCGTCTCGCGGGCGGCGCCCTCGCCGAGGGTCTCCCCCAGTTCGAGGAACCCCGCCGGCAGCGTCCAGTAGCCCTTGCGGGGCTCGATGTTGCGGCGGCAGAGAAGGATCCGCTCGTCGGGTCCGCCCTCGTCCCACACCGGGATCGTGCCGACGACGTTGATCGGGTTGACGTAGTCGATGTACCCGCAGTTCGGGCAGCACGGGCGCAGCCGGTCCTCCATGTCGGGGATGTGCTGCTCGGTGGGGGTCCCGCAGCGACGACAGAAGCGGATCTCGACGGCCATGTCCGAAACTCTAGAGTGCGCGAGCGGGCACGCCCGGGAGGTGTCCCTCGGTAGGCTCGTGGCGCCCTGGCATGCGATGCCGCTCCGACGAACAGGTGGACGACGTGGACGTACTCGTGGTGGCCTTCACCGGCGACGATGCTCCGGGGCTGGTTCATGCCCTCGCGGAGGTCGTCTCGGACCACGGCGGCAACTGGGAGTCGAGCCACATGGTCTCGTGGCACGGCGTGTTCGCCGGCACCCTCGTCGTCTCCGCCGAGCGGGACCGCTGCGAGGCGCTCGCCGAGGACCTGCGCGCCCTCGACGGCATGCTCCAGGTGACCGTGCACCACGCCTCCGGCACCCCGGAGCGTCCCCACGCGCAGTCGCTCCACCTCGACGTCGTCGGCGGCGACCACCCCGGCATCGTCGAGGACATCGCCGCCGCCATCGCCCGCCCCCGGGTCAACGTCCGCTGCCTCGACAGCGAGAGCCGGCCCGCCGCCGCCGACGGCGCGCACGAGTTCCACGTCCACGCCGAACTCGAGGTCGGCGCCGACGTCGACGTCGCCGCGTGGGGCGAGGAGCTCCGTTCCCGGGGAGAGGCCGTCGGTGTCACGGTCGACCTCGTCCCCGTCGAGGACTGACGCCCCCCCCGCACTGCGTCCGAGGTCTGCCCCACGACGAGCCGAGGGCGGGGGAGCATCGCGCCCCCCGCCCTCGGCTCGGCCACGTCACCCGAGAGGGCGCGTGGTCGTGGACGTCACTTCTCGAAGGCGTCCTTGACGTTCTCGCCGGCCTGCTTGAGGTCGGCACCCATCTGGTCGCCCTTGCCCTCGGCCTGGAGGCCCTTGTCGTCGGTGGCCTTGCCGGCCGCCTCCTTGGCCTTTCCACCGAGGTCCTGGGCGGTGTTCTCGAGCTTGTCGCCGATACCCATGTGCCACTCCTTCGTGCGGGGACGTACGGACACCGGCACGTTACGTCGGCGTGTCGGGCGGCGCCAGATCCCGGCTCCGTCGGCGCGGCGGAACCGTCGGTGGCCGCGAGGTGAACAGTGGCCTGAACAGGGACGATGCCACGCCGAGGTCAGACGTCCGAACGGGCCGGCGCGTTTGTCGCGGAGGGAAACACCGGGCTACCGTGGATGTCGGTGGGGCCGTGCGTCGTCGCGTACGGACGATGCGGACGAGGGGTGGACGAGGGATGCAGAAACGCCGGTGGACGACTGCTGCGACGGTCGCCCTCCTCTCGCTCGGTGTGTTCGGCGCCCCGGCGGAGGCCGCCCCCCGCACCTCCCCGATCGTCTCCACCCGGGTGGGCAGCGCGCCCGCCTCGAAGGACCACGGCTCGGGCAACTCCGACGTCCCACGCGCCTTCGGACCCGGAACGGTCGCGAACCCCGCTCCCACGGTGCCCCCTCGTGCGGGAGCCGACGAGCGAGCCCCGCTCACCGCGGGTCAGGTGCAGGCCCAGGTGGCCGAGGCGACGCGGCTGCAGGAGCAGCTCACGAAGGACGACGCTCAGCTCGCCGTCGCCGGCGGCAAGCTCGCCGAACTCGCGGCCGCGTCGAACACCCGGATGAACGCCGTGACGGAGGCCCGCGCCGCGGAGGACGCCGCGCGACAGGCCGAGAAGCGCGCCACCGTCGAGCTCGGCGCGCTCACCAAGGAGGTCGCCGCCGCCCGCGCCGACCTCGACGGCATGGCCTACTCCGCCTACGTCAACGGCTCCGGCATGCTCGGGCACGTCGCCGCGCTCGTCGACCTCGTCGGCTCCGGGGGTGCCCGTGCCGACGCCGCCGCCAAGGCCGACTACCTCGCCAAGGCGCGCTCCGCCGACGAGGAGCACTACGCCAGACTCGCCGCCGAGCAGCGCCGCACCGCGGCCTCGGCCGCCGCCGCACGGGCCCGCAGCGAGGCCGCCGCCGCCGAGGCGGAGAAGGCGCAGAAGGCCGCCGCCGATGCGGTGAAGCAGCAGCAGGCCGCGGTCGCCGAGCTGCAGAAGCTCACCGGCGAGCGGCGCGCCCGCCTCGAGGCACTCGGTGTCGACGGCGGCATGCTCGCCGGGGTCGACCTCGCCACGCTCGGGCAGGTGACGACGACGCCCCTGTGCACCGAGGAGAAGGTCGCCCACCCCAACGGGCAGTGGCCCGGATCCGCGCTGTGCGCACTGCGCACCGCCCCCGGGCACATGCTCCGCCCGTCGGCCGCGCGCGCCTACGACGCGATGTCCGCCGCCTACGCCACGGCCCACCGAGCACCCCTGTGCGTCACCGACAGCTACCGCAGTCTCGCCGCGCAGATCGACGTCAAGCGACGCAAGCCCACCCTCGCCGCCACTCCCGGCACGAGCAACCACGGCCTCGGCCTCGCCGTCGACCTCTGCGGCGGCATCGAGAGCTTCGGCACCCCCCAGTACATCTGGATGAAGCAGCACGCTCCCCTGTTCGGCTTCTACCACCCCGGCTGGGCCGAGCCGACGGGCTCCAAGCCCGAGCCGTGGCATTGGGAGTTCGCCGGCTGACGCATCGTCGCCGCGCCCGACCCGTGGTGACGATTCGCGGGTGGTCACGGAATCGGGGAGAATGCCCCGAGCGGTATTCGGAACATCCACGCGCCCCGGCGCGTTCTTACCGAGCGCCCACACCCGCCCGGTGCACGTAGGCGGGTCGTCGCCCGGGCAGTCGAAAGTGATGGAGGAAGTCGATGGCAGAGCGATCGTTGCGGGGCACCAACCTCTCGGCGCTGAGTATGGAGACCGACGAGAACGTCATTCTCAGCGAACGCCGCATCACGCGGTACGTGTGCGAGAACAAGCACATCAGCGAGCTCCCGTTCTCGGTCGAGGCCGACGTTCCGCCCGTCTGGGAGTGCCGGTGCGGCCTCGAGGCCAAGCTCGTCGACGGGCCGGAGCCCGAGACGAAGCCGACCAAGGTGGCACGTACCCACTGGGACATGCTGCTCGAGCGTCGGTCGATCTCCGAGTTGCAGGAGCTGCTCGAGGAGCGTCTCGACCTCCTGCGCACCTCGAGAGGACAGAAGCCCAAGAAGAAGAAGTGACGAGGCACCCGGCCGTCCGCGGCCGGGTCGCCCACCGACGAGAAGACCGCCACCCGAACCTCGGGTGGCGGTCTTCTCGTCGGTGGGCGGGATCGGCGGCAAGGATCACCCCTGCGCGGTCTGCCCCCGGGGAAGGCAGGGGCGTCCGGTCGTCAGCGGCGTTCCGAGTCGGGACGCAGGTCGACGTGCGGCAGGACGTGGGAGGCGGGAGTGACCGGCGGCGTCGGGTCGCCGAGGCGCACCGACCGGACGACGTTCGCCCGCACGTCCATGCGACGCTCGACAGCCCGGTGCAGGAGACGGGCGGCCGCCGGCCGGGCGACCGGCAGGAGCAGGACGAGCGCGGCGACGTCGGTGAGGAACCCCGGCAGGACGAGGAGCGCCCCGGCGAAGAGGACGATCGCCGCGTTGGCTACCTCCGCCGTCGGCATGCGACCGGCGCGGGTGGCCTCCGTGAGGGACCGCCACGCCGAGAGGCCCTCACGCTTCATGAGCCACAGCCCGAGGACGGCGACGACGAGCAGGACGAGCACCGTCGGCAGCACGCCGATCGACCGGCCCGCGAGGACGAGCGCGGCGACCTCCACGACGGGCAGGAGGACGGCGAGGACCACGACCGCGAGCAGCGTCGGGCGCAGCCGACGACGTCCACGGGGGGCGGAACCGGTGAGCTGCGGGCCCGGGTGCACGATGCGCGGGCCCGAGCGCGGAGGGAAGGGGGACGACACGGTGGTGCTCCTAGCGGCGCGCGGACCCCCCGGACCGACGGGAGGAGAGTAGTCCGCGAACCTGGTCGTACCGGTAACGCACACCCCATGCCGTGACGTTCCGCAACGACTCGGCGAAGATGTCGCGGCTCATCTTCGAGTCGCCCGCGTCGCGCTCGACGAACGTGATGGGGACCTCGACGACGCGCATCCCCGCGCGCACGACGCGCCACGTGAGGTCGACCTGGAAGCAGTAGCCCTGGGAGGCGACGCCGTCGAGGTCGATGTGACGCAGGGCTTCGGCGCGGTAGGCGCGGAACCCGGCCGTCGCGTCCATGACGGGCATGCCGAGGAGCATCCGCACGTACTGGTTGCCGCCGACGGAGAGGAACAGGCGGTGCGGAGGCCAGTTCTCGATGTCGCCACCCGAGACCCAGCGGGACCCGATGACGAGGTCCGCCGTCGGCGCCGCGGCGAGGACGGCCGGGAGGTCCTGAGGGCGGTGGGAGCCGTCGGCGTCCATCTCGACGAGGGTGTCGTAACCGCGGTCGAGCGCCCACGCGAACCCGGCGAGGTAGGCCCGACCGAGCCCCTCCTTGCCGGTGCGGTGGAGGACGTGGACCGCGGGGTCGGTCTCGGCGAGGGTGTCGGCGATGTCGCCCGTGCCGTCGGGCGAGGCGTCGTCGATGACGAGGACGTCGACCTGCGGACACACGGCACGCACCTGGGTGACCTGCCGGACGATCGAGTCCTTCTCGTTGTACGTCGGGATGAGGACGACGACGCGCTCCACCGGAGCGCTCGAGAAGAGTCGCCCGGGGGCGTGGGGCCGGGGGCGAGGAACGGCGGGCATGGATCTCCTCGGGGTGGGTCGAACGGCCAGTCTATCGAGCGGGGGTTGCGCGGCCGCGGCGCCGCCCGGGCAGCAGTAGCCCCGCGGCGGCGAGTGCGGCGAAGGCGGCATCGGGGAAGACCCCGAGACGCGTCGCGAGGGTGGCCGTGTCGCGTAGGGGCAGCGTGCCCGAGACGACCGCAGGGGTGAAGAGCTCGGTCGCCCCGTGCGCCACCCCGTCGGGGGTGACGAGCGCGCTGATGCCGACGTTGCTCGCGTGGACGACGCCCCGCCCGTACTGCACCGCCCGCACCCGACTGATCGCGAGCTGCTGGGCGGACTCGGCCGAGAAGTCGAACATCGCGTTGTTCGTCTGCACGACGAGGAGGTTGGCACCCTCCCCCACGGCCGCGTCCATGACGTGGTCGACGGCGACCTCGAAGCAGATGCCGAGTCCGGCGCGGATCGTGCCGCCGCCGTCCCGGAGTGGCACCTCGACGACACCCGGCGTGTGACCGGGCACGAAGTCCCGCTCGAGGAGGTCGACCTGGCGGGTGATCGCGCGGAAGAACGCCCGGTACGGCATGAACTCGGCGAACGGCACGAGCGCCTGCTTGTCGTAGCGCACGGACGTCGCGCCGACGCCGGGCTCCCAGAGGATCGACGTGTTCGTGAGGTCGTTGCGGCCCCCGCCGAGGACCGCCCCGACGAGGACCGGACGCCCGATCGCGTCGACCGCCCCGTCGACGACGATCCCCGCGTCGCGGTTGACGAAGGGGTCGATGTCGCTCGCATTCTCGGGCCACACGACGAGATCCGGCATGGGGAGCCGGCCCGCGGCGATGTCGTCGGCCGCCTGCCGCGTGACGCGGCCGTGGTTGTCGAGGATCTGTCGCCGCTTCGCGTTGAAGTCGAGACCCGTGCGCGGCGCGTCGCCCTGGACGGCCATGAGCCTCGCGGGGATGCCGTCCGTCGGCGTGGGGACGAGCATCGGCGTCGTCGCGACGAGGAGTGCCGCGACGGTGGGGACGAGGATGGGGACGAGCGCCGGACGCGACGACGTGACCGCGGGGGATCTCGTGCTCGACGCGGCATGGGAGCCGGTCGGCTCGTGGGCGTGGGCGTGGGCGTGGGCGTGGGCGACGGCGGATGCGTCGTGGTGCGCGTCGTGGCATGAGCCGACGGTGCGGTCGCTCCCGCCCTGCGTGCGGGCCGTGGTGCGGGCGTGGCGGAGGGCGTCGACGGCGGCGAGGACGAGACATCCGAGGAGCGCGGTGCCGAACCCGAGGAGGGCGGGGCCGCCCCACGCGGCGAGATGGAGGAGCGGGCCGTCGGCCTGGCTGTAGGCGACGCGTCCCCAGGGGAACCCGCCGAACGGCCCCGAGGCGCGGGCCCATTCGCACGCCGACCAGCTCGCGGCGACGACGACGGGCCACCACGGGCCCCACGGTGCGCCGGACCGGAGAGCGCCGAATCGTGCAGCGGAGGCGGTGTGGTCGGTGGACGCATGCGCACGACGGCGCCGGTGCGCGACCGCGACGAGCGTACCGAATACCCCGACGAAGACGGCCTCCGCGGTCGCGAGCGCGAGCCACGGGAGCGGGCCGACGTGGAGACCCGTCCACGAGACGTAGGGGACGAACCATCCCAGGCCCGCGACGAACCCGAGCCCGAACCCGGCAGCCGGGCGGACGTCGCGGCACGCGGCGACGATCAGGGCGATGCCGAGCGGGGCCGCCGCCCACACGCCGATGTCGGGGAACGCGATCCAGACGAGGAGGCCTCCGAGGAGAGCGAGGACGGGACGGCGCAGCACCCGCTCAGACTAGGGGCTCCCCCGTCTTTCCCCGCCCGCCCCGGAGTCCGGGCTCGGTGGGGCGGTGGCGGAGATGACACCCGTCGGGCGGGTGGCGACGGCGGTCGTCAGTACCGGAACCGGCCGACGAGCGACTGGAGCTCCTGGGCCCGGCCCGCGAGCTCCTGCGCCGCGTGGGCGGTGTCCCCGGCGGCCTGTGTCGTCTCGGCGGAGGCCTGGGAGACCTCGCCGACGTATGCGGCGATCTGCGTGGCGCCGGTCGAGGCGTCGGAGACGTTGCGGCCCATCTCGTTCGTCGTCGCGGTCTGCTCCTCGACCGCGCTGGCGATGGTGGCCTGGGTGTCGTTGATCTGCGCGATGATCGAGCCGATCTGGGAGATCGCGGCGACGGCGGCCTCGGTGTCGACCTGGATCGCCTCGACCCGGCGGCCGATGTCCTCGGTCGCCTTGCTCGTCTCCTGGGCGAGGTCCTTGACCTCGTTGGCGACGACGGCGAAGCCCTTGCCCGCCTCCCCGGCACGCGCCGCCTCGATCGTCGCGTTCAACGCGAGGAGATTCGTCTGCTCCGCGATGCTCGTGATCGTCTTGATGACGTTGCCGATCTCGACCGAGCTCTCACCGAGCTTCGCGACGGTCCCGTTCGTCCGGTCTGCGACCTGCACGGCACTGGCGGCCACACCGGCGGCGTCGTTCGCGTTCTTCGCGATCTCCCGGATGCTCGCGGTCATCTCCTCGGTGCCCGCGGCCACCGTCGAGACGTTCTGAGAGACCTCGCCCGCCGAGCCCGCGGCGGCGTCGGCGCGCTGGGCGCTGAGGGTCGCCGAGGAGTTCATCTGGGCGGCCGTCGCGGTGAGCTCCTCCGAGGCGGCCGCGACGGTGCCGGACGCCTGGCCGACGTCGCGGAGCACCCCCCGCAGCGACTCGCGGCTCTCCTCGAGGGCCCGCGCCATGTCGCCGATCTCGTCGTTCGTCGACACCTCGGCACCGACGCGCAGGTCGCCCTCACCCATCGCCCGCACACTCGTGAGGACGCTGCGGACACCGCGGAGGATGTTCCCGGAGATGCGCCCCGTGAGCACGGTGAGCGCGAGCGCCGCGAGGAGGAGACCGGCGAGGGAGATCCACATCGCGCGGTTCTCCGCGGAGGCGGCCGCGGCCTTCGACTGGGCGACCGCCGTCGTGATCGCCGAGTCGATCTCGCCGTACGCGGATCGGATCTCGTTGACGGACGCGGCGGACTCCGTCGCGCCGAGACGCTTCGCCTCGGCGAGATCGGCCGGCTTGCCCGTCTTCACGAGGCCCGCGATGCGGTCGTCGTTGGCCTTCCATCCGTCGACGGCCTTCGCCATCGTCGCGAAGGCCTGCTTGCCCTCGGCGGAGTCGGCGCCGGCGCCGAGCTCCTTCAGGTGGGTGTCGAGCTCCTTCGAGGCCTCGAGGTACGCGGCCCGGCTCGGTGACGACGGATCCACGGCCTTCGCGCCGATCTCGTCGGCCTCGAGGAGGTACCCGTTCTGCTGCCCGTCGAGTTCGCTGATCTCACCGTTCACTGCCTCGACGAGGCGACCGGCCGTGAGGGCCCCCGCCTGCGACTCCGCTGCGGCGTCGAGCCGTGCGAGGGAGGAGAGGTTGAGAAGGGTCAGCAGAACCGCGACGAGGAGGCCGGAACCTCCGAGTGCGGTGAGCTTCGCCCGGATCCCCACCCGGCGTCGGGTGGGGGTGGTGTCGGGGACGTCGTGCTCCGAGATGCTCATCGTGATCCTTGGCCGGACGTGGTTGATCACGTCCCGGCGTGGCATGGCGGCGCAGTGCACCGCGGGGTGGGGAGGGGGGTGTCACCGTGCCCATCGGCAGCGAACGGCCGGAAACGAGGACCGCCAGCGGATCGTGCGCCTCCTCGCGGGAGGGCCCGCGGGCGCGTCGTCCTCGCGGGCGCCCGCGAGGGGGCGAGGCCTGCACACCGGTGGGGCCAGACTCCCGCCGCCAGGAGGCGGAGAGCCTGTTGTCTACTGGGTGTGCAGGCCTCGCAGCCACCGCGTTGGTCCGGGGAGCCGTGGAGGTCTCCCCCGCCGGAATCGACGACCGCGCGCGCACGTCGCCGCGCCGGGCAGTGCGGAGGGGACCACCGTGGGCCCTGGCAGGGGTCCGGCGGTGACAACACGTCCACGCTACCGGTCCCTCGATCTCAGTCAACACGGCCCCCACCTGCATCGATTTGACAAATTCGCAGATGGGACCTGGACGGCACGAAACGTCAGCATTCGTTCAAGAAGTTGGCGGGCACCTGCACGGATGACCGGAGGTCTCAGGCGCCGACGTGCCCCCTGCTGCGTGAGGCGCGCGGAGCGATCGCCGTGTCGCACAGGAGAGCCGTCGAGAGGGGCCTCTCCACCGCGAGTGGCTCTCCCCCACCGTGGGAGACTGCGCCCATGGCGCGACGCACCACCACGAAGCCCGCACACGGCGGGGCGACCCCGGCCGTGACGCTTCTCACTCGACTCGGCGTGCCGTTCACCGAGCACCACTACGACCACGATCCCGACGCCGAGTCCTTCGGTCGGGAGGCGGCCGAGAAGCTCGGCGTCGACCCGGCAGTCGTCCTCAAGACCCTCGTCGTCGACCTCTCCCCCGGCGGTGGACGCGGCCTCGGCGTCGCCATCCTCCCCGTCGACCACCGGCTCGACCTCAAGGCCGCCGGCGCCGGACTCGGCGTGAAGAAGGTCGCGCTCGCCGACCACGCCGCCGCGGAGCGCTCGAGCGGGTACGTCGCCGGGGGCATCAGCCCCCTCGGCCAGCGGACGGTGCTGCCCACCGTCCTCGACGAGTCGACCCTCGCCCACGAGACGGTCTACGTCTCGGGCGGACGCCGCGGTTTCGACGTCGCAATCGCCCCGGCCGACCTGGTCTCGATCCTCTCGGCCCGCACCGCCCCGATCACGCGTTGAGGCCGACCGAACCCGCCCGCCCGTCCCCCCTCACCGACCGGAGACGCCCCGTGAGTCCTCTCATGCTGCTCGACACGGCCTCGCTGTACTTCCGCGCGTTCTACGGCGTGCCCGACAGGTCGGGACCCGGGGAGACGCCGCGCAACGCGGTGACGGGCCTCGTCGACATGATGACGACCCTCGTCCGGACACACCGCCCGTCGGGCCTCGTCGCGTGCTGGGACGACGACTGGCGTCCGGCGTTCCGCGTCGAGGCGATCCCCTCCTACAAGGCGCACCGCGTCGACGAGGGCTCCGTCCACGAGGGCGTCCCCACCGGCGTCGCCGAGGAGGTGCCCGAGACGCTCGCCGTACAGGTGCCGGTGATCGTCGACCTCCTCGCGGCCATCGGCATCCCCCGCATCGGGTACCCCGGATACGAGGCCGACGACGTCATCGGCACCCTCACGACCCGGGCGAGCGAGGCGGGGCGTCCCGTTCTCGTCGTCACCGGCGACCGTGACCTCTTCCAGCTCGTCGACGACGACGCGGGAGTGCGGGTGCTCTACACGGCGCGTGGCGGGATCCGCGGTGGGGACGTCGTCGACGAGGCGTTCCTCCAGGAGCACTACGGGGTGCCGCACGGAGCGGCGTACGCCGATCTCGCGCTCCTGCGTGGGGATCCGAGCGACGGCCTTCCCGGCGTCAAGGGCATCGGCGAGAAGACCGCGGTGCGGCTGCTCGCCGAGTACGGCAGCGTCGCCGCGCTGCAGGAGGCCGTCGCCGCCGGCGACCCGCCGAAGGGAGCCGTCGGGCGTCGCCTCGTCGACTCGGGCGACTACCTCGACCGGGCCCGACCCGTCGTCCTCGTCGCCCGCGACATCCCCGTGGAAGGCTCGATCGACGGCGGCGTGCCCGAACGCGTCGCCGACCCGGCCGCCCTCGCCCACCTCGTCGAGACCCACCGACTCACCGGCGTCCCCCGCCTCCTCGACGCCCTTGGGATCCGTCTCTGAGCCCCGCCCGCGACTCCGGCCGGGCCGTTCGTGGCCCGACCGAAGGGGAGCGACGGTTCAGTCGAGCCGGTCGGCCGCGATGACGCCACGCATGACGGCGTCGACGGCCTTGCGCGCCGCGAGCGACACCTTGGCGTCGGGGGCGACGTCGGCGATCTGGTCGAGGAGGTCGACCGTCTGCTTGCACCGGCGCACGAAATCGCCTGCGGCGAGATCGGAGTCGCGGAGCACGACCCCGAGGCTGCGGCCGCTGGCCCATCGGTACACGAGCGGTGCGAGGCCCGGATCGGGGTAGGCGGTCGTCGGCAACCCGTGGTCGTTCTCGGCATCCTCGATGCCGCTCCAGAGCCGCACCATCTTCGTGTGGACCTCGTCGAGGGTGTGCGTCGGCATCTGCGGGAGGAGATCACCCTCGTCGCGCCTCGGCTCGTGGATGAGGCACGTGACCGCCGCGGCGAGCTCCGCCGGGGTGAGCCCAGAGAACAGCCCGTCCCGCAGACACTCGGCCGTGAGGAGGTCCCGCTCGGTGTAGACGTGCCGCAGCCGGCCGCCGAGCTCGGTGACCTCCTGCCCCGCCTCGTCGAGGTACCCCCGCGCCGAGAGCAGGTCGCACACCCGGTCGAACGTGCGGGCGACGGATCCCGTGCGGCCGCCGACGCGACGTTCGAGGTCGGCACGCTCCCGCTGTGCCCGCCACCAGCGTTCCGCCCAGCGGGCGTGGGCCTCCCGATCCGAGCAGCCGTGGCACGGGTGGGCGCGGAGCTGCCGCCGCAGCTCGGTGATCTCCCGCTCCTGGGGTGAGAGGGGCGCGTCGTCGACTCCCCCATCGGAGCGGGCGGCGTCGTCGCGCGGCTCGTCGGGGATCTTGACCCGCATCGTCGCGGCGAGGTCGCGTCGCTCTTTCGCGTTGCGGGGGTTGAGACCCTTGTCGACGGTGAGATGCGCGTACGGCTCGAGCGGACCCTGCACGTCGTCGGTGGTGAGGCGCCGCAACCGGGCCTCCTCCGTGACGACCTGCGGCGCCGCCCCCTGCCCCTTGTGCCCGCGCGAGGCCGTGACGACGACGGCACGCCCGCCGTGCCGCCCCGGCAGCCACACGACGTCGCCGGGGGCGAGCTCGGCGAGGGAGGCGTCGACGGCGAGACGCGCCGACGCGGCCCGCGCCCGGCCCGCGTCCTTCTCGACGTCCGCGAGTCGACGACGCAGCGCCGCGTACTCGGTGAAGTCGCCGAGGTGGCACGTCATCGCCTCCTCGTAGCCGGCCATCGCCTCGGTGAGCTCCCGGATCGTGCGGTTGAGCCCGACGACGGACCGGTCGGCCTGGAACTGCGCGAACGACGTCTCGAGGACCTCACGGGTGCGCTCCCGCCCGAACCGCGCGACGAGGTTGACGGCCATGTTGTACGTCGGCCGGAAGCTGCTCCGCAGCGGATACGTGCGCGTCGAGGCGAGGCCGCCGACCGCGAGCGGATCCATGTGCGGGTTCCACACGACGACGGCGTGCCCCTCGACGTCGATCCCGCGCCGCCCCGCGCGGCCCGTGAGCTGCGTGTACTCCGCCGGCGTGATGTCGGCGTGGGTCTGCCCGTTGAACTTGACGAGCTTCTCGAGGACGACGCTGCGCGCCGGCATGTTGATGCCGAGCGCGAGCGTCTCCGTGGCGAACACGGCCTTGATGCGGCCCTGGGTGAAGAGGAGCTCGACGATCTCCCGGAACGCCGGCAGCATCCCCGCGTGGTGGGCGGCGAACCCGCGCGAGAGCCCCTCGACGAAGGTGGCGTACCCGAGGACGACGAGATCGCCCGGCGCGATGCCCCGCACCGCGTCCTCGACGAGGTCGTGGATGCGTTCCCCCTCCTCGTGCGGGATGAGACGCATGTCGGCGACGATCATCTGCTCGACGGCCGCGTCGCACCCGGCACGACTGAAGATGAACGTGATCGCGGGCAGCAGAGCTGCCCGGTCGAGCGCGGCGACGACCTGAGGACGCGTCGGCAGACCGCCAGGACGCCCGCCCCGGCGGGGTCCGGCAGTCTGCGGGTCGACCGGCGACCACGTGTCGGCCTCGCCTCGGCGCGCGCCGTGACTGCGGCGGTCGCGTCCGTGGCCACCACGGGACTCCCCGCCGCGGGGACGGCCGCGTCGACCGCGGGGCGCGCCCGCGTCCTCGAGCCGGCCACGACGTCGCTGCGAGGACCGCTTCATCGCCTCGATCGCCTCGAGGAGATCCGGGTCGAGCGTCGCGCGGATCTCGCGTTCGCGGTCGGACCGCCGCTCGGCGCGGCGCCGGTGACGGGACGCGCGCCCGGCCCCGCCGGAACGGCTCTCCCCGCCGTCGATGCCGCCCGGGTCGGGCTCCCCGGTGTCGGTCTGCTCGACGAAGAGGTCGAAGAGGTCGCGGCCGACCATCATGTGCTGCCACAGCGGCACGGGCCGGTGCTCGGAGACGACGACCTCCGTCTCGCCCCGCACCTCCCCCAGCCAGGCGCCGAACTCCTCGGCGTTGCTCACCGTCGCCGAGAGGGACACGACCTGCACGTGGCGCGGCAGGTGGATGATGACCTCCTCCCACACGGCTCCGCGGAGCCGGTCGGCGAGGTAGTGGACCTCGTCCATGACGACGAACCCGAGCCCCCGCAGCGTCGTGGAGTCGGTGTACATCATGTTGCGGAGCACCTCGGTCGTCATGACGACGATCGGCGCCTCGCCGTTGATCGAGGAGTCACCCGTGAGGAGGCCGACGTTCTCGGCGCCGTGACGCTTGGCGAGGTCGGCGTACTTCTGGTTGGAGAGGGCCTTGATCGGCGTCGTGTAGAACGCCTTCTGGCCGCGCGCGAGGCCGAGGTGGACGGCGAACTCCCCGACGACCGTCTTGCCCGCACCCGTGGGGGCGGCGACGAGGACGCCCTTGCCGTCCTCGAGGGCGCGGCAGGCGCGCACCTGGAAGTCGTCGAGGTCGAAGTCGAGACGGCGTTCGAACAGTGCGAGCTGGGAGACCGCGTGCTCGCGCCGGCGTCGGGAGGCGGCATACCGTTCCGCAGGGGAGGACATGGCCGCAAGGCTAGGGCACGCGACCGACGACCCGTCAGAGCGGGCTGGCCTCGTCGTCGGGTGTCTCGATCCAGTCGGGGCGACGCTTGGCGCGGATGCGGTCGAGGATCGCGGCGACGCCGCAGGCCCCGAAGTACAGGCCGACCATCGGCAGTGCCATGCCCGACATCGTCCACGGGTCCGGCGTCGGGGTGATGACCGCGGCGAAGACGAAGATGAGCAGCACGGCCCACCGCCACGCCTTGAGCATCGTCCTCGCGGGGAGCACCCCGACCATGTTGAGGGCGACGAGGAGGATCGGCAGAAGGAACGAGAACCCGAACGCGAGGATGAACCGTGTGACGAACGTGAGGTAGAACGACGCGTCGATGATGTTGTCGCCCACCGTCGGGGTGAACCCGAGGAGGACGTTGACCGCGGCGTCGAGGGTGCGGTAGGCGAACCAGCACCCCGCGAGGAACAGCGGCACCGAGCACGTGATGAACAGCATCGCGATGCGCTTCTCGTTCTTGCGCAGGCCGGGCACGACGAACGCCCAGATCTCCCACAACCACACCGGGCTGGAGAGGATCACCGCGACGAAGAGCGCCACCTGGAGGTGGACGACGAACGGGTCGGTGAGGTTGGCGAAGTTGAGTTCGGCCCCGCGCCGCTTCATCGGCGCCGCGAGGGCGGCGATGAGCGAGTCGTAGAGCACCCATCCCGGGATCGCCGCGACGACGAGCGCGACGGCGGCGACGAGGATGCGGTTGCGGAGTTCACGAAGGTGCGCCCCGAGTGTCATCCTCCCCTCGGGGTCGCGCTTCGCACGACGGAGCGCCACGGTCGGCGCTCAGGCCATCGGCGGGCGGTACTGGGGGTCCGCGTCGCCCGCGGCACCGTCGACGACACGCTCCTCGTGGATCGTCGTGCGCGTCTCGGTCGGCGCGGCACGGTGGTCCTCGGGGGCGAGGGTCTCGGCGTGCGTCTCCGTGCGGGTCTCGCGGCGCGCCTCACCCTGGACGGTCTCGCGGCTCGCCGCGCTGGGCTTGTCCTTCATCTCCTCGACCTCGGCCTTGAAGATGCGCATCGAGCGCCCCAGGCTACGGGCCGCGTCGGGCAGCTTCTTGGCGCCGAAGAGCACGACGAGGATGAGGACGATGACGAGGAATTCCGTGGGGCCGAGATTGGGCATGGGCTGAGCCTTTCGAGTCACGGAGAGGTGGTGCGCGAGCGCCGTAACGGGCCGGCGTCGGTCAGTCTACGACCGGTGCTCGGGTGCCCCGACCACCCGGTGGGTGGGGCGGGTCGCCCACGCCGGGGGCCGTGGTCAGGAGGACGTCGTTCCGGGAGGAGGACCGTCGTCGGACCCGGGAGGGCCGTCCACGTCGGCGCCGTGGCGCGGGTCCGTGCCGGAGGCGGTGGCCTCGTCGTGGTCGTCGTCGTCGTGGTCGCCGGGGTAGAGCGCGAGGGCGGCGAGGGCCTCGTCGTGGATGCGCTCGACCATCTCCGGCGGGGCGACGACGCGGGCCCGTCCGCCGAGGCGACGCATGAGTCGCGTGATCCACGCGGGGTCGGACGCGGGCATCGTGATCGTCACCCGCTCCCCGTCGGCCGACCCGACGACCTCGTGCGGGTAGTAGTCGAGCATCCACCGCGCCGCGGGTTCGAGGACGACGGTGACGCTGAGCTCGGCCTCCTTGGGGTGGTAGGGGCCGCGCGCGAGATCGCGGGGCCGTGCCTCCGGCGGTGGGGTGCCGTCGACGTCGAGGACCTCGAGGCCCTCGATGCGGTCGAGGCGGAACAGGCGGGTGTCGCGGGCGAGGTGGCACCATCCCTCGAGGTACCAGTGCCCGCCGTCGGCGCGGGCGAGACGCATGGGGTCGACGTCCCGCTCGGTCGCCTCGTCGCGGGTGGGGACGACGTAGCGCAGGTGGACGCGTCGGCGGCAACGGAGCGCCTCGCGCAGGGCAGGCACGTGGCGCGTCTCGGTCTCGGCGCCGGCGTCGACGTGGATCCGTCGGCCGGCGGCACGGGCGAGCGCCGCCGACGACGGGTCGACGGCGGACTCGAGGAGTTCGATCGTCTCGGCGACGAGGTCGGGATCGGCGAGCCCGGGAACCTCAGCGAGGCTGCGGAGCCCGACGAGGAGGGTGAGGGCCTCGTCGGCGCCGAGCCGCAGGGGGCGGGCGATCGTGTCGGCGTTGCCGAGGTACACCCGGCCCGACTCCCACTCGGCCTCGATGAGGTCGTCGGGCATGCCCCCGGGCAGGCCGCAGACGAAGAGCAGCCCGAGGTCGGACTCGATCTGCTCGCGGCTCACGCCGAAGCGCCGCGCGGCGTCGTCGATGTCGACGCCTTGACGGCGCAGCAGCCACGGCACCATCGTAAGGAGGCGCCGGAGCCGCGCCGTCGCCGATTCCTGTCCGGCGCCGCCCGCGCCACGTCGCGCGGGGCTCATGCCGTTCCCCCGGCGTCGTGCGTCTCGGGGACCTCGGGGGCCTCGTGGGCGGTGACGACGGCCTGCAGGCGACGCCGCACGAGATCGCGCAACGAGTCGGGCGCGGCGACGGCGACGTCGGCGCCGTGGCCGAGGACCTCGTCCGCGAGGGCGGAGGCGTCGGCGGCGACGACCTCGACGACGTCCCAGTCGGTGGTGCCGGGCGCGCAGGACGGGGCGAGCGTGGCGGTCTCCTCGGGTGGGAGGACGCGTGCGCCGCGTCGGAGCACATTTCCCCGGCCGGGACGCAGGCGCAGACACGCGGTGACGGGCTCGCCACCCGCGAGGGAGGACGCGACGACGGCGCGGGGGTCGTGGTCGTCGGGGATCTCGTAGGAGCCAGGCGCGCCGGCGAAGGCGACGGAGCCGGTGACGCGGTCGAGGCGGAACACGCGCGGCTCGCCGCGGTCGACGTCGAACCCCGTGAGGTACCAGTGGCCGTGCCACGCCGTGATCCCCCACGGCTGCACGTGCCGCTGCGTCACCTCGCCGCGGCGACCGCGGTAGGAGAACCGGACGGGCCGCGCGGTGACGACGGCCGTGCGCACGGCCTCGAAGGCGGGATCGCTCGTGCGGATGCCGGCCTCGATGCGGTCGAGGCCGTCGGCGACCTCCGCGTCGCCGTCGTCGGTGGCGACGGCCTCGATCTTGCGCAGCGCCCGCGCAGCGGCACCCCCCGAGGGAGGCCTCCGACCACGTGCGGCCGGCGAGGGCGAGGAGCGACATCTGCTCGGGCGTCACCTCGAGGTCGGGCAGGGCGTACTCGCCGCGGTCGATGCGGTAGGCGGGCTCGTCGGAGAAGTAGACGTCGAGGTCCTCGGTGAGCACCGGGATGCCGAGCTCGCGCAACTCGTCCTTGTCGCGCTCGAACATGCGCTCGAAGGCCTCCTCGCTCGCCGCGTCGCGATACGCGGCGACCCGGCGGCGGATCTCCTCACGGGGCAACGCTCGTCGCGTCGAGAGCAGAGCGATGACGAGGTTGAGGAGCCGCTCGGTCTTCGCTGCGGCCATCGGCGTGGACCTCATGAACGCACGCTAGCGCACAGACGTTCGATGAGGAGGGGCGACGCGGGGTCGCCCCCGCTCACTTGGCGTCGAGGATGTCGAGGACGAAGACGAGGGTGTCGGTGCCCTTGATCGCCTCGCCCTTGCCCTGGGCGCCGTAGCCGTCCTTCGGCGGGACGACGACGAGGAGGCGGCTGCCGACCGGGTGACCGGGCAGACCCTTGTCCCACCCCTTGATGAGCTGGCCCTCGCCGACGGGGAACTCGACGAACCCCTGCGGGCTCTGGCCCGAGTGGTCGAACGGCTTGCCCGGCTCACGCCACGTCGCGCCGGTGTACGTCACGCGCACCGTCTGGCGGGGCTCGACCTTCGGGCCCTTGCCGACGATGAGCGGCTGGACGACGGTCTCCTTGGGCGGTGTCGCGCCCTTGGGGATCGCGAACGTCGCCGGGTCCTTGGCCGTCTTGCCCATCGTCACGGTCGGCAGACCCGCCTTCGGGGGCACCGGGGTGCCGGTCGCCTTCGTCAGCGGCGTCTTCGCGTCGACGACCTCGAAGTAGTAGAGGAGCGTGTCGGTGGGTCCGACACCGAGCTGGGAGTTGCCCTGCTCGCCGACGGCCTCCTTGCCGGGGATCGCGACGACGATCTGCGCGCCGGCCTTCTGCCCCACCATCGCGGTGCGGATGGCCTGCTGGAGGGTCTCGTCGCTGAGAGACATCCCGACGACCTCCTTGCCGAAGCGGGCGTCGAGCTGCTTGCCGTCCTTGCCGTTGACGAGGAGGTAGTGCGCGCTCACGTCGTCCTGGCCGCCGATCTGGGTGCCGGAGCCCTCCTTGAGGACGCGGAACCCGCGGCCGCTCGTCGTGAACGGGGTGCTGGGGAGGACGAGACGCGGCTTCTCGGTGCCCGCACCCTCGACCTTGATGCCGGCGAGCTCGGCCGACTGGGCCGGCGCCGAGGCGGTGGTGGGGGCGGGGGCCTGGGCCGAGGTGTCGTCCGGCTTGTCGCCGCACGCGGTGAGGGCGAGGGCGACGGGGAGCACGGTGGCGGCGAGGCGCAGTCGGATCGAGGACACGCGGGAGCCTTCTCGGTGAGTCGGACGGGACGGCCGGGTGGATCACCCGACTCCCCACCATAACCAGGGGCGCAGGCGCGGGACCGTTCCGGGCGGGGCGGCGACGCGTGTCGGGACGCGATCGTCGACGGATCGTGACCTCACACAGGGGATCCGCCCACCTCGCTCCGACGCGGGGCGTCGAGACGGCACATGCCGCCACGTCGGGACGTCCACGCCTCGGCCCTGCGCCGTCGGACCTCGTGCGGCCGATCGTCGCGTCACCCCATCGGCCGCCGTACCTCGGGACGCCGGTACTCACACGCCGGCGCTCACACATCGCTCAGACGGGTGGCGTCATGGGCGCGCCCGTGCCGTCCCCCGAACCGGCCGGATCCTCGATCGCGGCGAGGAGGGCGTCGACCCGCGGGTCGGTCGAGGCGAACGGGTCCTTGCAGAGCACCGTGCGGCCCACCGCATCGTCGAGGCGCAGGTGGCTCCAGTCGACGGTGTGGTCGCGCCCGTGCCTGCGGGCCGCCTCGACGAACGTCCCGCGCAGGTGGGCGCGCGTCGTCGCCGGCGCCGTCGTGCGGGCCCGCTCGATCTGCTCGTCGGTCACGACCGACGCGACGAGACCGCGCTCGCGCATCCGGGCGACGGCCCCGCGTCGCGGGTCGATGTCGTGGACGTTGAGCTCGAGCTGCCCCACCCGCGAATCGGTGAGCTCGAGGCCGTGGCGCTCGGCGAACCGCGTGAGGAGGCGGTGCTTGACGACCCAGTCGATCTCGGAGGCGACCCCGCTCATGTCGCCGCGTTCGAGACCGTCGAGGGTGCGTCCCCACAGGTCGAGGACCTCGAGGTCGAGGGGGCGGGCAGGGCCCTCCGCCTCGAGGTGGGCGGCGACCATGTCGTGGTAGGCCCACTGGATCTCCCGCGCAGTGACGCGCCCGCCCCGGTCGAGCACGACCTCGCCCACGCCGGTGAGGTCGCGGCTCGCCGCGCGGATCGCCGTCATCGGGTTCGCGAGGGCGAGGTCCGAGGTACGGCGCCCCGCCTCGAGGGCCCGCAGGACGAGGTCCGTGGACCCGACCTTGAGCATCGTCGTCGTCTCGAGGAGGTTGGAGTCCCCGACGATGACGTGGAGGCGCCGGAACCGGTCGGCGTCGGCGTGCGGTTCGTCCCGGGTGTTGATCATCGGGCGTGACCGCGTCGTCGCGCTGCTCGCGCCCTCCCACATGACGTCGGCACGCTGGGAGAGGACGTAGTGCCCGACGCCGCCCGCGTCGACGAGGACGTGCCCCGCGCCGCAGAGGAGCTGGCGGGTGACGAGGAACGGCAGGAGCGTCCCGCTCAGGGCGTCGAGATCGGTGGACCGGGCGACGAGGTAGTTCTCGTGGCAGCCGTAGGAGGTGCCCGCGGAGTCGAGGTTGTTCTTGAAGACGTACACCGACGCGTCGATGCCGTCCTCGGCCATACGGGCGTGGGCCTCGTCGGCGAGCCCCTGGACGATGCGTTCCCCCGCCCGGTCCTGGGCGAGGAGATCGACGAGCGTGTCGCACTCGGCCGTGGCGTACTCGGGGTGGTTGCCGACGTCGAGGTACAGCCGCGCCCCGTTGGTGAGGAAGACGTTCGAGGAGCGACCCCGCGCGACGATCCCCCGGAACATGTACCGCGCGACCTCGTCGGGCGACAGACGCCGCCTGCCCTCGACGGTGCAGGTCAAGCCGTACTCGGTCTCGATGCCGTAGATGCGCCGGTCCATGCGCCGACTCTACGGCTCCCCTCCCCCGCCGGGCGGGCTGCCGGGCGGCCGGCCAGGGGAGGACGCGGGATCGCCCGCGCGGAGATCAATGCCCGCTGGGGTCCCCGGGGCCTTCCACCCCGAGCACGGCCGCGAGGTCGGTGGCCGTGAGCCTGCGGAACGTGCGGCGCGCGCGGGGCGGCACCGCCGTCCGGTCGGCGAGGAGACGACGGTCGAGCAGCGCGACCTCGACCTCCGGCGTCTCGCCGCGCGCGGACGCGGGGGTGGTCGCGGGGGTGCTCGAAGGCGCGGCCTCGAGGGCGGCGAGGGCGAGACGGGCGGCCTCGTCGCGGGTGAGACCCGCGGACCACCGTTCCCGCAGGACGGCCCCGACGGGCTCGGCCGCGCCGCCGATGGCGACGAACCCGCGCTCGTCGGTGACCGAACCGTCGTAGGTGAGGCGGTAGAGCTCGTCGTCCTCGGGCGTGGGCCCGACCTCGGCGAGGACGATCTCGACCTCGTACGGCTTGGCCTCCTGGGTGAAGACCGTCGCGAGGGTCTGCGCGTAGGCCCCGGCGAGGCCGCGGGCATCGACGTCCGACCGGTCGTAGGAGTAACCGCGCAGGTCGGCGTGACGGATGCCGGCGACGCGGAGGTTCTCGAACTCGGTGTACCGGCCGACGGCGGCGAAACCGATGCGGTCATGGATCTCGGCGACCTTGTGGAGGGTGCGTGAGGGGTTCTGCGCGGCGAGGACGATGCCGTCGGCGCACGAGAGGACGACGACGGAGCGTCCACGGGCGATGCCCGCGCGGGCGAACTCGGCCCGGTCCTTCATCCACTGTTCGGGGGCGACGTAGAACGGCGTGCTCATCGGACGCCTCCCGGGTTGTCGCGGCGGTCCTCGACGAGCGCGGCGACGACGTCGCCGACCTCCGCGTCCGACAGGAGTCGGGCGCCCCCGGCGTCGACGACCGCGACCGTCGGCCAGATGCGTCGGCCGACGTCGGGCCCACCCGTGGCGGCGTCGTCGTCGGCGGCGTCGTGAAGCGCCTCGACGACGACCCGCACGGCAGCCGGTTCGTCGAGGCCGCGACGCCACAGCTTCTTGAGGGCGCCGCGGGCGAAGAGCGCGCCGGAGCCGACGCCGTGGTGGTCGTGCTCCTCGTAGCACCCGCCCGCGACGTCGTACCCGAAGACGCGGGCGACGTGGGCCCGGGTGTCGTACCCGACGAAGAGCGGCACGACGGCGAGGCCCTGGAGCGCGAGCCCGAGGTTGCTGCGCAGGAGCGTCGCGAGGCGGTTCGCCTTGCCGTCGAGGGACAGCGGGGCACCCTCGACCTTCTCGTAGTGCTCGAGCTCGACGGCGAAGAGGCGGACGAGCTCGGTCGCGATGCCCGCGGTGCCGGCGATGCCGACGGCCGTGTGCGCGTCGGTGAGGAAGACCTTGCGGATGTCCCGGCTCGCGATGAGGTTGCCGAGCGTCGCGCGCCGGTCACCGGCGAGGACGACGCCCTGCGGCGCGTACCCCTCGGAGACGTGCCGACCGCCGCCTGCTCCACCCGCGGGGTCGCCGAACGTGACGGCGACGATCGTCGTGCCGTGCGGGGTGAGCTCGGCGCCCGCGGCCGTGGGCAGCACTCGGTTGCCCGGGAGGAGATCCGGGGCGTGCGCGCCCAGGAACTCCGTGAACGAGGACGACCCCGGCGCGCGGAACTCCGGCGGCAGCGCGGTCACTCCCCGCCCTTCTGGACGAACCCGCGGACGAACTCCTCGGCGTTGACCTCGAGGACGGAGTCGATCTCGTCGAGGACCGAGTCGATGTCGGCGTCGAGCGCGGCCTTGCGCTCCGCCGTGGGCGGCGCGGGCGGCGGGGTGGTGTCGCCGGGGTCGCCGCCCTCGCGGTACTCCGGGCGGATCTGCTCCTGACCTGACATGACGTGCTCCTTCCACCGACGACGTCGGTGCTCGCAGGGTGCCACACGCCGGGACGTGAGGGGCCCCCGGATGTGCCGCGTCACCACCGGCGTGGGCCGACGGTGACGCGACGGAGGATCGGGCGGGTGGACTCAGGCGTTGGGGGCGAGCTCCGTGCCGATGCCGCGGCGGCGCACCCGCACGGCCTCGGCGCCCTCGTGGGGCCCGTCGTGGAACGCCGCCGCAGTCGCCATGACGCGGTCGGCCGCCGCACGGTCGGCGTCGACGGGGGCCGCGTCGGCCTCGTCGTGACCGCCGCAGCCGCCCTCGCCACCGCAGGCGTGGCTGCCGCCGCACCCACCGGCGTCGTGACCGCCGCAGCCGCCGACCGCGGCCTCCTCGACGAAGTCGGAGCGGTGGAGACCACGGGCGAGGATCTCGCCGGGGCGCCCCTCCTTGCCTTCGACGACGAACCCGGCGTCGGCGATCATCTCGAGGTCCGCCGTCGCGGCCTGTCCCTCGCTCGTGAGGTAGTCGCCGAGGAAGATCGAGTTGGCGATGTGGAGACCGAGCGGCTGGAGGCTGCGCAGGTGGATCTCGCGGCCACCGGCGATGCGGACTTCGGAGTCGGGGCAGACGAACCGCACCATCGCGAGGATGCGCAGGCACTCCTGGGGGGTGAGGTTCCACTCCTCCGACAGGGGCGTGCCCTCGAACGGGATGAGGAAGTTGACCGGGATCGAGTCCGACCCGATCTCCTTGAGCGAGAACACGACCGAAACGAGGTCCTCGTGCGACTCACCCGTGCCCGCGATGAGACCGGAGCAGGCCGACATGCCCGCCTCGTGGGTCTTCGTCACCGTGTCGACGCGGTCGTCGAAGGTGTGCGTGCTGCAGATGTCGTCGTACCGCTCGGCGGCGGTGTTGAGGTTGTGGTTGTAGGCGTCGGCGCCGGCCTCGGCGAGACGCTTCGCCTGGCCCTCCTTGAGGAGACCGAGGCACGCGCACACCTCGACGTCGGGGTGCTCGGTCTTGAGGGCCTCGATCGCGTCGGTGACCTTGGTGATGTCACGGTCGCTCGGGCCGCGGCCGCTGCTCACGAGGCAGACGCGCTTGGCGCCGCCCTCGACGCCGGCCTTCGCCATCGAGAGGACGGCTTCGGGCTTGGCGAGCGAGTACTTGAGGATCTCGGCCTCGCTGCCCAGGCGCTGGCTGCAGTACGTGCAGTCCTCGGGGCAGAGGCCGGACTTGATGTTGACGAGGTAATTGAGCTTGACGCGGCGTCCGAAGAACTCGCGGCGGACCCGGTAGGCGCCCGCGACGACGTCCATGACGTCGTCGTCGCTGGTGCGCAGGACCGCGAGGGCCTCCTCGCGGGTGGGGGTCTCGCGCCGGAGCGCCTTCTCGACGAGGCGGTCGATGAGTTCCATGGGGGCCTTTCAGTGCTCGACGGCGATGTCAGGTCCTCAACATAGCGGCAGCCCCGGCGAGCGGCGCGGCCCCCCGCGACGTGGGACGAGGGTCCCGCGCAGGGGCGCTTCCGTTCATGGGGCACCGGGGACGGGAGCCGAAGCGGACCCGCGAGGCGGGGCCGGTCGAGGATCGGTGTGGGAGCGGGGCCGTGGTGGACGTGGAGATCGGCAGAGCGCGGGGCAGGGACAGGACGCAGTGGCAGGGCGTGCCGCGGCGTCCCGTGGCACGCGCCGCGTCTCAGGGACCGGCCGCTCCGCCCGCGGTGAGCTCGGTGAGGAGGCCCTCGACGTCGGGGTGCCGGTCGAGGAGGGCCTCGGTGAGGGCACGGGTGCCCTTGAGCGGCTCGGGCGTCGCGATGCGCTGGAGCGGGCCGCCGTCACCCCGGTCGAGGAGGATCGACTGCCACGACGCGGCGACGACGGCGTCGGGGTGGCGTCGCACGCACTCCCCGCGGAACCACGCCCGGGTCGTCGGTGGGGCGTGGTCGACGGCGCGGTCGATCTCCTCCTCGGTCGTGAGTCGCTCGAGGCGCCCGCGCGCCTCGAGGCGACGGGCGAGCCCCTTGCCCGGCGTGCCGTGCGACCACTGGAGGTCGACGAGGAGGAGCCGCGGGTCGTCCCAGCCGAGCCCGTCGCGGGCCCGGAACCCCTCCAGCACCTGGCGCTTGGCGACCCACTCGACCCAACGGGCCGCCTCGGGCGCGCCCGTCTCGAGGGCGGTGAGCACCGCGTCCCAACGTGTGAGGACCTCGCGCGTGTCGTCGTCGGCGAGCGCGAGCGGGTCTCCGCCGAGCTCGGCACGCAGATGCGCGTGGACGTGCTCCTCGTAGCGGCGGAGGAGCTGCAGCCCGGCGAGCCGCCGGCCGTCGACGAGTTCGACCGTCGTCGTGAGGTCGGGGTCGTGTGAGATCGCCTTGAGTGCGCCGACCGGGTCGACGAGGGAGAGGTCCTCGGACATGCGGCCCGACTCGATCAGGGCGAGGACGAGGCTCGTCGTGCCGACCTTGAGCAGCGCGGACACCTCCGACAGGTTGGCGTCGCCGATGATGACGTGGAGGCGCCGGTACCGGGAGGCGTGCGCGTGCGGTTCGTCGCGGGTGTTGACGATCGGGCGGCGGAACGTCGTCTCCAGCCCCACACGCGCCTCGAAGAAGTCGGCGCGCGAGGAGATCTGGTAGCCGGGGGTCTCGGAGTTCTGCCCGAGGCCGACGCGTCCCGCGCCGCAGAGGATCTGGCGGGCGACGAAGAACGGCGTGATCTGGTCGACGAGCCGCTCGAACGGGGTGGCCCGCGCGACGAGGTAGTTCTCGTGGGTGCCGTAGCTCGCACCCTTGCCGTCGGTGTTGTTCTTGTAGATCTCGACGGGCGGCTCGTCCGGCAGGTCGGAGGACCCGACGCGCGCCGCCTCGGCCATGACGACCTCACCCGCGCGATCCCACACGAGGACCTCACGCGGGCTCGTCACCTCGGGGGCGGAGTACTCGGGGTGGGCGTGGTCGACGTAGAGGCGGGCCCCGTTGGTGAGGACGACGTTGGCGACGCGAGGGTCGTCGGCCCACTCGTCGGTGAGCTGGCTCTCGTGGGCGAGTGCGCGGCTCACCGAGAACCCGCGGGCGTCCTCGAGAGGTGACTCCCCCGCGTAGTCCCAGCGAGTGCGGTGGACCCGCCCGTGTCCTCCGGCCGCGTACCGCTGGACGACCCGCCCCGACAGGAGGACCGGGTCGACGAGCGGCCGGCCCGGCACGGCGATGCCGTACTCCGTCTCGACGCCCATGACGCGGCGAACCGAGCCCGGCGCGACCGCGGCCGAGGACGGTGGCGCCTCGGCCTCGGTTCCGGCCCGGGGGGTCCGGTCGGACGGGGCGGACGAACTCGTCGGTGAGGTCATGGGCCCAGCGTAGGCGGGGGCTCCGACACCCGGGCGGTGCCGTGCCACACCGACGTCCTCCTCGGCCGCCGCCTCGACCGCCTGCGCGCCGTCCTCGGCCATGCCGGCGACCTCGAGGTCCTCGGCGCCGCGGAGGAAGATCCACAGCGCGTGCCGCATGAGCTGCTCGTCCTCGGCGACGAGACGCCGACGGATGGACTCGCCGGGCCCGGCTCCCCCGAGTCCGCAGGAGCCCCATGACCCTCGCCGGCCGCGTCGGTGCCGCCGTCGCCCTCGCCGCATCCGGGGTGGTCGGGCCACTCGGCCCGCCCGCCGCTGCGGGCACGCTCCCCGACGGCGCCTCCGCGCGGTGGAACACGTCGGGCAGGTCGGGCAGGCACGACACCGGGTCCGGGCGACCTCGTCGTCCGGGTCGAGAATCGCCTCGACGACCGCGCCTCCTCGCCCCGGACGCCCTCGACCGGCGTCGGACTCGACTCTCTCGCCGAACGACTCCGTCTCCTCGGCGGGACGCTCGACCACGGTGTGCACGACGGTCGCTGGGTGTTGCAGGCCCGCATCCCCCTCACCGCGCCCCTCGCCGGGTCGGTCGGCCCGGTGCCCGGGTCATAGGATGACGACGACCCCTGCCACCCGCCCCCTCGAGGACCCGACGTGCGTGACGTGATCGTCTTCTCCGGTTCGGCCCACGAACCACTCGCCCGACAGATCTGCGACCACCTCGGCGTCCCCCTCTCGGGCGTCGACATGGCGCGGTTCAGCAACGACTGCCTCCAGGCGCAGCTCCTCGTCAACTGCCGACAGCGCGACGTGTTCATCGTCCAGCCGCTGGTGCCGCCGACGCAGGAGCACCTCATGGAGCTCCTCATGATGATCGACGCCGCCCGGGGTGCCTCTGCCGCGCACGTCACCGCGGTCATCCCCCACTACGCCTACGCGCGCAGCGACAAGAAGGACGCCTCCCGCATCTCCCTCGGCGGTCGTCTCGTCGCCGACATGCTCGTCACCGCGGGCGCCGACCGGGTCATCACGATGGCCCTCCACGCCCCCCAGGTCCACGGCTTCTTCTCGTGCCCCGTCGACCACCTCACCGCCATCGGCGCCCTCGCCGACCACTTCCGCGGCCGTGAGCTCGACGACCACGTCGTCGTCTCCCCCGACCTCGGCAACGCGAAGACGGCCACTCTCTTCGCGCGCCTCCTCGGGCTGCCCGTCGCCGCGGGCAACAAGCAGCGCCTCGCCGACGACCGCGTCGTCATCGACTCCATCGTCGGCGACGTCGCCGGCAAGCGCGCCATCGTCCTCGACGACGAGATCGCCACCGGCGGGTCGATGATCGAGCTCCTCGACAAGCTCGACGAGGCCGGATGCCCCGGAGCCTCCGTCGTCTGCACCCACGGTCTCTTCGCCGGCGCCGCCGTGGAGCGTCTCAACGGGCACTCCCTCATCACCGAGGTCGTCTCCACCGACACCGTGCCCGCGCCCGAGGGGCTCGAGAAGCACGCCGTCGTCTCCGTCGCCGACCTCTTCGCCGAGGCCATCGCCCGCATCCATGCCGGCGAGTCGGTGAGCAGCCTCTTCGACGGCGTCGACCCCCGCCATGCCCCGCCCCAGCTCAAGCTGCCGTCCCTGTGAGCGCGACCGTCCGCGCCGTCCCCGACCCCGCTGAGGAGCTCCGATGACCACCCCCGCCACGCACACCGATCCCGAGGACGTCCCCGTCGTCGTCGTCACGATGAACCCGTTCGTCGCTGCGGCCCTCGATCTCGTCCTCGTCGTCGTGTTCGCCGCGCTCGGCCGGGCCGCCCACGGCGAGGCCTGGACCGGCGCGCTCTCGACGGCGTGGCCGTTCCTCTTCGGCTGCGGTCTCGGCTGGGCGATCTGGTGGGGTCTGCGTCGCGTCGCGCCGCTCACGGTCCCCGCCGGTGTCGTCGTGTGGCTCACGACCATCGCGGGTGGCATGGCCGTCCGCGCGGTCCTCGGTCAGGGCACTCACTGGAGCTTCGTCGTCGTGAGTCTCCTCGCCACTGCGATCTTCCTCCTCGGCTGGCGTGCGATCGCCGCGATGCGCGCGAAGAAGGCCGCCCGCACCGCCTGATCCAGGTCGGGTGCGGACGGCCTCGTCGTCCTCGTCCCGGGGTCTCCCCCGGAGCCATCCCATGGTCGGCCCGTGGTCACCCCCCCCAGGGGGCGGCCACGGGCCGATCTCGCTGTCAGACGCGGCGGAACAGCGCGGCGAGCGCCTGGCCACCGCCGATGCACATCGTGACGATGCCCGTCTCGAGGTCGGCGCGGACGAGGTGCTTGGCGAGACGCAGCGTGAGGATCGCGCCCGTCGCGCCCACCGGGTGGCCCAGGGCGATCGCGCCGCCGTAGGGGTTGACCTTCTCGATGTCGAGACCCGTGTCGCGCACGACGGCGACGGCCTGGGACGCGAACGCTTCGTTGAGTTCGACGACGTCGACGGTCTCGGGCGTGAGGCCCGTCTTCTCGAAGAGGTCGTGCAGCGCGTACGTCGGGGCGTAACCCATGAACTCCGGTTCCATCGCGGCGACCGACACGTGCTCGAGGGCGACCATCGGCGTGAGCCCACGCTCCTTCGCCGCCGTCTCCGTCGCGAGGACGACCGCGGCGGCACCGTCGTTGATGCCGGAGGCGTTGCCCGCCGTCACTGTGCCGTCCTTGGCGAACGCGGGACGCAGCCCCGCGAGGGCCTCGAGGGTCGTGTTCGGCTTGGGGTGCTCGTCGACCTCGACCGTGACGGGCCTGCGACCGGCCGTCTGCACGGCGACGATCTCCTCGGTGAACGCCGCCGTCGCGACCTCGCTCGCGGCCCGCTGCTGCGAGCGGAGCGCGAACTCGTCCTGCTCCTCGCGGGAGACGCCGTACTTCGCAGCGACGTTCTCCGCCGTGACGCCCATGCCGACGCCGTGGAACGGGTCGGTGAGCATGAGCATCGTGCCGTCGGTGAGGGTGCGGTCGCCGAGCTTGTAGCCGCTGCGGGCGCCGAAGTCGTAGAACGGCATCATCGACATGTTCTCGTCGCCACCGGCGACGGTGATGTCGAGGCCGTTCCAGCGCATCTCCTGCGCCGCCGACCAGATGGCCTGCAGGCCACTGCCGCAGAGACGGTTGACGGTGAAGGCGGGGACGGAGTTCGGCAGGCCCGCCTCGATGCCGACGCGGCGGGCGTTGTAGGCGTCGGGGCCGACCTGCCCGATGCACCCCATGACGACCTCCTGCACGTCCTCCCCCGGCACGCCGGCGCGGGAGAGGGCCTCGGTGACCGCGGTGGCCCCGAGGACGTGGGCGGGGGTCGCCTTGAACGCGCCGCCGAAGCTCCCGATCGGGGTGCGTGCCCCGTCGACGACGACGATCTTCTCGGCTCCGGACATGTGAGGGCCTTCCTGTCGATGCTGGTAGGTCGCCAGGCTAGGCGAGCGGAGACGTCACCGTGCGCCGGGCGAGGGTCGCGTGGGTCACGCTCACTCGCGATCACGCCGCCGCGGTCGCGAATCGGAGCGGGTAGTCACCGACGGCGAGCCCTCGCGAGCCCAGAGCCGGGACCTCGCGGGATCCGCGACACTGCCCGCCGGCCGGGGGGACGCGAGGTCCCGAGGGGGCGGTCGACGGCGCGCACGGACGGCGTGCGCGTCGACCGCGCCCGGATGTCAGAGGACGTCGCCCTCGACGGGGACGTCGACGACCGCGGGTGCGGCGACGCTCCCGCGGCGTTCGGCGGCGAGACGACGGATCCGTTCGACGCGGGTGCCCTTGCGGCCTGACACGCGTGCCCAGTCGTCGGGGTTGCTCGCGCCGGGGAGGTCCTCGTTCTCGGTGAACTCGGCGGCGAGGGCCTCCTCGAGGTGCCGGTGGGTGAGACCGCGGTCCCCGCCGGCGAGAAGATCCTTGATCGCCGCCCGCTTGGCGCGGTCGACGATGTTCTGGATCATCGCGCCGGAGGCAAGATCGCCGAAGTGGAGCACCTCACGCGTGCCGTCGGCGTAGAGCAGTTCGAGGTACTGGTTCTCGGGCGTGCGGGCGTACATGCGCTCGACGACGTCGTCGATCATCGCCGCGACCGACGCCTCCCGTGAACCGCCGTGCGCGTCGAGCTCGGCCTCGGCGAGCGGCAGATCGGGTGTGAGGTACTTGCCGAAGATGTCGCGCGCGGCATCCGCGTCGGGGCGGTCGATGCGGATCTTCGCGTCGAGACGGCCCGGTCGGAGGATGGCGGGGTCGATCATGTCTTCCCGGTTGCTCGCCCCGATGACGATGACGTTGTCGAGCCGCTCGACGCCGTCGATCTCGGCGAGAAGCTGCGGGACGATCGTCGTCTCGACGTCGCTCGACAGGCCGGAGCCGCGCGTGCGGAAGAGAGAGTCCATCTCGTCGAAGAAGACGACGACGGGCGCGCCGCCCGAGGCGTGCTCGCGGGCGCGGCGGAAGATGAGCCGAATCTGGCGCTCCGTCTCGCCGACGTACTTGTCGAGGAGTTCGGGGCCCTTGACGTTGAGGAAGTAGCTCGTCGTGTCGTCCTCGCCCCGCAGCGCCGCGCTCTGGCGGGCGAGGGACGCGGCGACGGCCTTGGCGATGAGCGTCTTGCCACAGCCGGGCGGGCCGTAGAGGAGCACGCCCTTCGGCGGCCGCAGGTGGTGCTCACGGAAGAGCTCGGGGTGAAGGTAGGGCAGCTCGACGGAGTCGCGGATCGCCTCGATCTGTCCGGACAGCCCGCCGATGTCGGCGTAGGAGATGTCGGGCACCTCTTCGAGGACGAGGTCCTCGATCTCGACCTCGGGGACGAGTTCGAGGGCGAACCCCGAGCGCGCGTCGTAGACGAGGGAGTCCCCCGCCCGCACGGTCTCGGCGCGCAGCGGTTCGGCGAGGCGCGCGACGCGCTGCTCCTGGCCGTGGAGGATGACGACGACCCGCATGGCGTCGAGGACCTCGTGGACGGTGACGACCTGCCCGAGGTCCTCGTATCCGCCGACGCCGACGACGCAGAGCGTGTCGTTGAGTCGCACCTCGCGACCCGGGCGGAGGTCGGCCTCGGCGACGTCGGGCGAGACCGTGACGAGCATCGGCCGACCGCCGGTGAGGACGCGGACGGTGCCGTCACGCGCCTCGCGGAGCACCGTGCCGTACTGCAGCGGCGGGCTCGCGAGTGCGTCGACCTGCGCCTTGAGGCCAGTGAGCTGGTCGCGTGCGTACGTGAGGGCTCCGGTGAGTTCCTCGTTGCGGCGGGAGAGGGTCGTCACGGCCGCCTCCACCGACGCGAGGCGACGGCCGGGGTCGGCGTTCGGCTGCGTGAGCGGACCCTGGGAGCGGAACCTCATGCTGTCGCCGCCGGTGTCACTCATCGCTCTCGCCCTCCCGCCTCGTGCCGGTCCCGTCGTCCTCCTCGGCCGTGGTCGCGTGCACCTCGACGGCGTCGGCGTAATCGGTGCCCGATCGGTCGAGAACGGCGTCGGCGGCGCGGCGCATGCGGCGGATCTTCTTCTCGCTCACCGGCCGCTCCCCCACGTCCTCGGGGCTCCACTCGTCGGTGGTGAGGGCCGGGCTGTCGGCGCCGGCTCCGTCCTCGCCGTAGGCGCCCTTGGCGGGGCGGCGCTTGCGCAGCGGCGGTGTGACGCCCGGCGCGAGGCGGCGCGCGGTGATGAGGAAGCCGGTGTGGCCGTGCATGCGGTGCTCGGGGCGGACGGCGAGGCCCTCGAGGTGCCAGCCGCGGACGAGGGACTCCCACGCGGACGGCTCGGTGAACCCGCCGTGCTCGCGCATGTCCTCGGCGACGCGCGACAGCTGCGTGGCGGTGGCGACGTAGCAGATGACGACTCCGCCGGGCGCGAGTGCGTCGGCGACGACGTCGAGGCACTCCCACGGGGCGAGCATGTCGAGGACGACCCGGTCGATGCTGCCCGGCTCGACGGCGCTCGGCAGGGACTCGACGAGATCGCCGACCTGCACGCTCCACGCCGGGTGGGGGCCGCCGAAGAACGCCTCGACGTTGGCGCGGGCGATGTCGGCGAAGTCCTCGCGGCGCTCGAAGGAGTAGAGACGCCCCTGGTCCCCCACCGCACGCAGGAGCGACATCGAGAGGGCGCCGGAGCCGACGCCCGCCTCGACGACGCGGGCACCGGGGAAGACGTCGGCCATCTGGACGATCTGACCGGAGTCCTTGGGGTAGACGACGGCGGCGCCGCGGGGCATCGACATGACGTAATCGGCGAGGAGCGGCCGCAGGACGAGGTATTCGACGCCGGAGGTGTTCGTCACCGTCGAGCCGTCGGGCGAGCCGATGACGTCGTCGTGGGCGAGGCTGCCGCGATGGGTGAAGAACTGCCCGCCCCGGGCGAGGGTGATCGTGTGGAGGCGGCCCTTGGGGTCGGTGAGCTGGACGCGGTCACCGGCAACGAAGGGGCCTCGGCGCAGGTGCGCGCCGGTGGGCGAAGGGAGGGCGTCGGTCATACCCGCGAGTCTAGGTCGTGGCGGCCCTGGCCCGTCACCCGTGCAGACCCGCACGGGTGAGCGCGTCCTGGACCGCGGCGGCGGTCACGGCACCCTCGACGCCGACGGACGAGCGGAGGAGGAGGACGGGGGCGCCGGTCGCGTGCATGTGATCGACGAGGTCCGGCAGCGGCGGTCGCGTCGCGGCGTCGAGGATCCACCCGGCGGGGGCCCGCGCGGCGACGGCGGAGACGGGGACGTCGGCGGGGCATCCCGGCGGCGGGTCGAGGAGGAACCACGTCTCGGCCGGGGCTGCGGGGTCACCGACGAGGACGACGGGCGTCGTCGCCTCCTCCCCCACGCTCGGGAGGGCGTCGCCGAGCAGGGTGTCACCGGGGACGACCCGGAGGGGCGCGACGACGTCACGGGTGTCGACTCGGGCGTAGGCCCGCAGCCGACGTCCGGCGCGGACGGCCTGGGAGGCGCCCGCCCAGAGCATCGCCCCGACGAGTCCCGCCCACGCGACGAGGACGAGCGAGGGCCGGGACCCCGCCGAGAGCGGGGCGAGGACGAACCAGGCGACGACGGCGAGGGCGACGATCCGCCCCGACCATCCCGAGACGAGGAGGCCGAGGTCACGACGACCGCTCACGCGCCAGACGAGCGCGTCGAGGAGATGACCGCCGTCGAGCGGATGACCGGGGACGAGGTTGAAGACCGCGACGACGGCGTTCGACCACACGAACGCGACGGCGAGGAGGAACGGCACCCCGTCCGGGACGAGGGGCAACACGGCCCATCCGAGCGCGGCGAGGATGCCGTTCGCGACGGGACCGACGACGGCGACGAGCGCCGACTGCCCCGGCGTGAGCCGTCCGGCCTCGTAGACCGTGTGCCCGCCGAAGAGGTCGAGGACGATGCGGCCGACGCGCGCGCCACCGGCCCGCGCGACGAGGGCGTGTGCGGCCTCGTGGGCGAGGACCGACGTCGCGAGGAGGACGGCATACGCCACGGCGACGAAGTAGGCGCCCGCACCGATCCCTGGCAGGACGCGCTGCACCTGCGGCCCGAAGTAGAGCACCATGAAGACCGCGAAGACGGGCCAGCTCGAGGCGAGGTGGACGGGCACGCCGAACGGCGCCCCGAGACGCACGCCGTGCGGTGCGGCGCTCATGCGTCGCCTCCCCCGGTCAGGCCTGCGACAGCCGCCACAGGTCCCCCGGGGCGACCCCGGCGAGCGTGGGGACCTTCGCGAGTCCCGGCGCGTCGGGGATCTCGACGAGGTGCGGCACCGCGACGGTGCGCGCGCCAGAGGCGAGTGCCGCCCCGACGCCGGATCGGGAGTCCTCGAGGGCGACGCACTCCGCGGCCTCGACGCCGAGCTCGGCGATCGCCGTGAGGTACGCCTCCGGGTCGGGCTTGCCGCGCTCGACGACGTCGCCGGTGACGACGGTGGCGAACGTCCCCTCGGGCAGGGCCTCGAGGAGGACGTCGACCATCGGACGCCACGACATCGTCACGAGCGCGCACGGCACGCCCGCCTTCCCCAGCGCCGCGAGCAGCTCGGCCGCCCGGGGACGCCACGGCATCCGGTCACGCATGTCGGCCATGACACCGGCCTGCATCCGCACCGTGATCTCCCGCTCCGGCAGGTCGACCGGCGTCGTCTCACGGATGTACCGCGCCGACACCTCGAGGGGGTTGCCGACGCAGGCGAGCATGTCGTCGTGCGTCCACGTGCCGCCGAAGGACTCGACGAGCGCGGTCTCGTGCCGGGCCCACGAAGGCTCGGTGTCGATGAGCGTGCCGTCCATGTCCCACAGCACCGCCGCGGGCAGACGCCGGGCGGTGTCGGGGGCCGGGGTTGTCGCGTCGTCCACGGCTCAGACCTTGAAGTAGGACGCTTCGGGGTGGTGGACGACCATCGCGTCCGTCGACTGCTCCGGGTGCAGCTGGAGCTCCTCGGAGAGTTCGACGCCGATGCGCTCGGGTTCGAGGAGGCGCACCATCGTCGCCCGGTCCCCGAGCTCCGGGCACGCCGGGTAGCCGAAGGAGTAACGGCAGCCGCGGAACTTGACGTCGAGGATCTCGCCGAGGCCGAGCGAGTCGGGGTCGCCGATGCCGAGCTCGTCACGCACGCGGGCGTGCCACATCTCGGCGAGCGCCTCGGTGAGCTGGACGGACAGGCCGTGGAGCTCCAGGTAGTCTCGGTAGGCGTTCTTCGCGTACAGCCCGGCGGTGACGTCGCTGACCTTCGCGCCCATCGTCACGAGCTGGAAGGGCACGACGTCGGGGACGCCCGTCTTCTCGTACTCCTCCTTGCTGCGGAAGAAGTCGGCGAGGTCGAGACGGCGGTCGCGGCGCTGGCGCGGGAACGTGAAGCGCTCGCGGATGTCGCCCTCGTGGTGCTCGACCTCCCGGCCGTCGACGGTGTGGGTGCCGCCCTCGTGCCAGAGGACGACGAGGTCGTTGCCCTCGCTGTAGCAGGGGAAGTAGCCGTACACGACGGCCGGCTCCATGATGTCCTCGGTCTTGATGCGGTCGAGCCACATGCGCAGACGCGGACGTCCCTCGGTCTCGACGAGCTCCTCGTAGTCGGGACCGTCGCCGCCGCGGGTGGGCTTGAGGCCCCACTGGCCGAGGAACGTCGCCCGCTCGTCGAGGTAGGCGGCGTAGTCGGCAAGGGCGATGCCCTTGACGATGCGCGTGCCCCAGAACGGCGGGGTGGGCACCTCGGCGAGGCGAGCGACGTCGGAGCGGGTCGTGTCCGTGAACTCGGCGCCCTCCTCGGCGGCGCTGCTGCGCGCGACGCGGCGCTTCTTCAGTGGCGGCAGGGCCTCGGCGAGGTCGGAGCCGTCGCGCTTGGCGGCGGCGATCGCGTCCATGAGGCGCAGGCCCTCGAACGCGTCACGGGCGTACCGTACGTGGCCCTCGTACATCGAGGCGAGGTCGTCCTCGACGTAGACGCGGGTGAGGGCCGCGCCGCCGAGCATGACCGGCCACTTCGCCGCGAGGCCGCGCTTGTTGAACTCCTCGAGGTTGTCCTTCATGACGACCGTCGACTTGACGAGCAGGCCGCTCATGCCGACGACGTCGACGTCGTTCTCCTCGGCGGCCTCGATGATCTCGTTGACCGTCTTCTTGATGCCGATGTTGACGACGTCGTAGCCGTTGTTCGACAGGATGATGTCGACGAGGTTCTTGCCGATGTCGTGGACGTCGCCCTTGACGGTGGCGAGGAGGACCTTGGCCTTGGCCTGGCGGCCGGTGCCACCGGAAGCGGCGACCTGCTCCTCGATGACGGGTTCGAGGTGGGCGACGGCGGCCTTCATCGTCTCGGCCGACTGGAGGACGAACGGCAGCTGCATCGTGCCGGCGCCGAACCGTTCGCCGACGACCTTCATGCCCTCGAGCAGGTGGTCGTTGATGATCTGCAGCGCGGGGGTGCCGCCGGCGACGGCCTCGTCGAGGTCGGCGTCGAGGCCCTGGCGCTCACCGTCGATGATGCGCTGCGCAAGACGCTCCCCCACGGGCAGGGAGTTGAGCTCCTCGAGGCGGGACTCCTTGAGCGAGGCGGAGTCGACGCCCTCGAACATCTCGAGCATGACCTGGAGCGGGTCGTAGGTGCATTCGCTCTCGCCGGGCTCGCCCGCCCACTCGCGGCGGTCGTAGACGAGGTCGAGCGCGACCTTGTACTGCCCCTCGTCGATGCGGGCGATGGGGAGGATCTTGGCGGCGTTGACGATCGCGCTGGACAGTCCGGCCTTGACGCACTCGTCGAGGAACACCGAGTTGAGGACGACGCGCGCGGCGGGCTTGAGGCCGAAGCTCACGTTGGAAACGCCGAGGGTCGTCTGGATGTCGGGGTAGGCCTCGGTGATGCGCCGGATGGCCTCGAGAGTCTCGAGACCGTCGCGGCGGGTCTCTTCCTGGCCGGTGGCGATGGGGAAGGTGAGGGCGTCGACGACGATGTCCTCGACCCGCATCCCCCAGTCGTTCGTGATGGCCTCGACGAGCCGGGTGGCGATCTCGACCTTGCCGTCGGCGGTGCGGGCCTGCCCGTTCTCGTCGATCGTGAGGGCGACGACCGCGGCGCCGTGCTCCTTGGCCAGACGCATCATGCGGGTGAAGCGGGAGTCGGGGCCGTCGCCGTCCTCGTAGTTGACGGAGTTGATGACGGCGCGACCACCCATGCGCTCCAGACCGGCCTCGACGACGCCCGGCTCGGTGGAGTCGAGGACGAGGGGCAGCGTCGAGCTCGTGGCGAAGCGGCTGACGATCTCGCTCATGTCCTCGGCGCCGTCGCGGCCGACGTAGTCGGCGCAGACGTCGAGCAGGTGCGCGCCCTCACGGGTCTGGTTCTTCGCGATCTCGACGCACTGCTCCCAGTCGGCGGCGAGCATCGCCTCGCGGAACGCCTTGGAACCGTTGGCGTTCGTGCGCTCTCCGATGGAGAGGAAGCTTGCGTCCTGACGGAACGGGACGGCGGTGTAGAGGGAGGAGACGGCCGGCTCCGGACGCGGGTCGCGGGGCGTGACCGGCATGCCACCGACGGCCTCGACGACGGCGGCGAGGTGCGCCGGCGTCGTACCGCAGCAGCCGCCGACGAGGGAGAGCCCGTAGTCCTCGACGAATCGGCGGTGTGCCTTGGCGAGGTCGTCGGGGCCGAGCGGGTAGACGGCACCGTCCTTGCCGAGCTCGGGAAGACCCGCGTTCGGCATGCAGCCGACGGCGATGCGGGCGTTCTGCGACAGGTGCCGCAGGTGCTCGCTCATCTCGGCCGGGCCGGTGGCGCAGTTGAGGCTGATCATGTCGATGCCGAGCGGCTCGAGCGCGACGAGCGCGGCGCCGATCTCGGTGCCCATGAGCATCGTGCCCGTCGTCTCGACGGTGACCGAACAGATGATCGGCACGTCCTCGCCCAGCTCGGCGAGGGCCCGCCTGGAGCCGACGATCGCGGCCTTGGCCTGGAGCAGGTCCTGGCATGTCTCGACGAGGAGCGCGTCGGCCCCACCCCGGACGAGCCCGCGGGCGCACTCCTGATAGGCGTCGCGCAGCTGCGCGTACGGTGCGTGGAGGAGCGAGGGCAGCTTCGTGCCCGGACCCATCGAGCCGAGGACGAACCGCGGCTTGTCCTGCGTGGCGTGGGCGTCGCACGCCTCGCGGGCGATGCGTGCGCCAGCCTCGGCGAGCTCCTCGATGCGGTCGGCGATGTCGTACTCGGCGAGGTTTGCCCAGTTCGCGCCGAACGTGTTCGTCTCGACGGCGTCGACCCCCACCGTGAGGTACTCCTCGTGCACCGACCGGACGATGTCGGGCCGGGTGACGTTGAGGATCTCGTTGCAGCCCTCGAGGTTCTCGAAGTCCTCCATGGAGGGGTCGGCCGCCTGGAGCATCGTGCCCATGGCGCCGTCGGCGACGATGACTCGCTCGGAGAGGAGGGTGCGGAACTGGTCGGAGCGGCTGCTCACAGGTGGTGGCCTCACGTTCAAGGGGGACCGTCGCGTCACGGGCCCGGGACGGGAGCCGCGTCGCGGCCCCGTCGGACGGGTCCACCGCGGCCGGTGGGGACGACGTCCATGCTAGTGGCCTCCACCGACAGTGCCGGACCGCCCCGTAGGGTGGAGGGATGATCACGGAGCGGCACACATGATCGAGGTCGAGGACCTACCCGAGCTGACGCGGCCCGTCGTCGTCGCGGGCTTCGAGGGGTGGAACGACGCCGGGGAGGCCGCGACGTCGGTCATCGGCCATCTCGCCGACCTCTGGGACGCCGAGCCGGTCGCCGCGCTCGACCCCGAGGACTACTACGACTTCCAGGTCAACCGGCCACGCGTCGGGTACCACGAGGGCGTCCGGCGCATCACGTGGCCGACGACCCGGATCCTCCTCGCCCGCGACCCGGGCTTCGGCCACGACGTCCTCCTCGTCCAGGGCATCGAGCCGTCGACGCGGTGGCGCTCGTTCGTCATCGAACTCCTCGGGCTCGCGCTCGAGGTCGAGGCCGAGTTGCTCGTCTGTCTGGGGGCGCTGCTCGCCGACGTGCCCCACACCCGGCCCTGCCCCGTCGTCACGACGACGGAGGATCCCGACGTCGCCGAACGGTTCGACGCGGAGCCGAGCACCTACGAGGGGCCGACGGGGATCGTCGGCGTCCTCGCGGACGCGGCCCGTCAGTCCGAGCTGCCGTGCGTGTCGTGCTGGGTGTCGGTGCCGCACTACGCGGGCGCCCACAACTCCCCCAAGGCATCGCTCGCCCTGCTGTCGTGCATCGAGGGGTTGTTCGACCTCGCGCTCCCGCACGGTGACCTCGAGGAGCTCGCGTTCGCGTGGGAGCGGGGCGTCGACGAGCTCGCGGAGTCCGACGAGGAGATCGGCGAGTACGTCCGGGCGCTCGAGTCTGCGCAGGACACCGCCGACAGCCCCGAGGCGAGCGGCGACGCGATCGCCGCCGAGTTCGAGCGCTACCTGCGTCGTCGTGGCGCCGAGGGCCCGGGAGGACCGGGTGGCACCGAGGGCCCCGCCGTACCCGACGACCCGGAGGACCCGCAGGCCCCGTAGGGCCGAGCCGGTTCCTCCCGTCGCCGGACGGTGACGGGACGCAGACACGAGGCCGACGTCCGACGGGGCCCGCCCCCGGTCGTGGGGCGGGCCCCGTCGTGTGTCGTTGTCGCGCCTCGTGTCCGCGCGTCGTGTCAGAGGCGGATGCCGAGGATCGTGTCGACGATGTGGTGCAGGGACGCGCCGCCGAGCGCGGCGGGGTCGGCGCCGTCCTCGATCCACGCGTCGACGGTGGCGAGGGCGCCGGGGGTGTCGAGGTCGTCGGCGACCCGTGCCCGCACCTCGCCGAGAAGGCCGGTCGTCCCCGTCGATCCCTGCGTCACCGCGTCGCACGTACGGGCGTCGGCGTCCCGCCAGCGGGTGAGGCGCAGACGGCCCTCGTCGAAGACCTCCTGCGTCCAGTCCCACGGGGCGCGGTAGTGGTGGGCGAGGAGCACGAGACGGATCGCCGCCGGGTCCTCCCCCGCCTGGCGCAGGCGGGAGACGAGCACGAGGTTGCCCTTGGACTTGCTCATCTTCTCGCCGTCGAGCCCCACCATCGCCTGGTGGAGGTAGGCCTGGGCGAAGGCGCCGTCGCCGTGGAGGGCAGCGGCCTGCACGGCGCTCATCTCGTGGTGGGGGAAGACGAGGTCCGAACCGCCGCACTGCACGGCGAAGCGCGGTCCGAGGTACTCGACGGCGATGGCGGAGCACTCGATGTGCCACCCGGGCCGACCGGTGGGCAGGCCGGGCACGTCCCACTGCGGTTCCCCGGGACGGGCCGCGCGCCACAGGAGGGGGTCGAAGCGGCTGCGCTTGCCCGCGCGGTCGGGGTCGCCGCCGCGGTCGGCGAAGACGTCGTCCATGTCGCTCGTGGAGAAGCGGCTCGTCCGGCCGAAGTCGGGCCGGGTCGTGAGGTCGAGGTAGACGTCCTCGAGGCCCCGGCCGTCGGCGTCCGGGGTGCCGATGCAGTAGGCGGCACCCTCCTCGAGGAGCGCCCGCACGTCGCGGCCGATGAGGTCGACGCTCTCGACGACCCCCGCGAAGTGGTCGGGCGGGAACACCGCGAGGGCGGTCATGTCGTCGCGGAAGAGCTGGATCTCCCGCGTCGCGAGCTCGCGCCAACCGACGCCGTCCCGCTCGGCCCGTTCGAGGAGCGGGTCGTCGACGTCGGTGACGTTCTCGACGAACGTCACCTCGGCGCCCGCGTCGAGGAGTGCCCGGTTGAGCACGTCGACGGTGACGTAGGTGGCGGCGTGCCCCATGTGCGTCGCGTCGTAGGGCGTGATGCCGCAGACGTAGACGCCGACGCGCCCGTCGACGACTTCGAGGCGACGTGGACCGGCCGTCGCGGTGTCGTGGATGGTCGGGACGTCTCCCCGACCGGGCAGCGGGGTACGGGTGGGTGCAGGCCAGGCGATCACGTCGTGATCGTAGACCGCCGCGCGGCCGATCTCAGAGCACGGGCCACGGGACCGCCGGCCAGCCGGGGCTCGGGCTCGGGTGGACCCGCTCGGTGAGGAGGCGATCGACGCGGGCGGTGAGGGCGTCGAGCTCGGCACCCGTGAGGAGTTCGGCCAGCTCCGCGCGACGCTCCCCCGGCGCGAGGGCGTCACGGACGGCCCGGACGCGTGCGAGATCGGTCGTGGTGAGCGGTTCACCGGCCCACCCCCACAACACCGTGCGGAGCTTGGGGTCGGTGTGGAGGCTCACGCCGTGGTCGATGCCCCACAGGTACCCGCCGGGTGCCCGCCGGAGGTGCGAGCCCTTGCGGTCGCCGTTGTTGAGGATCGCGTCGAGGACGGCGACCGAACGGAGTTCAGGGGTGTCGGCGTGCGCGAAGACGACCGGGCGGCCGTCCGGCAGCTCCCCGGCGAAAACCGGGAGCCAGCCGGGGGCCTCCCCTCCCGGCGGGACGAATGCGAACAGCGAGTCGTCGATCTCCTCCTCGTCGAGGTAGCCGTCCGTCTCCTCGTCGTCGTCGTCCTCGGCGGCGGTCTCGGCGTCGTCGAACGCGTCGTCGAACGCGTCGTCGTGGTCGTCGAGTTCGTCCTCGTCCGCCGGGGTGAGCGCCGCGGGGTCGGTGATCCACCACTGGACGACGCCGGGGCCGGCGGGGCCGTCGTAGAGGATCGTCGGCGGGATGATGCCGAAGCCCCCGGCCGCGTCGAGGAAGTAGGCGGCGCGTTCGCGGTGGGCGAGGCACCCCGTGGGGAAGTCCCACAGCGGCCGCTCACCACGGATCGGCTTGTAGGCGACGGGGGTCGGGCCGAGGTGGCCGAAGAAGACGGCGTTCGACGCGTCGAGCAGTCGCCCGACGATCTCGAGCGGATGGTCGGCCGCGGCCCGGGCGAGCCCGGCGACCGACGGGACCTCGTGAGTCGCCTCGGTCACCGCTTGTAACCGTTGGCGCGGGGACACACGTGACCCGCGGGGTCGAGCGGCGCGCCGCAGAACGGGCACGGAGGCCGGCCGGCGGACACGACCTTCGTGCTGCGGTTGGCGAACGACCGGGCGTAGCGGGCGTCCATGCTCACCCGCAGGCTCAGGGTGTCGAGGACGGCGAGATCCGTCGTCTCGTCGACCTCCTCTCCCACGGGGACGAGGTGGAGGACGAGGCGCTGGGTGAGGGGGTCCCAGTCGAGGCGGATCGTGCCGACGACGAACTCCTCCGTGAGCGGCATGTCGAGGGGCGCGTTGTCGACGAGGTCATCGGCCTCGACGTCGGGCGCGTACTCCTCGAGAAGGTCGTCGATGCGCTCGGCGAGGACCGCCACCTGTGCCTTCTCGCACGCGACCGACGTGACCCGGCCACCACCGCTCGCCTGGAGGTAGAACTGACGCTGCCCAGGGGGGCCCACCGTGCCGGCGACGAAGCGCTCCGGGGGGTCGTAGTCGATGACGGCCATGGGTCCACCGTAGTCCGCGCCCTCTCCTTCGGGTGCGAGCGGGAGGCGGGGACGCGGTCCCGTGGCGTCACCGCGGGTGGGGCGTCGGCGTCGCCCGGGTGGGCGCGTCAGGCGCCGCCGCCGACGACCCCCGCCGTCCCCGTCGTGCCGGGGGCGTCCGTGGTCGCGGCGTCGGCGGCCGGCGGCGGGACGAGTCCGGCGAGGTCGGCGCCGGTGTCGTTGACGCGGGAGACGTAGGGACGTTCCGCGGTATACCGCACGACGGAGAGCGAGGCCGGACCGACCGTGAACCTCTGGAAAAGGTCGAGGTGGGTGCCTGCGGCATCGGCGAGGACGGCCTTGATGACGTCGCCGTGGGAGACCGCGACCCACAGGGCGCCGGGCCCGTGCTCGGCCTCGATCGCGGCGTCGTGACGACGCACCGCGGCGACGGCTCGCGCGGACATCTCGCTCAGGGACTCGTGCCGGTATTCCTCCGACGGCGGGAACGTGGCCGCGGAGGGCTGGCGCTGCACGGTCTGCCACAGTGGCTCCCCCGCGAGGTCGGCGAGGGGCCGCCCCGTCCACGCCCCGTAACGGCACTCGCCGAGGTCGTCGCACTCCGTCCGCGACACCGGCGGCCGGCCCCGCAGGAGGACGTCGGACGTCTGGAGACAGCGCGTGAGCGGACTCGAGACGAGGGCGACGAGGGAGAGGTCGCGCAGACGCGCCGCGAGGGCCTCGGCCTGAGAGCGGCCCGTGTCGTCGAGTTCGACGCCACTGCTCCATCCCGCGAGGAGCCCGCCGGCGTTGGCGCTGGTGCGTCCGTGTCGGACGAGGAGGACTGTGGCCACGGGGCCAGCTTAGGGCCCCCGAGGGCAGTCACCGCCGACGGCCGCTCGGACGAGCGGCAGCACCGTCTCGGGGTCGTAGTCGTGGACGGCGAGACCCACTCCGTCCGCCCCGGCACCGCGGTACTCGGCGAGCCGTGCGGGCAGGTCGTCGACGACGAGACAGGTGGACCGCACGAGGTCCTCCGGGACGGCCCGGGCGGCGCGCTCGGGGAGCCCGAGCGCGTACGCCTGCTCCACCTCGCCGAGGAGGCCGCCGAAACCTCGACGTCGGGCGACGGCGCGGCCCGCGTCGTGTCCGGGCACTCCGGGGACGGCCAGGCGCTCCGCGACGACGGCGGCGAGGCCGTCCACGGCATCGGCCGCCGCGACGTCGAGCCACACGTCGACCGCCGGGGACGACTCCCCGACCAGGTCTGCCCGGAGGCGGGTCACCGCCTCGGCATCGACCCCGCGCAGGACGAGGCGGTCGACGTGGGGTGCGGCGAGACGGGCGGTCTCCACGTCGTGCACCGCCGCCGAGGCGGGGACGCCCGCACGTCGCGCGAGGGCGGCCGCCTCCGCCAGCCTGTCCTCCCAGCCCGGTCGGGCGAGGGGCGACAAGGTCGTGGGAAGGGAGAATACGAGGGACGCCCGTCCGGGCGCGAGGAGCGAGATCGTCGAGAGGGTCTCCTCGAGATGATCCGAGCCACGGGACGTCACGGGGACGAGCCCGAACCCCAGACGGAGGTCGGGCACGACGGCGGCGAGGGCGGCGAGTCGGGCCGGCGCTCCCTCCACGTAGGACTCACCCACCCAGACCCCGGTGCATCCCGAGGCGAGCGCGGCACGCGCGGCCTCGATGTCACGAGAGGGGGTCGGCGACGCGCTCGCCCCCAGGACCAGCCAGTACGGCAGGGTCGTCACCTAGCGGTGGGGACGGAACGCGCCCTCGTCGTCGGCGTCCTCGTCATCGTCGTCATCATCGTCATCGTCGTCATCATCGTTGTCGTCGTCGAGGTCGTCGTCCTCGTCGTCGAGGTCGTCGTCGTACTCGTCGTCGGTGAAGATCTCGAGGGGGGTGACCTCCTCGAACGCCTCCATGAGCGCATCCTCGTAGGCGTCGAACGCGTCCGCGACGGCCTGGTAGGCGGCCACCACGGCCGGGTCGTTCTCGCCCCGGCGAGAGGAGGCGGCCTCGAGATGACGTTCGAGGGCGGTGACGAAGGTGACCAGGGCGGCCCGCGGGTCTGCGCTCATGCCTCGACGCTACCCCCTACGAGGGCTCGAGGCGAGGTAAATCGCATGCGCCACCGCCGTGCCCGCAGTGACGGGTGCCCCCGGAGGCCTGCTTGCGTCCGAGGTGCGAGACTGGTGGGGATGTTCGAGTACGAATACCGCGAGTTGACCTTCCCCTCCCGGGTGCCGCGCAACGAGCTGCGCGCCCTGCTCGTCGCCGAGGCGGAGCACGGCCACTGGGAGCTCGCCCGCGTGCGCGTGTACGTCGGAGGTCGGCGCAGGGTGTCGTTGCGCCGCAAGATCATCCGCGTCCCACGCCCCTGACTCGGCTCCGGGCCGCGTCCACGGATGCGCTGCTCCACGACCCAGGCCGGACGGCGCCGCAGTGGGCCGCTCCGCCGGATCGGTGAACACGATCGTCCGCGGCACGAGCCCCATTCGACGGCAGTCGTCGGACGCCCGCCGTCCTCGACGATGAAGGCACCGGCGGCATGCAGAACGAGGTCCTCCCAGGTCGTACCCGGGAGGACCTCGTTCTTGGGTGTCCGGAGGGGGACTTGAACCCCCACGCCCGATAAAGGGCACTAGCACCTCAAGCTAGCGCGTCTGCCATTCCGCCACCCGGACAGGGTGTCCGCTTCGCCTTTCGGCGCCGCGACCTCCGGAACACTAGCACGGCTCGCCGGGCAATGTGAAAACGACGTCGAGGCGTCAGTTCGGACGGTGCCTCTCGCGGTGTGCGTCGCGGATCTGACGGAGGCTTGCCATCGTCTCGGGGTCAGCAGCGTGGGCCGAGGGGTCGTCGATGAGGCTGTTGACGACGAGGGTGTACGAGCGCGCATCCAGGCCGAGGCGTTCCTGTGCCTCGTCGAGCTTCATCGGTGTCGCCGACGGCCCGGGGCCCCACCGGCGCTCGATCTCGATCACCTCTCGGTCCCGGTCGCTGAGACCGGGGCTGCGGTACGGACGTCGCATCGGGATCCCTTCTGTCGGCCCCCCCATCGGCCGTGGGTTGCAGCGGTTGAGAACCACGCGTCCTGGGCCCCTCGGCCTCGGTCTCGGGAGAACCCCGATGGCGTCGACAGTTCCACCTCTAGAGTGAGAGCGGCCCGTCTCCGGGCCGAGGACACCCAGGAGGGCACACATGAAGCTCGTCGTCACGGGGGGTGCCGGCTACATCGGGTCGGTCGTCACGTCCCAGCTGCTCGAGGCCGGTCACGACGTGGTCGTCGTCGACGACCTGTCCACCGGTCACGCCGACGCCGTTCCGGAGGGGGCTCGTCTCGAGATCTGCCGCATCCACGACGCGCACGACCTCCTCGCCCGGGGTCGCTTCGACGGCCTGCTCCACTTCGCCGCGAAGTCCCTCGTCGGGGAGTCCGTGGAGCGTCCGGAGATCTACTGGGAGAACAACGTCGTCGGCTCCTTCGCGCTCTTCGACGCGGTCCGTGCCGCAGGCATCCCGCGGGTCGTGTTCTCCTCGACGGCGGCGGTCTACGGCGAACCCGAGGTCTCCCCCATCACGGAGGACGCCACACCCTCCCCCATCAACCCCTACGGCCACTCCAAGCTCGCCGTCGACATGCTGCTCACCGGCTACGCCAAGGCCTACGGCATCGGCGCCACCTCCCTGCGCTACTTCAACGTCGGAGGTGCACGTGGGCGGTTCGGGGAACGGCACACCGTGGAGACCCACCTCATCCCCAACGTGCTCAAGGTGCCTGCGGGCCAGCGGGAGTCCGTGTCGATCTTCGGCGACGACTACGACACCCCCGACGGCACCGCGGTCCGCGACTACCTCCATGTCGTCGACCTCGGCCGCGCCCACCTCCTCGCGCTCGAGACGTCCGAGGCGGGGACCCACCGCGTGTTCAACCTCGGCAGCGGCACCGGTTACTCCGTCAAGGAGGTCGTCGATGCCTGCCGCGAGGTCACCGGACATCCGGTGCCCGCCACCGTCAAGCCGCGACGAGCGGGCGACCCGACGACGCTCGTCGCGTCCTCGGAGCGCGCCGCGCATCAACTCGGCTGGCGCCCGGAGCTGTCGCTCCACGACATCGTCGCCGACGCCTGGGCGTTCATGCAGCAGTGAACCCGAGCGTGTCGTGAACGGGCTGCCCGGGAAGAATCCCGGGCAGCCCGTTTCGTCTCCCCGGTCACGGGACTCTTCCACGCCGCGGGCAAGCCGGGCCACCGTGGCCAGCGGACGCGGGCGTCGTCGACACCCCGGACCGCGTGAGACCCCCGGACCCACCATGGCGGTGGGTCCGGGGGTCTGACGAAGAGCTGCTACGGGGTGACCCCGTTCAGCGCATCCGCTCAGCGGCGGGTGTCATCGCGAGACGCGTCGTCGCGGCGGACGTCACCCTCACGCTCGACCTCGACCTGCTCCTTGCGGACCTCGGCCGAGACCTGCTCGGTGTCGCGGTGGGTCTCCTTCTCGAGGCCGACGCGCTCCTTGGCGACGGTCTCCTTCTCGACCACCGGGCGCTCCTCGTGGAGCTCGACGGAGACGTTCTCGTCGCCACCGATGCGGCCGCCGACCTCACCGTCACGGACGGGCTCGCGAACGACGTGGACCTCTTCGCGCTCGACGGGGACCTCGACGGTCTCCGTGTCGGTGACGACGTGCTTGCGAAGGTGCACACGGCCGGCGCCGACGCGCTCCTTGCCCACGCGGAGCTCCTCCTCGCGGCGGACGACGGAGCCGTCGTCCGTGTGGTCCTCGCGGTCGCGCAGGTCGGCGCGGTCCTCACGGACCTCACCGGCAACCGCGTCGCGGCGGTCCACGTCGGCGTCGCGGCGGTTCACGTCGGTGTCGTTGTAGCCCCGGTCGAGGTTGTAGTAGCGGTAAAGCTCCTCTTCCTCGGACTCGGAGATGTGGTGGTCCGCCTCCATCTTCGGGGCGTCCTTGATGAAGTCCTTGGTGTAGGGAACGCGGATGGCGTCGCCCTCACGGGTGGCCTGGTCGAGGGGGACGAACGTCTCCTTCGTGCCGAAGAGGCCGGTCTTGACCGTGACCCAGGTGGGACGCGAGGTCTGGTCGTCGAGGTAGATCTGACCGACGCCACCGACCTTGTCGCCGTTCTGGTCGATGACCTCGGCGTTGCTGAGACGGCTGATGTCTTCCTGCGTCGTGTTCTGGTCGAACATATGGTCTTCCTCTCGTCAGGGGCGATGGCGAGAAAGATTCTCCGACGCCATCACCTTGAGCGTCCTCGGCGCCGACTGTCGGAGGGGTGGCCCCCCGAACGGTCCGTGACGGGCCGTGCCGAGCGTCGTACGCCCTCCATGTTGCCCGAAGGCTCCGGGCTTCAAACCTCCGTCCGGAGGAAAAAACTCCGACCTCCTCAATCCTTTTGTGCCGCAGCGATTCCCTGCGGAGAGTCCCAGTGGGCGATTGCGTGGTCCCGTCACCGTGATCCCGGCGCGAGTCCGTCCGAGCCGCCCTGCGAGAGGGGCGGACGGCGCGAGAGGGTTCGACCGGGGCGTCCTCCGCCGCCCGCCGTACGCGGGCGTCAGGGACGCCGATGCACGAGGAGGGGGAGGACGCCGGCCGCGCCGTGGGAGCGGAGCAGGGACGCGGCGACGGTGGGCGCCCACGTCGTGGAGGAGGCATCGACGACGAGGAGCACCCATCGGCCGCGGATGCGTGCCTCGTCGTCCGACGCAAGGAGCAGACGCCGAGCCCACCCGGCCGCTTCGACCGCTCCGCCCGCGTCGCCGTCGGCGGGGTCCGCCCCGACTTCCTCGGCCGAACGCACCGTGAGTGCGGCGCGGTCCAGGCGGCCCACCTCGGCCAGATGGGCGGCAAGGGCCTCGACGATCCGGGGATGTCCTTCGGCATCGAATGCGACGACGACCTCGGGCCGGGAGGGCCACGAGGTGCGCCAGTCGGCGAGGATACGCACGGCGTGGCCGAGGAGCTCCGCGTCGGGTTCGTCGGCGGCGAAGCGCTGGAGGTTGCCTCGCCATTCCGGGGCGTCCGCGTGGATGAGCACCCGGCCCGTCTCGGCGGCCTCCCCCGCCGGGATGCGTCCGCGGCGGTCGTAGGGTGCCCCCGGCCACATCCTGCGGGGCGGCAGCTCGTGGAAGCGGGTGCGCAGCCTCGCTCCGATGCGCAGCACGAGATCGGGGCCCGGTCGCTCGCTCAGCCCGTCGGGCAGACGCCCCAGGCACGCGGAGCACCGGCCGCACGCGCGCGCGTCGGGGTCGTCGAGCGTCCGCTGCAGCAGCGCCATGAGGCACTCTTCGCCGGCGATGTAGTCGCGCATGATGTCGGCCTCGCGTCGCCGCTGGGCGAGCACCCCCTCGTAGTGGGCGGCGTCGTAATGCCACGGCACGTCCGTGACGACCCAACCCGCGTCGACGCGATCGACGCAGCCGTCGACGGCGAGCTGCTTGGTGAGGAGTTCGACCCGGCCGCGACGGATCCCCGTGCGGGCCTCGATCGCGACGACGCTCAGGGGCTCGGGGGCGGCCTCGCGCAGGGCGGCGAGGATCGCCTCGACCTGGCGCGGGTCCGGCAGCGTGGACGTCGCGAAGTGCTCCCAGACGGCCTCGTCACCGTGCGCGGGGAGGAGAACGACGACGGCGTGGTCGATGCCACGACCGGCGCGTCCGACCTGCTGGTAGTAGGAGACCGGGGACGGCGGGGGGCCGACGTGGACGACGAATCCGAGGTCGGGCTTGTCGAAGCCCATGCCGAGGGCCGAAGTGGCGACGAGGGCCTTGACCCGGTTGTCACGCAGGTCCTGCTCGAGCCGGGCACGCTCGTCGGCGGGCAGGCGGCCGGTGTAGGCGGCGACAGGCGCCTCGGGGCCGAGCTCGGCGGTGATCGCCTCGGTGAGACGTTCGGCGTCGGCGACGGTGAGGGCGTAGACGATGCCCGATCCGGGCAGTCGACGGAGGTGTTCGACGACCCACGCGTACCGGGCGAGGGGGTCGAGGTGGGGCACGACGGCCAGCTGGAGGCTCGACCGGGCGAGCGGCCCGCGGAGCACGAGGGTGGCGGGGCCGAGCTGGTTCGCGATGTCGGCGGTGACGCGCGCATTGGCCGTCGCCGTCGTCGCGAGCACGGGGCACGTCGGGTCGAGGTCGCGCCACGTGTCGGCCACCCGGCGGTAGTCGGGGCGGAAGTCGTGACCCCAGTCGGAGATCGAGTGCGCCTCGTCGACGACCAGGAGGCCGAGCCGACCCCGCAGTCCGCTGAGCACGCGGCGACCGAAGCCGGGGTTGGCGAGGCGCTCGGGCGAGACGAGGAGCACGTCGACCTCGTCGGCGCGGAGCCGCGCCTCGACGACGCCCCACTCGTCGACGTTGCCGGAGTGGAGGGTCTCGGCGACGAGTCCCGCCCGACCGGCGGCCGCGACCTGGTCACCCATGAGCGACAGGAGCGGGGAGACGACGAGCGTCGGTCCCGCACCGGCGGCGCGGCGCAGGGCGGTGGCCACCCAGTAGACGGCCGACTTGCCCCACCCGGTCGCCTGGACGACGAGGGCGCGAGCACCCGGCACGGTGAGCGCGGCGACCGCAGTCTCCTGGTCCGCCCGCAGCCGGGCGCCCGCCCCGGCGAGATCGGTGAGGACCCGGTCGGCGATGCGCCGCTGAGCCTCGTCGAGACGGGGCACACGTGTGGTGTCCGCCGTGGCCTCGTCGCCGGAGGCCGGAGTCGAGGTGGCGGAGGTCGCCGTCTCGTTCGGAGACGCCTCGCGCGCGGTGTCGGCGGCGTCCGGCCGCGGCGTGGGGGTCGTCTCGCTCGTGCTCATGCGGGCACCGTAGGCGGCCGGGGTGACAACCCTTCGACCAGCGGCGTCATCGCCCGACGACGTCCCGGCGTCACGGCTGGCCGGCGACCTCGTCGGGGTCGGTCCCGGCGGCGTCCTGCGCGAGCCTGCGCTGCCGACGCAGGCGGGTCTCCTCGAGGTCGAGGGCCGTCGCCTCCTCGAGTGTCGGGGCCGTGCCTCCGAGGCGCGCCGGCATGAACGCGCGGTCCTCGAACGGGACGGTGGGGTAGGCGTCCTGGGCGGCCTGGAGCATCGTCGTCATCCGCGCGTGCAGATCGGCGACGACCTGCGTCACGTCGGCCCCGCGCGGCACGTCCATGGGGGCGCCCACGTCGATCGAGATCGGCGTGTGGGTGCGCCCGAGCCGCTTCGGGTGGCCCTTCGTCCAGACCCGCTGGCTGCCCCAGAGGACGACGGGGATCATCGGCACGCGGGCCCCCTGCGCCATGCGCACCGCACCGGACTTGAACTCCTTGAGCTCGAACGAGCGGGAGATCGTCGCCTCGGGGAACACCCCGACGAGTTCGCCGTCCTTGAGGGCCCGCAGCGCGGCCCGGAACGACGCCGACCCGTTCTCGCGGTCGACGGGGATGTGCTTCATCCCGCGCATGAGCGGCCCGGCGACGGGGTGGTCGAAGATCGTGTCCTTGCACATGAACCGGATGACGCGCCCCGACGGACGCGCCGCGAGACCGGCGTACGTGAAGTCGAGATATGACAGGTGGTTCATGACGACGACCGCGCCATCCTCGTGGGGAATGTGCTCCGAACCGGTGACGCGGAACCGCAGCCCCTGGGCGGCGAAGAGGGCGCGGGCGAGGCCGATGACGGGGGTGTAGACCGGTTCCATGGGCACACGGTAGCGGCGTCGTCGCACCCGGGCAGCCGGGAGGGCAGGGCGGAGGACGGCGGGATGACGGGGGGAGGACGCCTCCCGGGGTCCTACCCTGGCGTCGTGAGGACGACGTGATGGAGAAGGTGCGGGCCACCCGCTACGTGTTGCCGCTGCGCGAGGGTGGGTCTATGCCCGGGCTCGTCGAGGCCGACGACGACGGCATGTACGTCGTGAAGTTCCGCGGCGCCGGGCAGGGACTCAAGGTCCTCGTCGCCGAGGTCGTCGTCGGGCTGCTCGGTCGGACGATCGGCGTCGACGTGCCCGATCTCGTCGAGATCGAGCTGCCCCCCGCCATCGCCCGCTACGAGGCGGACGAGGAGGTGCAGGACCTTCTCGACGCCTCACTCGGCAGCAACCTCGGCCTCGACTTCCTCCCGGGCGCGTTCGGGTACGACGGGTCCCGCGTGCCGGACGCCGCGACGGCGCAGGCGATCGTCTGGCTCGACGCGTTCACGGCGAACGTCGACCGGACGTGGCACAACCCCAACCTCTTGTGGTGGCACGACCGGCTCGTCGCGATCGACCACGGGGCGGCGCTGTACTTCCATCACTCCTGGCCCTCGCGCGCCCCCTCGCCGGAGCGCTTCGCGGCCCAGCGGTTCGACGCCTCGACGCACGTCCTCGCCGACGTCGCCGGCACCACGGCCGTCGCGGCCCGCCACGAGGAGTTGGCGGCACTCCTCACCCCCGAGGTGATCCGCGGGGTCGTCGAGGCCGCGCCCGAGGAATGGCTCGAGACGACCGCCGACCTCCCCGACGCGGACGCCGTGCGGGAGGCGTACGTCGCGTGCCTGGGTGCGCGGCTCGCGGCGCCCGCCGCCTGGCTGCCGGGGGCGGACCGATGAGCGACCTCCTCCCCTACCAGTACGTCACCCTCCGCTGCGTCCCCCGCGTCGAGCGTGAAGAGTTCGTCAACGTCGGCGTCGTCCTCTTCTGCCAGGAGGCCGACGTCCTCGTGAGCGGTCACGCGCTGTGCCCGGAGCGTCTGCTCGCCCTCGATCCGGACCTCGACCTCAAGGCCCTGCGCGCCTCGCTCCGGCAGGTCGAGGCCGTGTGTCGCGGGGAGGCCGGCCGCACGGACCTCACGCGCCAGGGCGCCCGGTTCGGCTGGATCGCCGCTCCCCGCAGCACCGTCGTCCAGCCCGGCTCCCGCCACGGCGGCCTGACCACCGATCCGGTGGCCGAACTCGACCGACTCCTCGCCCGACTCGTCCTCCCGGCCCCCTCGAACGCGCCGCCCGCGGCCGTTAGTGTCGAGACATGAACCTCGAACGACCCCAGGCCCCGGACCCCTACGAGCTCCTCCCCCGCGTCCCGTCCTTCACGCTCGAGAGCCCCACGTTCGCCGACGGGGGGACGCTCCCGACGGAGCAGACCTACGGCGGCGGCAACACGTCGCCGGTGCTGCGCTGGTCGGGTGCGCCGGAGGGGACGAAGAGCTACGCCGTCTCCTGCTTCGACCCGGACGCCCCCACGCCCTCGGGTTTCTGGCACTGGTTCGTCGTCGGCATCCCGGCCGACGTCACCGAGCTCGAGGCGAACGCCGGCCTCATCGGCGGCGGCAGCCTCCCCCGTGGCTCGGTGCAGCTGCGCAACGACTACGGCACCGACGACTTCGGTGGCGCGGCCCCACCCCCCGGCGACCGTCCGCACCGGTACATGTTCGCCGTCCACGCCCTCGACGCCGAGGATCTCTCCCTCGACCCGAGCACGCCGCCCGCGCAGGCGTCGTTCGTCATGCTCGAGCACGTCCTCGGGCGAGCGGTGCTCACCGGCATGTCCGCCGCGGACTGACCCCCACTGCTCCACGAGGCGCCGCAAGGCGGATCCCCGACCCGGGGGTCCGCCTTGCGGCGTCTCCGGCGTCTGCGGCGTCGTCACGGAGACGCGCCGCCAGAGAGTGAGGCCGCTTCAGCGGGACGGCGCGCGGAGGGCCCACATCGCGACGGCGGCGGCCGCAGCGACGTTGAGGGAGTCGACCTCGCCCGCCATGGGGATGCGGACGACGAGGTCGGCGGCCGCCACCGTTCGGCGGCCGAGACCGTCGCCCTCCGTGCCCATGACGAGGGCGAGGCGCTCGGGCGGGTCGGCGGCGAGGTCGTCGAGGGAGACCGAGCTGTCCTCGAGTGCGAACGCCGCGACGGTGAAGCCCGCCTCGCGGAGCTGGTCGACCCCGGCGGGCCACACCCCCGTGCGGGTCCACGGCACCTGGAAGACCGTCCCCATCGAGACGCGGATGCTGCGACGGTAGAGGGGGTCGGCGCAGCGTGGGGTGACGAGTACGGCGTCGACCCCGAGCGCCGCGGCCGAGCGGAAGACGGCGCCGACGTTCGTGTGGTCGACGATGTCCTCGAGGACGACGACCCGGCGTGCGCCGTCGAGGACGTCCTCGAGGGCCGACATCTCGGGCCGCTCCATCGAGGCGAGCGCACCGCGGTGGAGGTGGAAGCCGGTCATCTCGCGGATGACGTCCTCGCCCGCGACGTAGACGGGCACGTCGTGCGTGAGCGCCTGGTCGACGAGGTCGGCGAGGTCGTCGAGCCACTTGCGGGCCATGAGGAACGACCGCGGCCGGTGCCCCGCCGCGAGGGCGCGGCGGATGACCTTCTCACTCTCGGCGAGGTACAGCCCCCGCTCGGGCTCGAGCCGACGCCGCAGGTGGACGTCGGTGAGGTGGAGGAAGTCGGCGACGCGTTCGTCACGGGGGTCGTCGATCTCGATGGGGGCGTCCGTCATGCCGTGGGGCCTTTCGCGTCGTTCCTGTGGAGAGTGGTCGGCTTCAGCCGAAGAGCATCCGCACGATCGCGACGACGCCGATGGTCGCGATGACCGCCCGGAGGAGCGGCGGCGGGAGGCGTCGCCCGATGCGTGCTCCGAGGACGCCGCCGAGGAGCGCGCCCGTCCCGAGGACGAGGGCGGTCCACCACGCGATGTCGGAGCCGACGACGACGACGAAGACGAGGGCGGAGGTGGCGTTGGCGACGAGGCCGAGGACGTTCTTGATGCCGTTGACGGTCTGCAGCGGTGCCGGGAGCATCGCGCCGAGGATCCCGACGAGGAGGACGCCCTGCGCGGCGCCGAAGTAGCCGCCGTAGACGCCCGTGAGACCGACGAGCAGCGGGAGGGCAACACGGTGGGTGCGTGGTGTCGCTCCTGCGGCGCGGCGCCGGGCCGCGCGCGCCTTGAACCGGGGGCCGAGGAGCACAAGGACGACGCCGAGCCCGATGAGGAGGGGCACGACGACCTCGAACACCTCCGCCGGCAGCACGAGGAGCAACAGGGCCCCGGCGAGTGCGCCGACGAGAGTGGCCGGCACGAGACGCCGCAGCGTCGGTGCCTCGCCCGCGAGCTCTCGGCGGTAGCCGTGGACGCCGCTCGCTCCCCCGGCGACGAGGCCGACGGCGTTCGTCATGTTCGCGACGACCGGCGGGTACCCGAAGAGGAGCAGCGTGGGGAACGTGACGAGGGAACCCGCGCCGACGACGGTGTTGATCGTCCCGGCCGCGACCCCGGCCAGCAGGATGCAGACCACCTCGAACAGCGACACCCCGCCACCCTAAGGGTGACGGGGTGCCGAGGACGTCTCACGTGGACGCGGTGCCCGTGCCGTGTCGGTCCAGGGTGCGGGACGGGGGGTCGGGCGTCCGGGTCAGCGCGGTTGCTGCGGGTCGTCCGATCGCGGGGTCCACGGGTCTGCGGCCTCCGGGGTGGGCGGCTGCGCGGCCGAGGAGCCCCCGGCCGGCTCGGTCCCGGTACCCGGGGCGCCGAGGGTCGGGTCGGCCACGGCATCGGCGACGGGCGCCGCGGCGGGGTCGACACCGGGGATCCCGGCGGTGGGCGCCTGGACGTTCGGGTCGGCGGCGCCGATCTGCGGGGCGTCCGCACGGGCACCGAGGCCGGCGTTCTGCGGGCGCGGGCGGCGGCCCTGGATGTGCGCGGATGTGCCCTCGGCCTCGGCAGACGTGCTCGCCGCCTCGTCACGGGCCTTGCGGAGCGCCTCCTGCGGATCCTGCAGCGCGATGTCGTGGAAGGCGTCGTCGTCCTCGCCCCATTCGACCTCGACGTCGCCGGAGGTGGCGGCCGAGGCGCCGGGGAAGGAGAAGCCTTCGCTGCCGAAGGCGTTGCCGAATCCCTTCATCGCCTCGGTGAACTCGCTCGGGACGATCCACATCTTGTTGGAGTCGCCGCGCGCGAGCTGCGGGAGGATCTGGAGGTACTGGTAGGCGAGGAGCTCCTGGTTGGGCTTGCCCTTGTGGATCGCCTCGAAGACCTGCTTGATGGCGCGGGCCTGACCCTGGGCCTCGAGGATGCGGGCCTGGGCCGAGCCCTCGGCGCGGAGGATCTGGCTCTGCTTCTCACCCTCGGCCGTGAGGATCTGCGACTGCTTGACGCCCTCGGCCGTGAGGATCGCGGCGCGGCGGTCTCGCTCGGCACGCATCTGCTTCTCCATCGAGTCCTGCACGCTGTGCGGCGGGTCGATGGCCTTGAGCTCGACGCGCGAGACGCGGATGCCCCACTTGCCCGTGGCCTCGTCGAGGACGCCGCGGAGCTGACCGTTGATCTGGTCGCGGCTCGTCAACGTCTGCTCGAGGTCCATCGAGCCGATGACGTTGCGCAGCGTCGTGACGGTGAGCTGCTCGATGCCCTGGATGAAGTTGGCGATGCCGTAGACGGCGGCCTTGCTGTCCGTGACGGCGTAGTAGATGACGGTGTCGATGTTGACGACGAGGTTGTCGCTCGTGATCACCGGCTGCGGCGGGAACGAGACGACCTGCTCGCGCAGATCGATGTTCGCGCGGACCTTGTCGACGAACGGCACGATGACGTGGAAACCGGCATCGAGGGTGCGCGAGTACTTACCGAGTCGCTCGATGATGAGCGAGGTCTGCTGCGGGACGATCCGGACCGACTTGACGACGACGGTCACGACGAGGATCAGCAGCAGAGCGAGCAGGATGGTCCCGATCATGCGTTGTCACTCCCCTTGTGTGAGAACGATGGTGGATGGGTCAGAGGGACGGCCCCGGCCCCGGGGGCGGGGTCGGGTCGTCCGGGCGGGGTACGACGTCCTGCACCGTGGTGGTGGGGGCGACGACGAGCGTGGCGCCCTCGACCCGGACGATCGTGACCGTGGTGCCCGCCGGGAGCGGGATGGTGGAGTCCTCGGAGCGGGCGCTCCAGATCTCTCCGTCGAACCGCACGCGGCCGTCGTGTACGTCGACCGGTTCGGTGACCTGCGCGGTACGGCCGGCGTAGGACTCGGTGCCGAGCCGGGCGTCGGGGATGGAGTCGAGCATCCGACGCTTGAGCGTGGGACGCACCCCGACGAGGAGTGCGAGCGCAGCGACGCAGGCGGCGATCACCTGCATCGCGACGGTCGAGGGCAGGAGCCCGACGACCATGCCGACGACGGCCCCTCCGGCGAGCATGAGGAAGATGAGGTCCGCCGTGGCGGCCTCGACCGCGGTGAGGACGAGGGCCACCGCGAGCCACGCGGCCCACGGGTTCTGTTGCAGCCAGTCCATCCACTCCATGCGTTCCAGCCTCCCCGATCGGTGGCCCGTTGTGGGTCAGTGCTCCTCACCCTAGGGGACAACCGTCGAGCCGGCGCGGACCTCGAGCACCTCGGGGTGGGGTGCCGGTGGCGGGGAGGCGGTGCGGTCAGTCCGTGACGGCCCGTGCCGCCCACCGGCGGCCGTGCTGCTCGAGGACGAGCGGGAGCCCAAAGGTCTCCTCGAGGTTCTCCTTCGTCAGGGTGATCTCGATCGGTCCGGCCGCGACGACGCGACCCTCGCGGAGGAGGAGGACGTCGGTGAACCCCGGCGGGATCTCCTCGACGTGGTGGGTGACGAGCACGAGCGCGGGCGCCTCGATGTCGTCGGCGAGGGCGCCGAGACGGGCGACGAGGTCCTCCCGACCGCCGAGGTCGAGGCCCGCGGCGGGCTCGTCGAGGAGCATGAGCTCCGGGTCGGTCATGAGGGCGCGCGCGATCTGCACGCGCTTGCGCTCCCCTTCGCTGAGCGTGCCGTAGCGGCGGTCGGCCAGGTGGGACACCCCGAGCGCCGCGAGGAGCTCGGTCGCGCGCGTGAGGTCCTGACGGTCGTAGTGCTCGCGCCAGCGCCCCACGACGCCGTAGGACGCGGTGACGACGACGTCCGCGACGCGCTCGTCGCCGGGCACGTGCTCGGCGAGGGAGGCGCTCGCGAGGCCGATGCGAGGACGCAGCTCGAAGACGTCGACCGCCCCGAGCACCTCGCCGAGGACACCGGCGACCCCGGTGGTCGGGTGGAGGCGCGCGGCCGCGAGCTGCAGGAGCGTCGACTTACCGGCACCGTTGGGGCCGAGGACGACCCATCGCTGGCCTTCCTCGATCTCCCAGTCGACCTCGGCGAGGATGTCCTTGCCACCACGGGTCACGGTCACACCGGCGAACGCGAGCACGTCACTCATGGGGGTGACCCTATCGGCAGTCGGGCACCGGACGTGCACGGCCTCGGAGCACGGGCGTCGACGCGTCGTCTCCCCCGCCTACGCTGGGTCCGTGCCGGAACTGCCTGCCTCCGTCCGTCTCGCCCTGTGGGCCACCGACGCCCTGAGCCGCGGGAGGGGCGACCTCGACCGCGTCGTCCGGGACGCCACCCCCGATCTCGCCGACGTCGACGTGGACGCCGCCGTGGCGAGTCTCGACCTCTGGCAGAGGTTCGGGGAACGGGTCGTCCTCGTCTCCCTCCCCGCGCCGGGCGACCTCGTCGGGCTGCCGCGGGGTGGGACGGAGTTCGCCGGTGCCGCGCTCGACGCCGGGGAGTGCGCCTGGTCGCCCCTGCTGGGCGGTGCGCTCGTGCCCGAGTTCGAGGAGTTCGGTCCGAGCGGTGACACCGGCACCCTCCTCAGGTGGGCGGCGTACGAGTGCACCCCACCTCCACTCGGCGAGGACGACGCCGCGGGCGCGGAACGCGCCCTGCGGACCCTCGTGCTGGAGGCCGTGAGTGCCCTCGAGGGCCTCGACGCACCGCACTGGGACGCCGGTCTGCGCGATCTCGCCGACGAGCGCGTCGCGAGCGGCCGGTGGGGTCTGCCGCCCGTCGACGAACGCGCGCGCCGCCTCATCACGCAGGCGGCGATCCTCGAGGCCGTCGCGGGCACCGCCCTGGACCATCTCCACGACGCCCCCACCCTGGCCGTCGGGGAGCGACGCGCGGACATCCTGCGGGAGGTGCGTCGGGAGGCGCGGCGTGCCCTCGTCACGGGCGCCCGCGCCGCGGCCCTCGGCCTCGCCTCCGGCCGCTCCTGACTCCGGACTCGGCTCGCACACCGCGCAGGGGGAACCGCACCGACCCCGACGGCGGGCCTCGACGGACTCCCGCCGGTGGGGATGCGCGGGATCGTCGAGGCGGGCCGGTCGTCCGGACCGGGCCGTGCGGACGCCGTGCCCGTCGGTGTGCGCCCCTCGGTGTGCGCCCCTCGGGAGGGACGAAGGGAGGGTGTACACCCCCAGGGGGGTGCAAACGACCGCACCGGCCGTCGGAGCGTCCGTCGGCCGGTGCGGTCGTGGGTGCGGGTCGTGGAGCGGGATCAGCGGTGCTGCGTCAGGACCTTCTCGTAGACCTCGAGGGTGCGGTCACCGATCGCGGACCAGGAGAAGTGCTCGACCGCGCGGCGGCGGCCGGCGAGACCACGCTCGCGCGCCCGCTCGGGGTCGCTCACGGCGTCGGCGAGGGCCGCGGCGAGGTCGGCCTCGAACTTCGCGGGGTCGACCGGGGTGCCGGTTCCGTCGCCGACCTGCTCGATGTCGACGAGCCAGCCCGTCTCGCCGTCGACGACGACCTCGGGGATGCCGCCGGTCGCGGTGGCGACGACGGGCGCCTCGCACGCCATCGCCTCGAGGTTGACGATGCCGAGGGGCTCGTAGATCGACGGGCAGGCGAACACCGTCGCGTTGGACTCGATCGCGACGACCTTGTCCCGCGAGAGGTGTTCGGCGACCCACACGACGCCCTCCCGGGTCGTGCGGAGCTCGTCGATGAGGGTCTCGACCTCGGCCTTGATCTCCGGGGTGTCCGGAGCGCCCGCGACGAGGACGACCTGGACCTCGGGCGGCAGAGCGGCCGCGGCACGCAGCAGGTGCGGGAGCCCCTTCTGGCGGGTGATGCGGCCGACGAAGACGACGGACGGACGGTCGGGGTCCATGCCGTAGGCGCGGCAGACGTCCTTGCCGGCGCCGGAGTGGTCGGGGTGCCAGTCGGTGGAGTCGATGCCGTTGTGGACGACCGAGACCTTGTCGGGGTCGATCGAGGGGTAGCACGTGAGGATGTCGGCCCGCATGCCGCGGCTCACCGCGATGATGCCCGAAGCCGCCTCGTACGCCGTGCGCTCCACCCAGGAGGACACGCGGTACCCGCCGCCGAGCTGCTCGGCCTTCCACGGACGGAGCGGCTCGAGGGAGTGCGCCGAGATGACGTGAGGCACCCCGGCGAGGAGGGAGGACACGTGACCCGCCATGTTGGCGTACCACGTGTGGGAGTGGACGAGGTCGGTGCCGACGCAGTCGCCGGCCATCGCGAGATCGACGCCGAGGGTCTGCAGAGCGGCGTTCGCCCCGGCGAGTTCGGCGATCTCGGGGTAGCCGGTCGTGCCGTCCTCGTCGCGGGGGCCACCGAAGCAGCGCACGCGGACGTCGACGTCACCGCGGGCGCGCAGCGCCCGCGTCAGTTCGGCCACATGGACCCCGGCGCCACCGTAGATCTGCGGGGGGTATTCCTTGGTGAGGATGTCTACGCGCACGGCCTCACCCTAGACGCCGGGGGCCCTCCGCGGGGCGGCGACGGACGGGCGAAGGGCACGCGCTCGCGGCGGAGCGAGAACGAGGGCCTTCGTTCCTCTTCCCCATCGGGGTTCCGCAGGTAGGTTGAACGCCATGAGGCGTCGGAAGCGCAATCCCAATGTCCTGGCCATCGTCCTCGCCGGCGGCGAGGGCAAGCGGCTCATGCCACTCACCGCCGACCGGGCCAAGCCGGCCGTGCCGTTCGGCGGCATCTACCGGCTCATCGACTTCGCGCTGAGCAACGTCGTCAACTCCGGCTACCTCAAGGTGGTCGTGCTCACGCAGTACAAGTCGCACAGCCTCGACCGACACATCAGCCGCACGTGGCGCATGTCCAACCTGCTCGGCAACTACATCGCCCCCATCCCGGCACAGCAGCGCATGGGCAAGCAGTGGTACATGGGTAGCGCCGACGCGATCTATCAGAGCCTCAACACCCTCGACGACGAACGCCCCGACTACGTCGTCGTCGTCGGCGCGGACCACGTGTACCGCATGGACTTCAGCCAGATGGTCGACCAGCACATCGAGACCCAGGCGGGCATCACCGTCGCGGCCATCCGACAGCCGATCTCCCTCGCCGACCAGTTCGGCGTCATCGAGGTTGACGAGGGCGACGAGCGTCGCATCGGCCGCTGGCGCGAGAAGCCGAAGGACGCGAAGGGTCTGCCCTCCTCGCCCAACGAGGTCCTCGCCTCGATGGGCAACTACGTCTTCGACGCGGACGTCCTGCGCGACGTCGTCGTCGCCGACGCCGACGATGAGGGCAGCACGCACGACATGGGCGGCGACATCGTCCCCCGCTTCATCGAGCGCGGCGACGGCTGGGTGTACGACTTCGCCTACAACGAGATCCCTGGCGCCACCGATCGCGACCGCGCCTACTGGCGCGATGTCGGCACGATCGACAGCTACTACGAGGCCAACATGGACCTCATCGCGATCCACCCGATCTTCAACCTCTACAACTACGACTGGCCCATCTACACCTCGGACGTGGGCAACCACCCGCCGGCCAAGTTCGTGCACAACGAGACGGGTCGACTCGGCGAGGCGATCAACTCGGCCGTGTCCTCGGGTGCGGTCATCTCCGGTGCTCGTGTCGAGGGCTCGGTCGTCTCCCCCCTCGTCCGCGTCAACAGCTTCGCGCAGGTGCACGACTCGGTGCTCCTCGACGCGGTGCGCATCGGCCGCAAGGCCGTCATCGAGAAGGCGATCCTCGACAAGAACGTCGTCGTCGAGGACGGCGCCGAGATCGGCGTCGACCACGAGGCCGATCTCGCCCGAGGCTTTCACGTGAGCGAGGGCGGCGTCGTCGTCGTCCCCAAGAACACCGTCGTCAAGGCGTGAGCGTCGGCACGATCCCAGGCGCCGGCTCCGGCCTCGTGCCGGGTGGGCGCCTACTCGTCGTCATGGACGTCGACTCGACGTTCATCCTCGAGGAGGTCATCGAACTCGTCGCCACCCTTGCGGGCACCGAGGACGAGGTCCGGGTCGTCACCGAGGCGGCGATGCGCGGAGAACTCGACTTCGCGGCGAGCCTGCGGGCCCGGTGCGCGACGCTCGCCGGTCTCGACGCCCAGGTCCTCACGCAGGTCGCGGAGTCCGTCACGGTCACACCCGGCGCCGACGTCCTCGTGAGCGCGCTGCAGGAGGGCGGACACGCGGTGGCGCTCGTCTCCGGCGGGTTCGTCGAGATCGTCGAGCCCCTCGCGGCACGGTTCGGCATCGGACTCGTGCGTGCCAACCGGTTCGCCGTCGCCGACGGGCGCCTCACGGGCGAGGTCGAGGGCGAGATCGTCGACCGGGCCGGCAAGGCGCGGGCGTTGCGGGAGTTCGCCGCGGCCGAGGGAATCGACCTCGACCACACGGTCGCGATCGGCGACGGCGCCAACGACCTCGACATGATGGGGACCGCCGCGCTCGGTGTCGCGTTCTGTGCCAAGGCCGTTGCCCGCGAGCAGGCCGACGTCGCGATCGACGTCCCGGACCTCTCGCTCGTGCTCCCCCTCCTCGGCCTGGATCACGGCCCGGCCCCGGCCTGACTCGGTCGCCTCACGACGGAGTGCGTCGCTCCGCGCCGTGGCAGGGCGGAGGGTGACCAGAGACGTGGACGTCTCCGAGCCGTCCGGCGACTGTCGTGTCCCGGTGTCTCGCGTCCTCCAGGGCCAGACGGCAACGAGCTGCGGCTTTACCCCTAAGCTTCTACTCGACATCGAGACCCCATGCTCAGATCGTCGAAGGTGCGACCGGGGGTGATCTCCTCTCTCGATCTGAAGGGCACGTCGAGGTTCGGAACGGTCTGCCGGGTCGGTCGATCCGCCCTCACGACCTCAGGAGCGGCGTTCCGGCCGATCGGTGAAGAGCTGGATGGTCCCGTAGGGGGCGAGCCCTGCGCGGACGAGCGACTTCGCGCACGGGAGGTTCGCGGGCGCGGCGCACGCGGCCACGAGTTCGTTCTCGGGGACGCAGTGAAGCGCGGCCCGGACGAGGTCGACGCCACGACCCTGGCCGCGACGGCGCGGGTCGAGCTCGAAGGAGATCTCGCGGAGACCACCGACGCCGCGTGCGAGGACGACGACATCTTCGACGCCGGGGTCGGCCGAGCCGTAGACCTGGACCTGGGACCGCACCCGTTCGGCATGCTCGGCGAGCGGGTGCTTGGCGAGGTCGGACCGCGTGACGAGGTGATCGCCGCCGGCCCGCTCCCCCGCGCCGGGGCCGAGGAAGAGGATGTCGAGGGTGTCGATCCACCCGTTCTTCGCGAGGGTCGTGACGACGCGCGGATCGTGTGCGCCGCCCCAGCCGTCGACGCCGAGCTCGGCGAGGTCGTTCTCGGTGCGGTCGTAGGAGACCGCGAGGATCGCGTGCCCGGGGAACGAGAGGATGCCCTGGATGTGGGGGGCCCAGGGCGTCACCCGCATCCAGCCGCCGTCCATGGGGAGGCGGGTCCCCGTGACGAGCCCACGGAGGAACCGGGCGAGGGGATGCCGCGCCGGGGTCCAGATCGGTGAGTCGTTGGACATGCGGGCGGCCTCCATATGGGCATCCGGGATTGCGTCGGGCACGCGAGACGGTGCCGTCGTCGTCCTTATCGGCGAAGACGCCACGTCACGTGAGGGTTTCGGCGTGTCCGCCGCCCGGAACGCTCCTCCCGCGGACCAGACGAGGTCCCTGAGCCCCGAGGAGTCCCCTCCCGTGCCTCCGCTCACGGCTCGACGGCGCCCTCGACGGCGCCGCGGTGCGGTGTCGGTACACACGTCGGGCCGGCCGATGCGTGCACCGCCCGTCGTCAGCCGCCGAAGGCGTGGAACCCGCCGTCGACGTGGACGATCTCGCCCGTCGTCGCGGGGAACCAGTCCGAGAGGAGCGCGACGCACGCCTTGGCCGCGGGCGTCGGATCGGAGATCTCCCAGCCCAGCGGCGCGTGCTCGCCCCACTGCGCGAACTTCGAGAAGGCGGGGATGCTCTTGGCCGCGGTCGTGCTGATGGGGCCTGCGGCGACGAGGTTGCTGCGGATGCCCTGAGGGCCGAGGTCGCGGGCGACGTACCGGCTCGTCGACTCGAACGCGGCCTTGGCGACACCCATCCAGTCGTAGCCCGACCAGGCGACGGAGGCGTCGAGGGTGAGGCCGACGATGGCGCCACCGGGCGACATGAGCGGCAGGCACGCCTTCGCGAGGGCCTTGAGGGAATATGCGGAGATCTGGAGCGCGGGGGCGACGTCCTCCCACGAGGCACCCATGAAGTCGAACGCCTCCTGCGGGGCGAACCCGATGGAGTGGAGGACGCCGTCGAGGTGGTCGGCGTGCTCGCGCACCCGGTCGGCGAGCGCCTCGACGTCCTCCGTGTCGGACACGTCGAGCTCGACGACGGGGGCCTCGACGGGGAGGCGCTTGGCGATCTTCTGCGTGATCTTGGCGGCGCGTCCGAACGAGGTGAGGACGACGCTCGCGCCCTCCTCCTGCGCGAGGCGGGCGACGTGGAACGCGATCGACGACTCGGTGAGGACGCCGGTGACGAGGATGCTCTTTCCGTCGAGCAGGGGCATGGGGACTCCTTGGAGATCGTGGCGGGGCGGGAGCGGGCAGGGCGGGTCGGCGGGCGTCAGTGGCCCATGCCGAGGCCCCCGTCGACGGGGATGACGGCGCCGGAGACGTAGGCGGCGGCGTCGGAGACGAGGAACCGTACGGCGGCGGCGACCTCCTCGGGGGCACCGAACCGGCCGGCGGGGATGAGGCCGCGGTAGGTCGCCTTGAGGTCCTCGGGAAGCTCCTCGGTCATCGCCGTGTCGATGTAGCCGGGGGCGACGACGTTCACGGTGATGCGTCGGGCGCCGAGCTCGCGGGTGAGGGAGCGGGCCACGCCGACGAGGCCCGCCTTGCTCGCCGCGTAGTTGACCTGGCCGGGCGAGCCGTAGAGGGCGACGACGCTCGAGACGAGGACGATGCGGCCGCCCTTGGCGCGCATGAGGCTCCGTGTGGCCCGGCGGGCGCAGCGGATCGCGCCCACGAGGTTGGTGTCGAGGACGGTGTCGACGTCCTCGTCGGTCATGCGGAGGAGGAGCTGGTCGCGGGTGATGCCGGCGTTGGCGACGAGCCCGCCCATGGGGGCGCCGACGATCTTCTCGGCCTCGGTGAAGGCGGCGTCGACGGATTCGGCGTCGGTGACGTCGAGCGTGACGGCGTCCAGTCCGTCGGGGGCCTCCCCGGAACGGCAGCCGACGACGACCGGGTGTCCGGCCTCGCGCAGGTCTCGGGCGATGGCGAGGCCGATGCCTCGGTTGCCGCCGGTGACGAGAACGGGACGGGGCGTCGGGTCGGTCATCGGAACTCCTCGGGGTCGGTGGCCGTGGGGGCGATGACGAACCTAGTGCACGTCGGACTCCGTCGGCGCACACGGCTCGACGTGACCGGCGGGTAGCTTTCTCACGGGTCGGAGGGGTGTGGCGCGATCATCCCCTCGCCCGAGGCCGCTGCGGCGGTAGACTCCCGGCATGGCGCGTGACGGCGAGGAGCGGGTTCACTCGATCTCCAGCCTGCCCCGTTCGCGGGCGGAGGATCAGCACGAGCGCATGCGCTCGTACACGATCTCGATGGCGGTCCGTACGGTCTGCTTCCTCCTCGCCGGGGTCTTCGTCACCGTCGTGGACTGGCCCCCGGGGGCGTGGATCTGCATCGTCGCCGCGCTGCTCCTCCCCTACCCGGCCGTCCTCATCGCGAACAACCGCGACATGCGCACCCACGTCGAGGAACACGACCCCGTCGTCCACCGGATGGTGACGGCCGCCTCGGGCAGCCACGACCGGGACTCCCACGAGGACGCGACGGACGCTCCCGACCCGGAGCCGGCGCCCACCGTCATCCGGGGTACCGCCATGCCCGCCGACATCTCCCCCGGCGACTCGCCCCATGCGGAGACCCCGGTCTGACGCCTCCGGTCCTGCCCTGCGCGGGCCGCCCCGCGTTCGTGCGGGCGTGTTCGCCCCGTTCGCGCTCGATCCTGCTCGCCGCCGCCCGGTCCTCGGCGTCGGTGTCGCTCTCAACCACCGATCGCCGACATCGGGCGGGTGGGTTGGGTGAAGTCGGGCTTGCCGATGCCGTGACCGGCGGCCTTGCGCCACATCTCGCCCCGGATGAGCCGGACGAGGTCGCGGTCGCTCGCGCCCTCCCGCATCGGGCCGCGCAGGTCCACCTCGCCCCGGGCGAAGAGGCAGTTGCGGACCATGCCGTCGGCGGTGAGCCGCACCCGGTCGCACGCCCCGCAGAACGGGGCGGTGACGCTCGCGATGATGCCGACGGTCGCAGGACCGCCGTCGACGAGGAACCGCTCCGCGGGGGCGCTCCCCCGCTCGGGCACGGGGGTGAGGGTGAACCGCTCCTCGAGGCGCGCGCGGATCTCCCCCGCCGTGACCATCTGCGCACGTTCCCACCCGTGCTGGGCGTCAAGGGGCATCTGTTCGATGAACCGCAGCTCGTACCCCCGTTCCAGGCACCACTGGAGGAGGTCGGCGACGCCATCGTCGTTGACGCCCCGCATGGCGACGGCGTTGACCTTGACGGGAGCGAGCCCCGCTTCGGCGGCGGCGGCGAGTCCGGCGACGACGTCGTCGAACCGGTCGCGGCGCGAGAGGGTCGCGAACGTCTCGCGGTCGATCGTGTCGAGGGAGATGTTGACGCGGTCGAGGCCTGCGTCCGCGAGGTCGGCGGCGCGACGCGCGAGGCCGATCCCGTTGCTCGTCATGGCGATCCGAGGCCGGTTCGGCAGCGCGGCGATGCCCGCGACGATGTCGGTGAGGCCCTTGCGCAGGAGGGGTTCACCACCGGTGAGGCGGACCTGCTCGATGCCGAGGTCGCCGAAGACGCGAACGAGGCGCAGGAGCTCCTCATCGGTGAGCATCTGCGGACGCGCCATCCACGGCAGGCCCTCGGCGGGCATGCAGTACGTGCAGCGGAGGTTGCAGTGGTCGGTGAGGGAGATGCGCAGGTCGCGCGCGACCCGACCGAACGTGTCGACGAGGCCCTCGCTGCGCGCGGGCGGCGCCTCCGTCTCCGGGGCGTCCCCGCGGCGTGGGACGGGCCAGGGCAGGTGGCCCGGTGCGCCGCCGCCGGCATCCGGCGTGGTCACGGGTGCGGTGAAGGGGGCGTCGGAGGTCATGCGCGCCACGATAGCGACGCCGGACGTGGGGCGTCGCGTCGGGCGGGGCGAGTCGCGGACGTCGAACGGATCGGACATCTCTGACACCGGTGGTCATGCCCGTCGCCTCCGGCACGAGGCCCGGCAGGGGGCGAGGACGCACGTCGGCCCCGAGGGGCCACGCCTCGGCGCCCGGTGGCGCCCCCGGGCCGGTGCGCCCGCCGCACGGTCCGAGTAGCCTGACCGGCGTGTCCCGGCTCCTCCTCACCCGCCGTTGGCTCACCGCGCTGCTCGTGGCCGCGCTCTTCGCCACCGCCTGCGTCTTCCTCGGACGCTGGCAGTGGGGGCGCCACGTCGAGAAGACCCATCGCAAGCAACTCATCGAGCAGTACTACGAGGCGCCGCCCGTCGCCCTCGACGAGCCGCTGCCGGGCGGCACGGTGACCTTCCCGGACGACCAACAGTGGCGGCACGTCTCCATCGAGGGCGAGTACGTCACGGGCGGCCGGTTCATGGTGCGCAACCGGCCGCAGCGCGTGACGTACGGCTACGAGGTCCTCGACGTCGTCCGTCTGCCCGCCGGTGACACCGTCGTCGTCGACCGTGGATGGGTGCCCAACGCCGAGCGCGCCGACATCCTCCCCGAGGTTCCCCCTGCCCCGAGCGGTCCCGTCCGCATCACCGGGTGGCTACGCCCCGGGGAGGAAGCGCTCGGGCGTGATCTTCCGGCCGGGCAGCTCGCCTCGATCGACCTCGCCGAGGTCGCGCGCGTGACGGGGCTGCAATTGCGACCGACGTACGTCGTCCTCGACGCCGAACGCACCGCCGACGGCGCCACTCCCCCGCGCCCCGATCCGCTCATCCCGCCGTCGACCGACACCGGCCCGCACTTCGCCTACGCGCTGCAGTGGTGGGGTGCCGCCCCAGTCGGGTTCGTCCTCGTGTTCGTCTACCTGCGCCGGGAGTACCGCGACTCCCTCGGCGAGGGCGAGGGGCGTCCCACCGCGCCGCGCCGCCCGCGCAAGACGCGCATCTGGGACGAGGAGGACGGCTGAACGTCCTCGACCCCGGTCACGTCGCGACCGGGGCGGTGCGAGCGCCCTGTCCCCCTGCTCCCCTGTTCGTCGGTGCGACCGAGCCGAGGGCGACGAACTCGTGGCACCCGACGATCCCAGGGACCGGCGGACGCCGGCCTCACTCGGCGAACTGCGTGCGGTAGAGGTCGGCGTAGAGCCCACCGTGGGCGAGGAGTTCGGCGTGGGTGCCCTGCTCGACGACCCGGCCGTCGTCGACGACGAGGATGACATGCGCGCCCCGCACCGTCGAGAGACGGTGGGCGATGACGAACGCCGTCCGGCCGTGCAGCGCGGTGTCGAGCGCCCGCTGGACGGCGGCCTCGGACTCGCTGTCGAGATGGGCCGTCGCCTCGTCGAGGACGACAAGGCCCGGGCTCTTGAGGAGCAGCCGGGCGATCGCGATGCGCTGCTTCTCCCCACCGGAGAGGCGATGCCCCCGGTCGCCGACGACGGTGTCGAGGCCCTGCGGCAGCGCCCGGACGAGTCCGGCGATCTGGGCCGCCTCGAGGACCGACCACAGCTCCGTCTCGTCCGCACCGGGGCGCGCGTACTCGAGATTGGCGCGGATCGTGTCGTGGAACAGGTGCGACTCCTGCGTCACCATGCCGACGACGTCCCGCAGCGAGGAGAACGACGCCTCCCGCAGGTCCACTCCCCCGACGCGCACGACGCCGGAGGTGGGGTCGTAGAGACGCCCGAGGAGGCTCGTCATCGTCGTCTTGCCTGCGCCGCTCGGACCGACGAGCGCGACGAGGCTGCCCGGTTCGACCCGGAACGACACGTCGTGGAGGACGAGGTCCCCACCCTCACGGTCACCGGTGGGGCCGCCCTGCTCGAGGGAGGCGAGGGACACTTCGTCGGCGCCGGGGTAGGCGAAGGCCACGTCGTCGAACTCGACGGAGACCGGGCCGTCGGGGATGTCGACGGGCTGCGGCGCCTCGGCGACGAGCGGCTGCAGATCGAGGACCTCGAAGACCCGCTCGAAGCTCACGAGCGCGGTCATCACGTCGACGCGCACGTTGGAGAGGGCGGTGAGAGGACCGTAGAGACGCCCGAGGAGCGCCGCGAGGGCGAGGAGCGACCCGACGGTGAGGGTGCCGTCGATGACCTGGAGACCACCGATGCCGTACACCGCCGCGGTGGCGAGGGCGGCGACGAAGGTGAGCCCCTGGAAGAAGAAGGTGCGGTTGAGGGCGATCGTCACACCGATGTCGCGGACGCGGCCCGCCCGGACGGCGTACTCGGCCGACTCCCTGCCCGGGTCGCCGAACAGCTTGACGAGGAGCGCTCCCGCGACGTTGAACCGCTCGGTCATGCGCGCGCCGAGTTCGGCGTTGAGACCCATCGACTCCCGTTGCAATCCCGAGAGGCGCCGTCCCATGAGGCGAGCCGGGACGAGGAACACCGGGGTGAGGAGCAGTGCGACGACGGTGAGCTGCCACGAGGTGCTCGCCATGGCGACGACGATGAACACGACCGAGACGACGTTGCTCACCGTCGAGCCGAGCACCGAGGTGAACGCCTGCTGTGCCCCGATGACGTCGGAGTTGAGCCGGGTGACGAGCGCGCCCGTCTGCGCTCGGGTGAAGAACCCGATCGGTTGGGCGAGGACGTGCGAGAAGACCTGGGTACGCAGGTCATAGATGAGGTTCTCGCCGATCCGGGCCGAGGCCCAGCGGCTGAGCAGGCCGACGACGACGTCGAGGACGGCGAGCGCGGCGACGACGCACGCGAGGACGACGACGACACGCCGGTCACCGGGCACGACGCCCCGGTCGACGACCTGGCCGAGGAGCATCGGCGTCGCGACGACGAGCCCCGAGGAGACGAGCGACAGCGTGAGGAACACCGCGATGAGTCGGGAGTACGGCCGGGCGTAGGAGAGCACCCGCCGTGCGGTGCCCTGGTGGAGGCGCGCGCCCGACATCCGGTCCCGGGAGAAGGACCGCATCGTCATCCAACCGCTGCTCGTGCTCACCGACACCTCTCGTCCGCGCTCGCGCGCTCCACCGTCGTCACCACCGGGCGCCCAGGGCGACCGGCCGCACCCCGGAAGGGACGCGGCCGGTCCGGGAGGATGCTCAGGCTCCCGGTCGGGTGCGCCCGCGCATCGCCGCGGTCATCGCGCAGAGGATACGGGCCTGTGCGCCGCGCTCCGTGCGCTGCTGTTCCGCGGCGGTCCGGCTCTCGATGCCCCGGAAGAGTCCCAGCATCTCGCGCATCGTGTTCTCGGGCGCGCCGAGGACGGCCGCGACGAGGTCGTCGACGGTGGCGTCGAGCTGGTCGGGCTCGACGGCGAGGCTCGCGATGCCGGTGGCGACGGCCTCGTGCGCGTCGATCGAGCGGCCGGTGAGGCACAGCTCGAGTGCGCGGGAGGGGCCGACGAGCGAGGTGAGTGCGTGGGTGCCGCCGAGGTCGGGCACGAGACCGAGGGTGACCTCCGCCATCGCGAAGCGGACGTCGGTCGCGACGATCCGCAGGTCCGCGGCGAGGGCGAGCTGGAACCCTGCGCCGATCGCCGGGCCCTGCACCGCGGCGACGACGAGGGCCGGGCACTCCCGCCATGCGGTGAAGCCGTGCTGGAACGTCTCGATGAGGTCGGCGAGCGCCTCGGGCCCGTCCGCGGTGAGGCCGAGGAGGTCGGGTTCACCGTCGACGCCGCCGGGGGTGAGCATGCCGCGGTCGAGACCCGCGGAGAATGCCGGGCCCTCGCCGGTGAGGACGACGACGCGGATCTCCGGCGGCAGGGTCGTCGCGAGCCGCTCCATCTCCGCCCACATCGTGGGGACCTGGGCGTTGCGGCACGTGGGGGCGTCGAGGGTCACCCGCATGACCGGACCGTCGACGTCGACGCGGAGGCGGGGATGTGGTCGGGAGCTGGACTTCGTCGTCATGCGACGACTCTAGGCCGGGGCGACGACGGCCCTCGCCGGGACGCGGGGTGTCCGCCGTCACGCGCCCGCGCCCGAGGGGGGGGTCGGACGAGGCCCCGGCCGAGCGGGCGGCCGTGAAGGGGTCTCGGCCTCAGGCGAGGGAGATGAGGTCGAGGTAGTCCGGACCCCAGTGGTCCTCGACGCCGTCGGGCAGGAGGAGCACCCGCTCGGGCTCGAGGGCGGCGACCGCTCCCTCGTCGTGGCTCACGAGGACGACGGCACCCTCGTACGCGCGGAGGGCGCCGAGGATCTCCTCGCGGCTCGCCGGGTCGAGGTTGTTCGTCGGCTCGTCGAGGAGGAGGACGTTCGCGCTGCTCACGACGAGCGTCGCGAGCGAGAGGCGCGTCTTCTCCCCGCCGGAGAGGACCCGCGCGGGCTTCTCGACGTCGTCCCCGGAGAAGAGGAAGCTGCCGAGGACCTTGCGCACGTCGGTCTCGCCGAGGTCGGGCGCGGCCGACTTCATGTTCTCGAGCACGGTGCGGTCGACGTCGAGGTTTTCGTGCTCCTGGGCGTAGTAGCCGAGCTTGAGCCCGTGCCCGGGGAGGACCTCGCCGGTGTCGGGGGCGTCGATGCCCGCGAGGATGCGCAGGAGCGTCGTCTTGCCGGCACCGTTGAGGCCGAGGACGACGACCTTGCTGCCGCGGTCGATGGCGAGGTCGACGCCGGTGAACACCTCGAGGGAGCCGTAGCTGCGTGAGAGGCCCTCCGCGGTGAGCGGGGTCCGGCCGCACGGCGCGGGCTTGGGGAAGCGCAGCTTGGCGACCTTGTCGCTCATCCGCTGCTCCTCGAGCCCGTCGAGCATCTTCTCGGCACGCCGGGCCATGTTGTGCGCCGCGGTCGCCTTCGTCGCCTTCGCGCCCATCTTCGCGGCCTGCGCGAGGAGGGCGGAGGCCTTCTTCTCGGCGTTCGCGCGTTCGCGGCGGCGGCGCTTCTCGTCGGTCTCCCGCTGCTGCAGGTAGGCCTTCCACCCGACGTTGTACTGATCGAGCTCGGCTCGGTTGGCGTCGAGGTGGAACACCCGGTTGACGACCTCGTCGAGCAGCTGCACGTCGTGGCTGATGACGATGAGCCCGCCCTTGTACGTCTTGAGGTAGTCGCGCAGCCACGTGATGGAGTCGGCGTCGAGGTGGTTCGTCGGCTCGTCGAGGAGCAGCGTCTGCGCGCCGGAGAAGAGGATGCGCGTGAGCTCGACGCGGCGACGCTGACCACCGGAGAGGTGACGCAGCTCCATGCCGAGAACCCGGTCGTCGAGGCCGAGCGCCGAGGCGATCGCCGCCGCCTCCGACTCCGCTGCGTATCCCCCGGCCGCCTCGAAGCGCGCCTGGAGCTTGGGGTAGCGCTCCATCGCCCGCTCGTGGGTCTCCGCGTCGGCGCTCGCCATCGCGCCCTCGGCCTCGTGCATCCGTCGGACGAGGTCGTCGAGGCCGCGCGCCGAGAGGATCCGCGACCGCGCGACGACGTCGAGTTCGGTCTCGCGGGGGTCCTGGGGCAGGTAGCCGATGTCGCCGGATGTCTGGAGCGACCCGCCCGCAGGCTGTGCCCACCCCGCGAGCACCTTCGTCAGGGTCGTCTTGCCGGCGCCGTTGCGCCCGACGAGACCCACCCGGTCACCGGCGGCGACGCGGAACGTCGCGTCGTGCACGAGCAGACGGGAGCCCGCACGGAGCTCGATACCGGTGGCGGCGATCACGCAGTGGTCCTCTCGAATCGGGGCGGCCGCGCGAATGTGACGCCCACTTCGGCGGATCCGGTCCGCGGCAGCCCAACACTGCACGTCAGAGGCATGTGTGGGAGGACGGCGCGACGGCCGCCGGATAGTCTAGTGCAGGCGGTCACCGGGTACCGCGAGGCCAGACGCCGTAGGAGGCAACCCATGACGTTCAACGACGACGCCCAGCTCGACACCTCGGGGGTGTCCCGCGGCGGGGGCGGCGGTGGTCGTGGTCTCGCGCTCGGCGGTGGCGGCGGCATCCTCGGCCTCATCGTCCTCGTCATCTACATGCTCATGGGTGGCAACCCGGGCGATCTGCAGCAGCCGCCGACGCAGGCGGAGCAGCAGGCGCAGGCCGGGGCCGGTGACCTCGCGGAGAAGTGCCGCACCGGCGCCGATGCCAACAGCGACCCGGAGTGCCGCGTCGTCGCCACCCGCAACAGCGTCCAGGCGTTCTGGCGCGAGGAGATCCCGAAGGCCTCCGGCGGCAAGCAGCAGTGGCAGGACACGAAGATGGTCCTGTACCACGGGCAGACGCCGTCGGGCTGTGGCACGGCGAACAACGAGGTGGGCCCGTTCTACTGCCCCCTCGACAAGACCGTCTACCTCGACGCCGCGTTCTTCCGCATCCTCGAGCAGCAGTTCGGCTCCTCCGGTGGCCCGCTCGCCCAGGAGTACGTCGTCGCCCACGAGTACGGCCACGCTCTGCAGGACCAGCTCGGCCTCCTCGAGCGCGCCCAGCAGGACCCCAAGGGGCCCGAGAGCGGCGGCGTCAAGACCGAACTCATGGCCGACTGCTTCGCCGGGATGTGGGCCAAGGGCGCCGTCGAGAGCAAGGACGCGAACGGCCGCGCCTTCATGCAGCCCCTCACCGAGAAGGACGTCCGCGACGCGCTCTCGGCCGCCGAGGCCGTCGGTGACGACCACATCCAGGAGCAGGCCCGTGGCCGGGTCAACCCCGAGTCGTTCACCCACGGCACGTCGGCCCAGCGCCAGCAGTGGTTCATGCGCGGATACGAGAGCGGCGACATCAACCAGTGCAACACCTTCCGCGCCTCGCGCCTCTGACCTCTCCTGACCCGCGGCGACGCCCCGGTCGTGCCCGCTTCGTGCGGACGGTCGGGGCATCGCCGCATTCCCGCTGGACGTTCGATGCAAACGTGATCTGGGTCACTTACATGGGTTTCAGGTTGGTTTCAGTGTTGCCGAGTCGTTATGTTCTGTGCGGCGTTCACCCCTGGAACGCCACCGGAGCGTGACGCTGAATCCTGCCACCACGTTCCCGGTTCGGTACACGCAGAGATGTGTGGGTGGCAGGAACGGAGCACCCGAGCAGTACGGATTCCCTCCCCCATCCGGGAGGACGTCCTTGGGGTGAAGCCAGAGCGGCAACCGCCGCACAGGCCGGGGACACCAGGTTCCCGAACCCGACAGGTCATGTTTCGCAAGCGCCTCCTGGAACCCCCGACACACATGAAGACCTCTTTCAAGGGCGCCTCCGCGCGCCTGGCCGTCACCGGTGCCCTCGCCCTCTCCCTCTCCGGCGGTATGACCCTCGCCTCGGCCCCCGCGGCCGACGCTGCGATCAGCTCCAGCCAGGGCGTCAAGGCCGTCAGCATCGCCAGCACCAAGCGCGGCACCCCCTACCGTTACGGTGCCACCGGCCCCCGCGCGTTCGACTGCTCCGGCTTCACCGGCTGGACGTACAAGCGCATGGGCAAGAACATCCCCCGCACCGCCGACGCGCAGTACCGCGCGAGCATCAAGATCAGCCGCGGCCAGGCCCGCCCCGGCGACCTCGTCTTCTACGGCGGTGGCCGCAAGCACCACGTGGGCATCTACGCCGGTAACGGCCGTATGTGGCACGCTCCCCGTACCGGCGACGTCGTCAAGCTCGCCAAGGTGCGCGGCGGCGCGTCCTTCGGTCGCGTGCGCTGACCCGACGCGATTCCGGGTCGGCTCCCCGACCGGCCCGCATTCCAGGAGTACCCGAGAGGGCCGTCCCCCGTGGACGGCCCTCTCGTCGTGTCCGGGGCCGTCTCCCGGCCCGGCGGACGGTGCCCAGGCGGGCACTGCGGCGACGCCCGGTAGGTCGGTTCGTCGGGCGAACCTCGGGTGGGTTCACCGGGTGCGAGCGGGACCCGAAAGCCCCCCGCGCGACGGGAGCCGTCAGAGGGAGGACGGAACCGCGGAGCGGTCCTCTCCCCCATCGGTCCCCTCGAACTCACGTCGGTCGCCCGCGCCGGGACGAGAGATGTCGCCGCCGCCGATGTGGACGCGAGCCACGCGCGGGGCGATCGCGCACGTGACCTCGTAGCTGATCGTGCCGAGGAGCTCGGCCATGTCGTCGGCGGTGTACTCGAGCTCGCCGCTGCGTCCGAGGAGGACGACCTCGTCGCCCACGGCCACGACCGGTTCGGGGCCGACGTCGATCATCGACTGGTCCATGCAGACGCTACCCACGATCGGGTACCGCCGGCCCCCGACGAGAACCGTGCCGACGTTGCTCAGGTGACGGTCGAAGCCGTCGCCGTACCCGACGGGGATCGTCGCGACCCACGTGTCCCGCGGCGCCGCCCACGTGCGTCCGTACCCGACGGTGCCGCCGGAGGGCACCTGCTTGAGGAACGAGATGCGCGTCGCCCACGTGATCGCCGGGCGGAGGTCGATCGTGCGGGGCGTCGTCGCGTCCGGGTAGTAGCCGTACGCCATGATCCCGGGGCGGACCATCGTGCCCCATGCCTCGGGGTGGGCGAGCACTCCCCCGGAGTTCGCCATGTGCACGAGCTCGAGACACCGTCCGAGACGCGCCTGGACGTCGGCGACGGCACGGGTGAACGTCGCGATCTGCCCGTCGGTGAACGCGTCCTCCGCCGGGGTGTCGCTCGTCGGGAAGTGCGTGAACGCCCCGAGGAGATGCAGGTGTGGGGAGTCCTCGATGCGCACGGCGAGCTCGGGGGCGGTGTCGGGGGTGGTGCCGATGCGTCCCATCCCCGTGTCGATCTTGAGGTGGACGGGCGCGACGACGCCCCGGGCCAGGGCGGCCTCCGCGACGGCGTCGGCTCCCGCCGCGTCGACGACCGCGAGCTCGAGGTCGTGGGCGAGTGCCGCGTCGATCTCCTCGGGGAACGCGTGGGAGAGCTTGAGGATGGGTGACCGCACGCCCGCCCCGCGGAGCTCGATGCCCTCGGGTACGGTCGCGACGCCGAACCGGTCGACGAGCCCGGCGCGCTCGACGTCGCGGGCGACCTCGACCGCGCCGTGGCCGTAGCCGTTCGACTTCACCGCGAGGAGCACGGCGACGTCCGGCCCGACCGCCTCACGGATGCCCGCAAGGTTGTGGCGGATCGCGTCGAGGTGGACGCGAAGGTGTGTCTGATAGAGCATCGGCCTCTCCTTGCCGTCGCCGAGGGGACGCACGCCGACCGGAAGGGGCGACGCACGTGGTCGTGCCGACGATCATCCTCTCCGGACGATCTTCTCGACGTAGGGGGAGGTCGCGAGACCGAGGAGCGCGCCGTAGTTCGGCGTGAACGCCACCTCGGCGCCGAGGCGGACGTCGCCGGTCGCGTCCTCGACGTCGAGGATGAGGTGATCGCTGCTGCCGCCGATCACGCGGATGCCGGGGTCGTGCGGAAGGATCCCGTCGACGCTCGTGTCCTGACGACCGATGTTGCAGATCGCCCGGAGCCGGGTGCCGCGGTCGTCGAACTCCACCGTCTCGCCGAACGCGTTCTGCGCCCGCAGCCCGATGGGCACCGACGGCTTGCGTTCGAGCTCGACGATCTCCGTGACGAGCCGGACGGTGTCCTGCCGGGTGCCGGGCCAGTCGGAGCGGTCGAGGACGTTGCTGCCGAGGACGACGGTCTCGCCGATGCGGAAGTGGTTGATCTCGGGCGGCATGTCGCCGCTCGCGAGGAGTGGCAGGCTCGAGGAGTTGCCGCCGCTGATGAGGCCGAGTTCGAGACCGCTCGCCTCGCGGCAGGCGTCGCGCACCTCGACGAGCATCCGCATGTTCTCGACGCTCGGGACGACCCCGCCGTAGCAGGCGAGGTTGGCGCCGACCCCGACGAGGTCGAGGTGGGGCAGGGCTGCGGCGGCCTTCGCCACGTCGGGCGCCTGATCGGGCCACACACCCTCCCGCAGGTCGCCGACGTCGATCATGAGCACGGCCTGGTGGCGCACCCCGAGCATCCGGGCCGCGTCGGAGAGGACGGTGAGGCTGCCGAGGCTGCTGTTGAGGGTGATGTCGGCGTACCGCACGACGTCGTGCGCAGCCGACGGCGTGGGGATGCGGAGGAGCATCGACGGCCGCTCGAGCCCGAGTGCGGCGACCGAGGCGAGGTTCGGGATGCGGGAGTCGGCGACCATGTCGGCGCCCGCCCCCAGCATCGCGTGGATCACCTCGGGGTGGGCGCACACGACCTTGCCGACGGCGGCGACCTGCGCCCCGTGCGCGTGGCAGAGGTCGTAGACGACCTTCGCGTTCTCGGCGATGCGGTCGGGGTGGATCTCGAGCCGTGGCGTCTGCGCGATCATCGCCGGTCCTCCTGCTGGGTGCGGGCCCACTCGACGAACGTCGCGGCGACCTCGGTGGGATAGGTGTGGGCGAGGGTGCCGAGGGCGGAGAAGAGGTATCCCCGGTCGACGAGGACCCGCGCCTCCGGCGAGGGCAGGAGGGAGGTGACACCCCCTCTGGCGGAGGGGCCGAGGCAGACGCCGGCGAGGATCTCCTCGCCGCCGGGCACCTGGGTGAGCGCGCCGCCGGTGGCGACGACGTACTCGACGGCGGTGAGGTCCTTGCCCCGCACGACCTGCTTCTTGCCGGTCGGGGTGTAGAGATCGGTGAGAGTGCCCGCATGCCGGCGGATGCCCTGGTCGACGGCCCGCTGCGCGAGACGCCGGGTGAGGGCGATCTCGGCCTCGGCCTGGGGCATCGCGCGGAGGTCGGCGAGGGCCGCCTCGATCTCGGCGTCACCGGCGGCGACGTTCGCGGCGTTGACGTAGACGCCGAGGTCGCCCTCGACGGTGCGCTTGGCCGTGGGCTCGGGTTCGAGGGTCTTCGCGGCGAACTCGACGCTGCCCTCGGTGACGGAGTGGACGTCGGTCGTCGCGCCCCCGACGTCGAGGACGACGACGTCGCCCACGGCCTCGGCGAAGAGCTCGGCACCGCGGAGCACGGCCCCGGGGGTGGGGAGGATCTCCGCGTCGGTGAACTCCCGCAGTCGCGCCATGCCGGGCGCGTGCGTGATGTGCGCGTTGAAGACCTCGTGGATGAGGCCGCGCAGCGGGGCGATGTCGAGGACGTCGACCTCGGGGAAGACGTTGTCGGCGAGGAGCACCTCGACGCCCGCCTCGGCGAACAGCGAGGTGATGGGCCGCCGGAGTGCGCTGTTGCCGGCGTAGACGACGGGCGTGGCCCGCTCCCCCGCGGCGTGCTGCTCGGCGAGGAGCCCCGCGAGGAGTTCGGCGTTGCGGAGGACGACGCCCCGTTCGCCGCCGTCGACGCCGCCCGCGAGGAGGACGACGTTGGGGCGGATCTCCCGGATCTCGTCGAGGTCGTAGCTCGCGAGGGGCCCCGCGGTGACCATCGTGACGATCGCACCCGCGCCGAGGGATGCCTCCCGGGCGGCGCGGGCGGTCATGCTCACGGTGAGGCCGTGGACCGTCATGCGCAGCCCACCGGCGGCGGAGGAGTTGACGTGCGTGTCGACGTCGGTGGGATCCGGCCCCCCGGCGTCGCGGCACGCACGGAGGGCCGCGTCGATCCCGAGACCGACGTCGCCCTCCTCCACAGACGTGGGCGCGAACCCCTGAGCGAGGGGGTGGAAGACCCCCTCGCTCAGGTCGAAGGCGTTGGCCTTCGTGATCGTGCTGCCCACCTCGACGGTGAGCACGGTCCTGCGGGACTGCTCGGTCACTCCGCTCCCTCACGGGCGCGGAGCGTCTTGATCATCGCGTCGACGACCATGATCCCCTTGGTGCCGCGGCCGAACGTCGCGTCGAGGCCGGTCTCGGCGGCCATCTCGCGGCTCACCTGGGTGCCACCGGCGATGAGGACGAGGCGGTCACGCACACCCTTCTCGACGCAGAGCTCGGCGAGGCGCTTCATCATCGTCCGGTGCACGTCGTTGTGGCTGATGATCGTGCTGATGAGGATCGCGTCCGCGCCGGTCTCGATCGCCGCGTCGACGAGCTTGGTGAGCGGGACGGACGTGCCGAGGTAGTCGTACTTGACGCCGTACTTCTCGATGCCGCCGTGCTTGATGTCGAGGATCTCGCGGAGCCCGACGCTGTGCTCGTCCTCGCCGACGGTGCCGGCGACGACGCGCAGCCCGCGGGCCTTGACCTCCCCGCGGAGCTCCTCCTCGGGTAGCAGCTCCTCCTTCTCGGGGATGTGGAGGCTGCCGCGGTCGACGTCGAACGCGACCTTGCCCTTGACCTCGACGAACGTGCCCTCGCTCGGGTGCATGGTCTCGACGTTGACGACCTCGGGGTCGACCAGGCCCATCTTCTTCGCCATCTCGACGGCGTAGACCTCGGTGATGTCGACGTTCTCCGGCACGAAGAGCTGGACGAGGACGGTGCCGTCGCCCGCCCACTCGGCCTCGGGTCTGATCTTGTCGCCCTTGCGGTACGGCAGGGTCTTCTCGAGGCGGGCGTCGACGGAGTCGCTCGGGTCGAGCTCGTCGATGTAGACGATCTTGTCCGGGTGCTCGAGGGTGTCGCCGCCGATGGCATCCTCGGGACGCTCGACGCCCTTGTCGCGGAGCCACTGCGGGATCGTGTTGTCGCCGAAGTGGCAGCTCACCGGCGCGAAGTAGTCGGGGTCGCGCTCGACGATGGAACCCGCCCCCACGCCGCCGGAGCCGTCGCGGGCGATGCCGTCGCCGTTGCGCTCGGGGTAGCGCGCGGAGTCGACGAAGAACCCGGCCTCGACGGCGGCGAAGTAGCCGCCGATCTCGATGGCCTCCTCGAGGAACGCGACGGCGCGCGTCTTGAGGTCGTGGATCATCTCGCCGAGCGGGCCGTCCTTCTTGAGGGAGACGAGCTCGTTGATGCCGTCGAGACCCGACCACACCTGCTTGACGGTCTGCAGACCGCGGACGTTGTTGTAGTGCCACGGCACGTTGCGGCCCTCGTCGGGCGTGATCGTGCTCTGGATGTCCGCGCTCGTGAGCATCGAGATGAGGGTGTCGATCGTGTGGGTCCGCACCGCCTCCTCGATGTTCGCCTCGATGTAGCGCGTGTTCTGCTGCGCACGGAACTTGTAGTCGCTGAAGAAGTCGCGCAGCGCCACCGCGTACGGCAGGTCGAACCAGAGCTTGGGCGCGGGCGGCGAGTTCGGCGGCACCGTGGAGAGGCCGATGAGGGCGGGGTCCATGCCGACGAGTTCCGAGAACGCCGTGTTGATGCCGTGCTGGACCATGAGTTCGGGCATGACGAGCCAGCCCGCCTTGGCGGTGGCGTTGGCGTTGTGGGCGCCGTCGATCTGGAAGATGCCCGCGCCGTTCATCACCTTCTTGGCCTCGGCGGCGTCGACGAAGCTCCGGTACATGTTCACGTTGCGGTACAGGACGTTGTACTGCGGGTCCTGGTGCGCCCCGTTGATGCCCTCCTCGGCGAAGAGGACGGCGACCTCCGGCCCGGCGACGCCGGACACGTAGGAGTGGAAGTTGATGGGGCGGCCGACCTCGTCCTCGATCGCGTCGCACGCCTTGCGGCTCGCGCGGATCTGCTTGCGGGTGATGGGCACGCCGCCGATGCCCTCGGGGGTGCCCTCGAGGAGACCGTCGATGTGGGACTGGCCCGTCGTGCGGATGACCATGAGGTGGTCGGCGCCGTGCCAGGCGGCCATGCGCATGCGGCGCACGTCGTCCTCGAAGCGGCCCGAGGCGATCTCGGTGGTGACGACGCACTTGGGCTGAGGGTCGATGTCGCCGAAGTACTCGCTCGCGGGCAGACCGAGGGAGTTCTTCAGGGGCTCCGCCATGTCGCGGAAGTGGAACGGGCCCATGTCGACGCCGCTCTCGGGGACCTCACGCCACGTCCACCCCTTGCGGCGCGGACGGTAGTGCTCGAGGTCCTGGATGAGGTTCTCGACGTCGAGCTTCTCGTTGGGCTCGAGCGGACCGAACGACTCGGAGGTGCTCACTTGCCGTCTCCCTTCGTGAACAGCCCGGTGAGGACGCTCGGGTCCTCGGTGATGCGGGCGGCGGCGGCACGGACGTCGAGCCCGTGCTTCTCCCCGACGAGCAGGACGACGTGACCGGCGCCCTTGCCGAGCAGGCCGGCCTCGGCGATCGCGTCGACGACGCCGTGGCTGCTCACGGAGTCGATGCCCATGCGCAGCAGCACGGAGCGTTCGATCGAGGGGCTCGTGTGGGTGCGGGCGAGATCGACGACGGGGGTCATCATCTGCCGGGTGAGATCCCAGAAGCGGGTCTTGAGCTCGTCGTCGGAGAGCGTCGCGAGCTCCTCGACGCGGGCCTCCATGCGGGCGGTGCGGTCGGCGCCGGTGGGCGCGGTGACCTCCGGGGTGTCCGGGCCCTCGCCCGGCTCCGGGGTCAGGGGGGCGGTGTCGGTCATCGGATGCTCCCTGTCGTGCTCGTCGTGCCGGGGGTGGCGGGGCGTGCGTCGCCACCGGGGATCGTCGTGGCGGTGAGGTCGGCGACGGTCTCGCGCACCCAGGCCTCGTCGGTGTGGGCGTCGGCGGCGACGAACGCGACGTCGACGTCGCCCCACCGCTCGGCGGGCAGGCGCTTGAGGGCGTTCTTCACGTAGCTGCGACGCAGGGCGTCCATGTCCTGCGGACGGCCGGTGACCTGTTCGAGGCGTTCGGGGAGGACGATGACCTCGCCGGGGACGTTCTCGCGCGGGTCGCCGACGCGGACCTCGATGCCGTTCTCGCGGGCGAAGGAGAGCTGCCGGTTGTGGTGCTTTCCGGCGCCGGTGTACTCGGTCTCCTGGACGACGACGATCTCGTCGCGGCCCATCTGCGCGGCGAGGGCGACGGCGGCGGTGACGCTCGTGTTGCCCGCCGGGCCGCGCTCGATGCCCTCGAGCTTGGTGAGCAGCTCGGTGATGTAGAAGACCTCGCCCTGGGTGACGAGGTGGTAGTCGTCCATGTACCGCAGGCAGCGGGCCGCGTTGCGGGGCACGTCGGAGCGGTCGGGCATCACGGCGAACGGCACGCCGAAGCCGGTGTGCCCGGTGGTGAACGACTTGCGGTTGAAGTCGACGTCGGAGGCCATGTGCAGCCCGGAGAGGTCGACGGAGCAGGCGATGACGCGGCTGTCGGCCCCACGCGCCCGCAGGCCGCGGGCCGTGCCGGTGAGGTTGCCGCCACCGGCGTTCGTCACGACGACCGCCTCGGGGTGCTTGCCGTAGGTCGCGAGGGCCTGGTCGGCGATCTCCGCGCCGAGCGTCTCGACGCCGCGGATGCCGAACGGGGTGTAGAGGCTCGCGTTGAAGAATCCGGTCGTCTCGAGCGTGACGAGCATCTGGTAGAAGAGCTCGGGTCCGACCGACAGCTTCTGCACCTCGGCGCCGTAGGCCTCGCACGCGCGGGACTTCTCGACGATCTCCGGCTGGCCGACGCCGCGGGAGTCGAAGACCTCCTGCAGGACAATGCACTTGAGCCGGCGCATGGCGGCCTGGCTCGCGACACCGGCGCCGTAGTTGCCCGAGGTGGCCGTGGCGACGCCCTCGTAGCCGCGGCGCTGCGCCTCGTAGCAGCTCACCGACGCGCGGCGGGCCTTGAACGAGCCGGAGGCGTTGGCCGCCTCGTCCTTGAGGAGGATCCGTGCACCCTTGCCCGGCCCGGCGAACTCCCGCACCGCCTCGGTGAGGTTGCGCAGCTCGTACAGCGGGGTGTTGCCGACCTTCGTCTCGGCCTGGATGCGGGCGATGTCGTCGAGCTCGAACCCGCCGACGTCCATCATGCGCTCGTAGTCGAACGCGATGGGGGTCTGCTCGAACTCGTCGTAGTCGATGCCGAGCGAGCCCTTCATGATCTCGTTCTTGCGCGCCATGACGGCGTCGTAGGACATGTCGCGGCTCATCGGGCGCCTCCGTCCCCGTGCTCGTCGCCGTGCTCGTTGCCGGGGGCCTGCTCGCCCGTGGCCGTGTCGGGGTCGCTCTGCGAGGCGGCCTCGCTGAGGCTCGTCGCGGGCAGGCCGATACGCAGTAGCTCGGGCACGGTGGCGCCGAAGCTGTGGTCGTAGTGCGGGTCGACGCGGACGAGTCGCCCGGTGTGCTCGTGGTCGACGAGGGACCGCACGGTGACCTCGTCGCCCTCGGCCGCGTCGGCGGTGAGGAACCCGTTCATGCGCAGCACGTACGGCGTCGAGGCCGTCTCGGGCGGCAGGCCTGCGGCGCGCTGCTCGGGCTGCAGGAGGACCCGTTCGATCTCGACCCAGGCGCCCGCGGGGATCGTCGCGCCCATCAGACGCGCCGGGTGTAGGCCGAGGGGCCCATGAGGGCACCGGTCATCGGGACGTCGAGCATGTTCTTCAGGCCCGGGGAAGCCTCGACGACGCGTGGCACGACGTTGACGGCGATGGCCTGCGTCGCCTTGCCGCCCGCGTACTCGGGGTTGATCTGCATCGACACCTCGGGGGTGCCGTGGATCGTGATGTAGTCGCCCGTGCCCTGGCCCTCGAGCTCGGGGAGGACCTGCTGGGGGTGGACGAGGGTGAGGACGACCTCATCGCCGCGGTATCCGAGGAGGGTCTGCTTGCAGCCCGCGACCATGCCCGGCTCGATCGTGATGTGCTCGGTCTCGCGCTTGACGGTCGAGACGATCGGCTCGCGCTTCTGCTCGATGCGGTCGATGCCGAGGCCGAGGGCGTCGCTGATCATCCGCGCCGACTCGGGGAAGCCGATGTGGCCGTCGACGGTGCCGTCCTCGACGCCCTTGCGGAACTCCTCCTCCGACAGGCCGACGCCCTGCGTACGCATGACGGTGGGGCCGTAGGGCGAGAGGTCGTTGACGCGGGTGGCCTCGATCGAGGTGACTTCGAGGCAGCCGGCGGTGAGGGCGACGACGAGGGTGTCCATCGACAGGCCCGGGTTGACGCCGGTGCCGATGATCGAGACGCCGTTCTTCTTCGCGAGCTCGTCGAGCTCCTCCGCGATCTCGGGCGACTGGGCCTCGGGCGAGGCCATCTCCTCGGCGATCGAGACGCAGTTGATGCCCGCCTCGAGGATCGTGCGCAGGTCGCCGATCTGCTCCTTGACCCAGGACGTCGTCGCGATGACGACGCAGTCGACCTTCTCGGGGTCGAGGACGGAGGCGGGGTCGTCGGTGACGTCCACACCAAGGTCGGCGTCGATGCCGAGCACCTCACCGAGGGGACGACCGACGTACTCGGGGCGGGTGTCGATGCCGCCGACGAGCTGCATCCCCTCCTTGGAGGCCACGAGGCGGGCCATGCCGCTCCCCATCGCACCGAGACCCCACTGGACGACGCGCAACGTTGACATTCCCGTACTCCTCATCGACGGCCACTGTGCACAGCGCGGCCACGGATCACCACCGTGGCCACTCGCTCCCACGGTAGGGCTCGGAACACGGGCTGTCCGGGGTTTCCCGGACTCCGGCGGGGCATGTCAGCGGGGCCCGAGGAGGGCCTCGAGGGAGGCGAAGGTGGCACCGGCGACACCGACTCGGGCGGCGGAGGGCAGCAGGGCGCGTGTCGTCGCCGCGTCGAGGGCGCGGCTTTCCTCGTCAAGGGCGTCGAGGTGGGCTGCGACGGCGCCGACGTCGCCCCGCACGGCCGGCCCGGTGAGGCAGCCGGGCAGCCCCGCGGCGGCGAGGTCGTCGACGGTGAGCACGGAGACCCCGGCCGCGTGGGCACGCGCCGTCGTTGTGCGGCGTCCCTCCCCCACAACCCGGGCACGGTGACATGCGGCACCGCGGCGAGGGCGCGGGCGAGCGAACCGGCGAGGCGGCCGGACCCGACGAGGTCGATCTGCATCCCGGGCGGGCAGGAGGCCGTCGTCGAGGACGTGCTCGCGTGCGGGCCGGACGGCGGGTCGAGCGGCAGGTCGGGCGGCGGGTCGAGCGGCAGGTCGGAAGGCGGGTCGAGCGGCAGGTCGCGCGGCGTGGACGACGACACGGGCAGGACTCCCCCGATGCTCGATGTGGTGCGGCGCGCGGCGGCGGCGGCCAGGGTACGTCGGGACCGTCGTCCCCGGTGCGGAGCCGATCCCGGGATAGCCTGATCGCACCTCCGAGCAGGAAGGCACGTGCGATGCAGAAGATCATCGACGACCCCACCGATCTCGTCCGTGGCGCTCTCACCGGCATGGCCGGGGCATACCCCGAGCTGTCCGTCGACGTGGAGAACGCGATCGTCTACCGGGCCACGCCCAAGGAGCAGGGCAAGGTCTCGCTGCTCTCCGGCGGCGGCTCCGGCCATGAGCCCCTCCATGGCGGGTTCGTCGGGTTCGGGATGCTCGACGCCGCCTGTGCGGGAGCGGTGTTCACCTCGCCGGTGCCCGACCAGATCCTCGCCGCGACGACGCAGGTCGACCGGGGTGCGGGTGTGCTTCACATCGTCAAGAACTACTCCGGCGACGTCATGAACTTCGAGATGGCCGCGGAGGCCGCCGCCGGTGTCGAGGTCGCCACGGTGATCACGGCCGACGACGTCGCCGTCGCGGACAGCACGTACAGCACCGGCCGTCGCGGCGTCGGGGTCACCGTGCTGCTCGAGAAGATCGTCGGCGCCGCCGCGGAGGACGGCCTCGACCTCGAGGAGTGCCGCTCGCTCGCGCAGCGCGTGGCCGACTCCGGCCGCTCCATGGGCGTCGCGCTCACCTCGTGCACGGTGCCCGCCGCGGGGCACCCCACGTTCGACCTGCCCGAGGGACGCATGGAGGTCGGCGTCGGCATCCACGGCGAACCCGGCCGCCGCACCGACGACCTCGGCACCGCGAGCGAGATCGCCCACGTGCTCGTCGAGCCCATCCTCGCCGACCACGACTTCACCTCCGGCCCCGTGCTCAGCTTCGTCAACGGGCTGGGCGGCACTCCCCTGCTCGAGCTCTACAACCTCTCGGCCGAGATCGACGCGCTGCTCGGGGCCGCGGGCGTCGAGGTCGTGCGTCACCTCGTCGGGCCGTACATCACGAGTCTGGAGATGGCCGGGGCCTCCCTCACCCTCCTCGCCCTCGACGACGAGATGCTGCGCTACTGGGAAGCGCCGGTGAACACCCCCGGGTTGCGCTGGGGCACACCGGGATCCGCCGACCCGGAGACCTCCACCCGCGCGTCGGACGCCGCCCCTGCCGCAGCGTCGACGCAGGACTCACCGCAGGCTGACGCGGCCGATGCACAGGCCCGGACGGAGACCGGCGGGACGACTGCGGCACCGAGCGGCCCCCGTCGGGTCGCCACGGGCGCGGAGGGCACGATCTCCACCGCCACATTCGCGGCCTGGCTGCGGGAGTACGCGCGGCTCGTCGGCGAGAACGAGTCCGTGCTCACCGATCTCGACGCGGCCATCGGCGACGCCGACCACGGCGCGAACATGACCCGCGGCATGGCTGCGGTCGTCGCCTACCTCGACGGGCTCGGCGGCGACGACGCCCTCGCCGAGGTCTCCCCCGCGACGATGCTCGGCAAGGCCGGGATGACCCTCGTGAGCACGGTCGGTGGCGCCTCCGGCCCGCTCTACGGCACGTTCCTCATGCGCACGGGCCAGGCGTGCGGCGACGCACCGGAACTCGACGCCACCACCCTCGCGACGGCGCTGCGGGCCGGGATCGAGGGCGTGCAGGCGCGGGGCAAGGCCACCACCGGGGAGAAGACGATGCTCGACGCGCTCGTCCCCGCCGTCGAGGCCTTCGACGGTGGGCAGGGCGATCTGGTCGCCGCGCTCGACGCCGCCACCTCGGCCGCGGACGCCGGTCGAGACGCCACCACCGACCTGACCGCGACGAAGGGCCGCGCCTCCTACCTCGGCGAGCGGTCCGTCGGTCACCAGGACCCCGGCGCTACCTCGGCTGCGCTGCTGATCGCGGCACTACACACCGCGGTCGCGCAGAGCACCGGCACCGCGTCCTCCGCCGAGGCCGCCCCCGCCCCGCAGTCGGAGTCCTCGCCGGAGCAGGTCTCCGACTCGTCGCCGACGACCTCGGACACGACGACCTCGGCGACCGCGGATGCGGCGGCGACCGCGCCGACGGACTCCCCCACCGGGCCGCAGAACCGAGGCGTCGGGTTCGTCGTCGTCAGCCACAGCCGACCGCTCGCCGAGGCGGCCGTGGCCCTGGCCGCGGAGACAACGCCGGGCGACCCGGTCACCGTGGAGGTCGCGGCGGGAACGGCGGACGGTGGTTTCGGCACCGATGCGGTCGCGATCCGGAAGGCGATCGAGCGTGTCGACGCTGCTGCGGGTGGCGGGGTCGTGGTGCTGCTCGACCTCGGCTCGGCGGTGATGTCGACCGAGACGGCCCTCGACCTGCTCGGCGACGACGTGCGGGGGCGGGTGGCGGTCTCCGCCGGTCCGCTCGTCGAGGCCCTCGTCGTCGGGGTCGTCCAGGCCTCCGTCGGTGGCGATCTCGAGTCCGTGCGCACGGCCTGCGCCGGTGCCCTCGGCGTCAAGGAGGGGCAGATCGCCGACCTCGGCTGAGGGCCCTGCGATGCGGCGGGTGCCGAGACGCGCCCGCCGCGTCGGCGCCCCCCCGGAATAGTGGACGCGTCACTCAGGTTGTCGGGGTCATGAAGGCGTTCGGATTCCTCAGCTTCGGTCACTACGGCACGGGTTGCGGCCCCGGCGACCCCGATGCGGCGGCGATGCTCCGCGACACCGTCGAGATCGCCCGGGGCGCGGACGATCTCGGCGTCAACGGCGCGTACGTGCGCGTCCACCACTTCGCCCGCCAGGCGGCCTCGCCGATGCCGTTGCTCGCGGCCATGGCGGCGAGCACCTCACGCATCGAGGTGGGCACCGGGGTCGTCGACATGCGGTACGAGAACCCGCTGTACCTCGCCGAGGAGGCGGCCGCCCTCGACCTCCTCTCCGGCGAACGACTCGCCCTCGGCGTGAGCCGCGGCTCACCCGAGCCGGCACACCGCGGGTGGGAGGCGTTCGGGTACACCGGCTCCACCGACCCACGGGGCGTCGACATCGCGCGCGACAAGTTCGACCTGTTTCTCCGCGCGATCGCCGGGGAGCGCCTCGTCGACGCAGACCCCGCGCAGTTCGGGCCCGGCGTGCGCCTGCGCATCGAGCCGCACAGCCCTGGCCTGACGAGCCGCGTGTGGTGGGGTGCGGGCACCCGCGAGACCGCGGAGTGGGCGGGCCGCACGGGCGTCAACCTCATGAGTTCGACTCTGCTCACCGAGGCGACGGGGTCGTCCTTCGGCGACCTGCAGGCCGAGCAGATCCGCCGCTATCACGACGCGTTCCGGGCAGCGGGGCACGATCGCACCCCGCGGGTCTCGGTGAGCCGCAGCGTCTTTCCGATCGTCGACGGTCGAGATGCGCTGTGGGCCCGCATGGCCCGGGGTGAGGGCGATCAGATCGGCGTCATCGACGGGTTCACCTCGACGTTCGGGCGTACCTACGTCGGTGAACCCGACGCCCTGATCGAGGAGTTGCGCGCGGACGCGGCCGTCATGGCCGCCGACACGCTCATGCTGACGATCCCCTCCCAGCTCGGGGTGGAGACCAACCTCCGCCTGCTCGGCGCGTTCGCGGAGCACGTCGCCCCCGCGCTCGGGTGGGAGCCCAACCACTCCGGGCCCGTGACGGGGTACCCGCAGGGGTGAGGCTGGGAGGATGCGGGCATGGCCGACCTCCTCGCGATCACTCCCCTGCAGGCCGCCGCGGTCGTCGTCTCGGCGGCTGGCATGTACGTGGCGTTCCTCGTCCTCGTCCGGGTGTTCGGGGCGCGGGTCCTCGCACGGATGTCGACGTTCGACCTCGTCGTCACCCTCATGCTGGGTGCCATCGCGGGTCGCGTCATCCTCGGGGACACCCCCGTGCTCGCGGCCGGGGTGCTCGGCCTCGGCACGCTCCTCCTCCTCGAGGTCGGCGTCGGACGGCTCCGCACGATCCCCCGGATCCACCGGTGGCTCACGCCCGACCCGATCCTCATCGTCGACCGCGGCGAGATCGTCGACGAGGGCCTCCGCCGGGCGCACATCACGACCGACGAGGTGCGGGGCGCGCTCCGGACGCACGGCATCCGCCACCTCGACGAGCTCGCCTACGGGATCTTCGAGCCGACGGGCACGATCAGCCTCCTGCGTGCCGGGCGCGACGTCGACCCGCGGATCCTCGCCGACGTCGTCGACGCGACGGGTCGCCCCGTCCTCCCGTACGAGGAGTGAACGCGACCGGCGCGTGATCGCGGGCGGCCGCCGAGCCGAAGACGGCACCCGAGCACATCGACCGGGGCCTACGTTCGACCGCATCCGCGCGTCCCTCACCCCACGTCCCCCGCTCCCCCGACGACGACGGCGCCGGACCCGAGGTGGGTCCGGCGCCGTGCGAGGTGGGGCGTGTCGGTTCAGGAGAACCATTCCGTCGGCGGACCGGCGGCGAGGAGCCCGGCGAACACGAGCGCGAGGACGACGAGCGTGGCGAGCAGCGCGGGCACCGGGTGACGCAGCGCCGTCGCGGCGACCCGCTCGACCGGCCCGGAGGGCTCCTCCTCGAGGAGGCGCCACCGCTGGGCGAGGAGCCCCCGTCGGGCGGCGGACCGCTCGAACGGGATCGTCGCGTACGGGATCACCGACGAGCCGAGCCCGAGGAGGAGATCCCGCATGCTCCACCGACGGTCGACGGCGACGAGGATCGTCACCGAGACGTAGGAGAGGAACACGAACCCGTGCACGCCACCGCCGAGGCGCACCCCGAGCTCGGTGACGTGGAGGACGTACTTGAGGAGCATCCCGAGGAGCAGGAGCGTCCACGTGACGGCCTCGGCGAACGCGAGGTCGCGGTAGAGCCGCTCCGGCCCGCGCGGGCGTCGGGATCCATCGGCGGCGCGGTGCGCGTCGTCGTGGGGCATGGGCGTCTCAGACGTTGAAGCCAAGCGCGCGGAGCTGCTCCCGGCCGTCGTCGGTGATCTTGTCCGGGCCCCACGGCGGCATCCACACCCAGTTGATGCGGTGGCCGGTGACGAGGCCCTCGAGCGCCTGCGCCGTCTGGTCCTCGATGACGTCGGTGAGTGGGCAGGCCGCGCTCGTGAGCGTCATGTCGATGATCGCCGTGTTCGACGGGTCGACGGTGACGCCGTAGATGAGGCCGAGGTCGACGACGTTGATGCCGAGCTCGGGGTCGACGACGTCGCGCAGCGCCTCCTCGACGTCCGCGGCGTTGGCCGGTGTCGGGCCCGTGGCCGCGGGGGTCGCCGGAGCCGCGACGGCGTCGCCGGCGGGCGGGGTGGTGAGGTTGTCGGTCATGCGTCCTCCAAGGGGGCGGCAGAAGTAGAGTCGTCAGAGGTCGTGGTGTCCGCGCCGGCACGGGCGAGGGCGTCGAGCAGGGCCGACCAGCCGAGCAGGGCGCACTTGACGCGCGCGGGGTACTGGGAGACGCCGGCGAGGGCGACGCCGTCACCGATGACCTCCTCGTCGCCGGGGTCCTGACCCCGGCTCGTGAGCATGGCCTTCATCGCCTGGTAGGTCTGCAGGACCTCCTCGATCGGGTACCCGATCGACTCGTCGGCGAGGATCGACGTCGATGCGACGGAGATCGAGCACCCGAGGGCGTCGTAGCTCACGTCCTCGAGCACCTGGGTGCCGTCCTTCTCCGCGAGGTGGACGCGAAGGGTGATCTCGTCGCCGCAGCTCGTGTTGACATGGTGCACCTCGGCCTCGTAGGGCTCGCGCAGCCCCGCGTGCTGGGGGCGCTTGCTGTGGTCGAGGATCAGTTCCTGGTAGAGGTCCATCACGCGACTCCGAAGATCTCCGGTACCCGGTCGAGGGCGGCGACGAAGGCGTCGATCTCCTCGCGGGTGGTGTAGACGTGGAAGCTCGCCCGCGTCGAGGCGGGGACGCGCAGCGCGCGGTGCAGCGGCCACGCGCAGTGGTGGCCGGTGCGCACGGCGATGCCGGAGTCGTCGAGGATCTGGCCGACGTCGTGGGGGTGCACCCCGTCGACGACGAACGAGACCGCGCCGACGCGGCGCTGCGGGTCGGTCGGGCCGAGGACCCGGACCCACGGACGCTTTGCGAGCTCCTCGAGGGTGTAGGCGACGAGGTCGCGGTCGTGGGCCGCGACCCGGTCCATGCCGATCTCCGACAGGTAGTCCACGGCGGCACCGAGCCCGATGACCTGGGCGGTCATCGGCACGCCGGCCTCGAACCGCTGCGGCGGGGCCGCGTACGTCGACCCCTCGATGCGGACGACCTCGATCATCGAGCCACCCGTGACGTACGGGGGCATCGCCTCGAGGAGTTCGTACCGGCCCCAGAGGACGCCGATGCCGCTCGGGCCGAGGACCTTGTGGCCGGTGAAGGCCATGAAGTCCACGCCGAGGTCGACGACGTCGACGGGGATGTGCGGCACCGACTGGCAGCCGTCGAGCACGGTGAGCGCCCCGACCTCCTTGGCGCGCGCGACGATCCGCGGCACGTCGACGAGGGTGCCGAGGACGTTGCTCACGTGCGTGAACGCGACGAGCTTCGTGCGCTCGGTGATCGCCGACAGCTCGGGGTCGAGGTCGCCGGACTCGTCGATCTCGAGCCACGTGAGCGTCGCGCCCGTGCGGCGGCAGAACTCCTGCCACGGCACGAGGTTGGCGTGGTGCTCGAGGGTCGTGATGCACACCTCGTCGCCCGGACCGATGCGGAGCCGGTCGGCGACGAGCGGGTCGACCCCGTCCAGGGCGCCGGGCGCGTTCGCGTTGGAGAGGGCGTAGGCGACGAGGTTGAGCGCCTCGGTGCCGTTGCGGGTGAAGACGATCTCCTGCGCGGGGGCGCCGATGAACTCCCCGATCCGCTCGCGGGCGGACTCGTAGAGGTCGGTGGCCTCCTCGGCGAGCTGGTGGGCTCCCCGGTGGACCGCGGCGTTGTGGTGCTCGTAGAAGTCACGCTCGGCGTCGAGCACCGCACGCGGCTTCTGCGCCGTGGCGCCGGAGTCGAGGTAGACGAGGGGCTTGCCGCCCCGCACCGTCCGGCTCAGGATCGGGAAGTCCTCACGGAGCCGGGCGATCTCCGCCGCGTCGGGGGCCGGACGTGGGGGGACACCGGCCTCCTCGCGGTCGACCTCCGGGGTGGTGTGAGGTGCCGTCATCAGACGTTCGCCGTCGCGCCCTGGTTCGTGAACCGGTCGTAGCCCTCGTTCTCGAGACGTTCGGCGAGCTCCGGGCCGCCCTCCTCGGCGACGCGGCCGTCGACGAAGACGTGGACGAAGTCGGGCTTGATGTACCGCAGGATGCGCGTGTAGTGCGTGATGAGGAGAACGCCCATGTCGTTGGCGGCCTTCGCCCGGTTGACGCCCTCGGAGACGATGCGCAGCGCGTCGACGTCGAGGCCGGAGTCGGTCTCGTCGAGCACGGCGAACCGCGGCTTGAGGAGCTCGAGCTGGAGGATCTCGTGGCGCTTCTTCTCACCGCCGGAGAAGCCGACGTTGACGTCGCGCTCGGCGAACGAGGGGTCCATCTTGAGGTCGCCCATGACGTTCTTGACGTCCTTGACCCAGTGACGCAGCTTGGGGGCCTCACCGTCGACGGCCGTCTTGGCGGTGCGCAGGAAGTTGCTCACCGAGACGCCGGTGACCTCGACGGGGTACTGCATCGCGAGGAAGACGCCCGCGCGGGCGCGCTCGTCGACGCTCATCGCGAGGACGTCCTCGCCGTCGAGGGTGATGGTGCCGCTCGTCACCGTGTACTTCGGGTGGCCGGCGATGCTGTAGGCCAGGGTCGACTTGCCCGAGCCGTTCGGGCCCATGATGGCGTGCGTCTCGCCCGACCGGATGGTCAGGTCGACGCCCTTGAGGATCTCCTTCGCGCCGTGCTCGGTCTCGACGCTGACGTGCAGGTCGCGGATCTCCAGCACGGAAGGCTGCCGGGTGGTCTCGCTCATGTCTCGCTCCAGGTGGGGGTGGTCAGAAGTTGATGGGCGTCGCGGCGTCGACGTAGACGTCGTCGCCCTCGATCTCGACGCGATAGACGGCGACGGCGGCCGTCGCGGGAGGGGAGGCGGGGACGCCGGTGGCGACGTCGAAGCGCGAGCCGTGGAGCCAGCACTCGACGAAGCAGTCGGAGACCTCGCCCTCCGAGAGGGCGACGGAGCCATGGCTGCAGGAGTCCTCGATCGCGTGGATCGTGCCGTCCTTCAGCCGGATCATCGCGACGTTGCGGCCCTCGACGACGGCCGGGTGCGCCTGGCCGGGCGTGAGGTCGTCGACGGAGCAGACGAGCTCCCTCATTCGCGCGCTCCGTCCAGGGCGAGCTCGGCCTCGATGCGCTCCATGAGGTGCCCGCTCACCTCGGCGACGCCGATCCGCTCGACGATGTCGGCGAAGAAGCCGCGCACGACGAGCCGACGGGCCTCGTCCTCGGGGATGCCGCGCGCCTGCAGGTAGAAGAGCTGCAGGTCGTCGAAGCGCCCCGTCGCCGAGGCGTGGCCGGCACCGGCGATCTCGCCCGTCTCGATCTCGAGGTTGGGGACGGAGTCGGCGCGGGCGCCGTCGGTGAGGAGGAGGTTGCGGTTGAGCTCGTAGGTGTCGGTGCCCTCGGCGGCGGCCCGGATGAGGACGTCGCCGATCCACACGGTGTGGGCGCCTTCGCCCTGGAGCGCGCTCTTGTAGAGGACGTCGGAGGAGCAGCGGGGTGCCTCGTGGTCGACGAAGAGACGGTGCTCGAGGTGCTGACCGGCGTCGGCGAACGAGACGCCGAGGCCCTCGAACGTGCCGCCGGTGCCCGCGTAGAACGCGTTCGTGGAGACGCGGACGAGCGCACCGCCGAGGCTCACGGCGACGTGGCGGACGGTCGCGTCACGGCCGACGACGACGTCGTGCTGGCCGACGTGGACGGCGTCGTCGTCCCACTCCTGCACGGTGACGACGCTCACCTGGGCGCCGTCACCCGCGAGGACGGTGACGACCTGGCCGTGCGTGCCGGTTCCGGCGTGCTCGAGGACGATCGTCGCCTTCGAGAACGCGCCGACGCGGACGGCGAGGAGCCCGTGGCTGAGACCACCGGTGCCGGTGAGGCGCAGGCGGATCGGCTCGTCGAGCTCGGTCTCGGCCGGGACGTCGACGATGCGGGCGAACGGGGCACGGTTCGCCGCGACGGCGGCGACGCGGTCGGCCGGCTTGGGCGGGGTGAGCGCCTTCCAGTCGTCCACGGTTCCGCGGGAGGACGTGACCCCCGCGGGCAGCGTCTCGGCGACGTCGACCTCGGTGCTGCCGGCCTCGTCGGCGAACAACGGTGCGAGGGGGGTGAGCGGCGTGAAGCGCCACCCTTCCTCACGGCCGGTCGGCATGTCGAAGTCGGCGACCTCGTAGGAGGTCTTCCACTCGGCGCGCGACTGCTCGGGGACGGTGGACTCGACCGCACCACGCACGGCGTCAGCAGCGGCGTTCGCCGTGATCTCCGTGGGGGCGGCGTCCGTCGTCACGCCGGGCGTGCCGAGCGTCGGCTTGTCGGAGTCGACGGGCATGCCCGTCGAGGTCTCCCCGGTCTCGGGGCGGGGGGTCTGGCGATCGACGAGCGGCATCAGCCCACGGATCCTTCCATCTGCAGCTCGATGAGGCGGTTGAGTTCGAGGGCATACTCCATGGGGAGCTCACGGGCGATCGGCTCGACGAACCCGCGCACGATCATCGCCATGGCCTCCTCCTCGCTCAGGCCTCGCGACATGAGGTAGAAGAGCTGGTCGTCGCTCACCTTGGACACCGTGGCCTCGTGGCCGAGCTGCACGTCGTCCTCGCGGACGTCGACGTACGGGTAGGTGTCGGAGCGGCTGATCGTGTCGACGAGCAGGGCGTCGCAGACGACCGAGCTCTTGGAGTCGGTCGCGCCCTCGGCGACCTGGACGAGTCCGCGGTAGGACGTGCGGCCGCCGCCGCGCGCCACCGACTTGCTCACGATGGAGCTCGAGGTGTGCGGGGCGTTGTGGACCATCTTGGCGCCGGCGTCCTGGTGCTGACCCTCACCGGCGAACGCGATGGAGAGGGTCTCGCCGCGGGCGTGCTCCCCCTGGAGGAACACGGCGGGATACTTCATCGTCACCTTGGAGCCGATGTTGCCGTCGACCCATTCCATCGTCGCGCCGGCCTCGCAGACGGCGCGCTTGGTGACGAGGTTGTACACGTTGTTCGACCAGTTCTGGATCGTCGTGTAGCGCACGCGGGCGCCCTTCTTGACAACGATCTCGACGACGGCGCTGTGCAGCGAGTCCGACTTGTAGATCGGTGCCGTGCAGCCCTCGACGTAGTGCACGTAGGAGTCCTCGTCGGCGATGATGAGCGTCCGCTCGAACTGGCCCATGTTCTCCGTGTTGATGCGGAAGTAGGCCTGGAGCGGGATGTCGACGTGGACGCCCGGCGGGACGTAGATGAACGAGCCGCCCGACCACACCGCGGTGTTGAGCGACGCAAACTTGTTGTCCCCCGGGGGAATCACGGTGCCGAAGTACTCGCGGAAGAGCTCCTCGTGCTCACGCAGACCGGAGTCCGTGTCGACGAAGATGACGCCCTTCTCCTCCAGGTCCTCGCGGATCTGGTGGTAGACGACCTCCGACTCGTACTGGGCGGCGACACCGGCGATGAGGCGCTGCTTCTCCGCCTCCGGGATGCCGAGCTTGTCGTACGTGGCCTTGATGTCCTCGGGCAACTCGTCCCAGGACGTCGCCTGCTTCTCCGTGGACCGGACGAAGTACTTGATGTTCTGGAAGTCGATGCCGGAGAGATCGCTGCCCCAGTGCGGCATGGGCTTCTTGTCGAACAGGCGGAGCGACTTGAGGCGCAGCTCGCGCATCCACTCCGGTTCGTCCTTGCGCCCCGAGATGTCCTCGACGACCTCGGTGTTGAGGCCGCGACGCGCGGAGGCTCCCGCGACGTCCTTGTCGGCCCAGCCGTACTCGTAGCGTCCGAGGTCCTTCAGGCCCGGGTTGAGCTCCTCGATCGTGCTCATGTGGCGCTCCCTTCGTCGTGCCCGTGGGCGCAGTGGTCGGTGTTCGTGCTCGTGTGTCTCGTGCTGGTGCGTGTGGTGCCGGTCGGTGTCGTGCGGGTCGACGCCGGTGGGGGTGCGGCCGTGCTCGCGGGCGCGCGGCCCGGCGTCCCGAGGACGACGGGTTCGCGCGGGACGAACGTCGTGCACACGTGCTCCCCGCCGGCGAGGGTGGCGAGACGCTGCACGTGGACCCCGAGCAGGCGGGCGAAGACCTCGGTCTCCTCCTCGCAGAACTGCGGGAACCGCGTCGCGACCTCCGGCATGGGGCAGTGACCCTGGCACAGCTGCAGCCCCAGGCCGGACGGGCCGACCGGACGGGCCGAGGCAGCATAACCGTCGGCGGCGAGGGCGGTGGCGAGTGCCTGGGCGCGGGCGTCGAGGTCCTCCCCCGCGGCCTCGACGACCGGCGCATACCGGCCCTCGAGGACGGCGAGGCGGGCGCGAGCGAAGTCGGCGACGGCGTCCTGCCCGAGACGGTCGGCGAGGAACTGCAGCGCGTCGGTGGCGACGTCGCCGTAACCGGTGGAGAGGCGGTTGTGCCCCTCGGGGGTGACGACGAACGCCCGTGCGGGGCGGCCGCGTCCACGCTTGGCGGGGGTGACGTCGGAGGTTGCGATGAGCCCGTCCTGGGCGAGGGCCTCGAGATGGCGTCGCACCCCGGCCGTCGTTATGGCGAGGACCTCGGCGAGACGCGCCGCAGTGACGGGGCCAAGTTCGGAGACCCGTCGCAGCACGACGTCACGCGTACGGGCATCGCCGTCGGTGGAGACACGGCTCCTCGACGCGGCGGACGTCCGACCCTCGATAAACACAACGGTCATCTTACCTAATTCGTCGGAGCCTGTCTCCGGGGGTGGGTTCCGGCCGGTTCGTGGACGCGACCGCAGCCGAAGGCCGGCGTCCTCCTGGCCACGCAGGCACCCCCCCGCCCCTCGCCCCTCGCGTACGTACGCGCGCCGCCGGGGGTGTCGGAGGCGCGTCCTAGACTCGCGCCATGCCGCTCCCCCCAGGCCGTCCGCGCGACGACGTCCCTCAGCCCGACGAGTCCCGACACCCCGTCCCCGGCGCCACCGGTGAGGCCGGTGAGGCCGCGGTGTCGGTACGGGGGCTCGACAAGCACTTCGGGGACGTGCGCGCCGTGCACGGCATGACGTGGGGGGCCCACCTCGGGCGCATCACCGCCGTCCTCGGTCCCAACGGTGCGGGCAAGACGACGACCGTCGCCTGCCTCGAGGGGCTGCTGCGCCCCGATGCCGGTGAGGCACGCGTCCTCGGCGTCGACCCGTGGGGCGCCGGGCCGGACCATCGCGCCGCCGTCGGCGTCATGCTCCAGGACGGCGGTCTGTCCAACACGAGCACTCCGGCGCGGCTCATCCCCCACCTCGCCCGCCTCTACGCCGACCCGTGGCCGCTCGACGACCTCACCGGGCGCCTCGGCATCCGCGACTTCGAGCACACGAGCGTCCGGCGCCTCTCGGGTGGGCAGCGCCAGCGCGTCGCCCTCGCCGCGGCACTCGTCGGCCGCCCGAGGGTCGCGTTCCTCGACGAGCCGTCCGCCGGGCTCGACCCCCACGCTCGCCTCGACGTGTGGGAACTCGTGCGCGAGGTCGCCGCGGCCGGCGCATGCGTCGTCCTCACCACCCACTCCTTCGAGGAGGCCGAGCGTCTCGCCGACGACCTCGTCGTCGTCGCCGACGGTCACGCCGTCGCGACCGGCACCGTCGCCGAGGTCGCGGACGGGCGTGGCCTCGAGGAGACGTACTTCACCCTCACCCGTCCGGGCGCCCACCACGACGGAGGTCACCGATGAGCACCACCCTTCGCGCACCGGGTGGCGCCGCGGCCCCCACCGGTGCCCGCGTCCTCACACAGGCACGGTTCGAGGCCTCCACGCTGCTCCGCAACGGCGAGCAGCTCCTCGTCGCGATCGTCCTGCCCGCGCTCACGCTCTTCGCCCTCCTCTACGCGCCCGTGCCCGGGTTCGACGGCCCGCACCGGCTCGACCTCGCGATGGCGGGCGTCCTCGGCCTCGCGGTCATCTCGACCGCGTTCACGGGTCAGGCGATCTCGACGGGATTCGACCGGCGTTACGGGGTCCTGCGGCTGCTCGGCACGACGCCGCTCGGGCGGGGCGGTCTCCTCGCGGCGAAGGCCCTCGCGGTGCTCGTCGTCCTCGTCATCCAGTCCGTCGTGCTCGGCGGCATCGGCGCGACCCTGGGATGGCGGCCCCACCCCGGGCACCTCCTCCTCGCCGTGCCCGTCCTCGTCGTCGGCGCGTGGGTGTTCGTCGCACTCGCGCTCCTCCTCGCCGGCACGCTGCGGGCCGAGGCCGTGCTCGCCCTCGCGAACCTCGTGTGGGTCCTCCTTCTCGGCATCGGTGGCATCGTCATCCCGCCGCACGTCCTACCCGGAGGCCTCGAACGTCTCGCGGCGTGGCTGCCCTCGGGCGCCCTCGGCGATGCGACGCGGGCCGCAATGCTCCACGGCACGATCCCCCTCGCGCCGATGCTCGTCCTCCTCGTGTGGGGCGTCGTCGCGAGCGTCCTCGCCGCCCGCTTCTTCCGCTGGAGCGACTGAGCCGCGCCCTCCCCGCTCGGGCGTCCCCGGCGCCGTCGTCGTCGAACGGGTTCCGGCCCGCGTGTCGGACGGAAGGGCCCGTCCCCCGGACGGCGGGGTCGGTCACGGGATCCGGGGATAGGGTGGCCGCGTGAGCACGACCTCGACCCCCGGTAGCCCCGTCCAGACCCCCGCCGACGTCGTCGCACCCCCGCGCGGTGCACGCGACTGGATGTGGATCGCCCTCATGGCGAACCTCGTCGGCAACATCGCGATCATCCTCACCGGCGGCCTCGTCCGCCTCACCGGATCGGGCCTCGGCTGCCCGACGTGGCCGGAGTGCACGCCGGGATCGATCGTGCCCACGGGGCAGCAGACCGAGGGGTTCCACAAGTTCATCGAGTTCGGCAACCGGATGATCACGCCGGTGCTCGGCGTCATCGCCCTGTGGGTGCTCGTCGTCGCCGTCATGCGGTTCTGGAACACGCGTCGGCGGTTCGTCGTCGACTGCGCGATCCCCCTCCTCGGCGTCGTCGTGCAGGCGGTGCTCGGCGGGATCATCGTCCTCGCCCACCTCGACCCCAAGACGGTCTCGCCGCACTTCCTCATCTCGCTGTTCCTCGTCTCGAACGGCACGTACCTCCTGTACCGGTACCGCGAAGGCGACACGACGCCGCAGCGGGTCGTGCCGCACGCCGCCCAGCGTCTCGCGTGGGTGACCGCGGGGGTCGGCGCCGTCGTCTGCGTCCTCGGCACGGCGGTCACGGGCTCGGGCCCGCACTCCGGCGACTCGATGGCGAACGTGCGGTTCGGTTTCGACCCGCACGCGACGAGCTGGCTCCACGCCGACGCGGTGATGCTCTTCCTCGGCCTCTCGGTGGCGCTCGTCGTCGTGAGTCGCCTCGTCGAGGTGCCCGTCCCGTTCCGTCGCGCCTGGGACTGGACCCTCGGCCTCTCACTCCTCCAGGGCGTCGTCGGCTACGTCCAGTACTTCACGGGGCGCCCCATCGCCCTCGTCGCCGTCCACCTGCTCCTGTCGGCGCTCTTCGTCGTGTTCCTCACCCAGGGAGTCCTCACCGCCCGGCGGCGCTGAGATCCCGACGACCCGAACGCCCCGCACACCACCCGGTGTGCGGGGCGTTTCTCGTCTTCGGGCCGGTGGGGTCCGCGCCACGGGAGCGGTGCACCGGATGCGCCGAGGGCGACGAGGTGTCCCTCCCACCGCCGGAGGGGGCGGCAGGTCCGGCACGTCGCACAGCGCCGCAGATCGAGACATGACGACTCGACTTCCCGTGGTGCCGTGGACCCTCGAAGTCCGTGGCCAGGGCCTCGCCGAGGAACCCGGACCGGCTGCGGCCCGAGCAGTCCGCCACGGTGCGAGCCCCCGCCCGGTCACGGGGCGACGGCCCCTTCCTTCCCCATCCCCGGGTGGTGGGACTCGGTGGGCCGCGTCGCACCTGTGGCCACACCCGGACGTGGGAGAGCCCCGGCGCGCCGGAGGTCCGGGCGGCGGGGGGCTCTCGCGTGTTCCCTGCGGTGTCGACTCAGCCGAGGCCGGGGAGCGGGAAGTAGACCAGCGGATCGACGGCCACGCCGACGAAGAGGAGCGTGAGGTAGCTGATCGAGTAGTGGAACAGCCGCATGGGCCGGAGGGCGGCGAGGGTGGTGTTCGCCGGGTCCTTCGCGCGTCCGAGGAGCGTGTGCGCCTCACGGACGAACACGCCACCCGTGACGACGGCGACGACGGTGTAGATCCAGCCCATCGGTGCGAGCGGGATGAGCGCGAGGGAGGCGAGGACGGTGGCCCACGCGTACGCGACGCACTGCTTCGCGACGCCCGTGTCCTCCGCGACGACGGGCAGCATCGGGATGCCGGCAGCGGCGTAGTCGTCCTTGAAGCGCATCGAGAGCGGCCAGTAGTGCGGTGGCGTCCAGAAGAACACGACGAGGAAGAGGACGAACGGCGCCCAGGCGAGGGAGTTCGTCACGGCCGACCAGCCGATGAGGACGGGCATGCAGCCCGCGATGCCGCCCCACACGATGTTCTGCGCCGTGCGGCGCTTGAGGACGATCGTGTAGAAGACGACGTAGAGCAGGATCGCGCCGAACGACAGGGCCGCCGACAACTCGTTGACGAGCAGCCCGAGCACGAGCACCGAGGCGACGCCGAGGACGACGCCGAAGATCACCGCGTTGCGCACCGGCATGACGCCGGTGGCGAGGGGGCGACCCTCCGTGCGGTGCATGAGGCGGTCGACGTCGCGGTCGATGATGCAGTTGAACACGTTCGCGCACGCCGCCGAGAGGGTGCCGCCGACGAGGGTGGCGAGCACGAGCGGGATCGAGGGGACGCCGCGCTCTGCGAGGAACATCACGGGGAAGGTCGTGATGAGCAGCAGTTCGATGATCCGGGGCTTCGTCAGCGAGACGTAGTCGCGCAGGCCCGCCCGCGGCATCGGCTCACCTGCGCCCGGCCCCGGGGTGGGAGTGTGGGCGCTGGAGTTCCGGCCTGGCTGAAGAGTGGTCACGATGTGGTCGCAGATCCTTCGCGTGCAGGGGCCCGACGGGGGCAGGGTGCTGAGGCCCAGTGTAGGCGCGCGACGCGTCGCCGCGCGTGGGCGGCCCCGATGCCGTCGTCGGCGGCGGCAGATACGCTCGTGGGGTATCAGGAACCGTGGCGTGAGGCGCCCCACCGAGCCCGGTGGGAGACGCCCCCACGCCCTCCCACCAGCGCCTCCGGCGAAGGAGACCCCATGACCGACCAGCTCACCGACCGCGATCCCTCCCTGCCCGCGCCCCGCTGCAGCGAGGTGGGGTGGACCGACCTCGACGTCCGCGCCGTCGACACGGTCCGCGTCCTCGCGGCCGACGCGGTGCAGAAGGCCGGCAACGGCCACCCGGGGACGGCGATGAGCCTCGCGCCGCTGGCCTACCTGCTCTTCCAGAACGTCATGACGATCGACCCGCACGACCCCGACTGGCTGGGGCGCGACCGGTTCGTCCTGTCCTGCGGGCACAGCAGCCTCACCCAGTACCTCCAGCTCTACCTGTCCGGGTACGGCATGGAGATGGACGACCTCAAGGCGCTGCGCACGTTCGGTTCGCAGACGCCCGGCCACCCCGAGGTGCACCACACCCGCGGCGTCGAGATCACGACGGGCCCGCTCGGCTCCGGTCTCGCCACGGCCGTCGGCATGGCGATGGGCCAGCGCCGTCAGCGCGGCATGTTCGACCCCGACGCGCCCGCCGGAGAGAGCCCGTTCGACCACCACGTCTACGTCATCGCCTCCGACGGCGACCTCATGGAGGGCGTGAGCGCCGAGGCCTCCTCCCTCGCCGGTCACCAGGAACTCGACAACCTGACGGTGATCTACGACCAGAACTTCATCTCGATCGAGGACGACACCGACATCAGCTTCAGCGAGGACGTCAAGGCGCGCTACGAGGCGTACGGGTGGCACGTCGAGGTCGTCGACTGGCGCGGCGAGCCCTACGTCGAGGACGTCGACGCCCTCTACGACGCCCTCCAGGCAGGCGAGAAGCGTAGCGGCAGGCCGACCCTCGTCATCCTCCGCACGGTCATCGCGTGGCCGGCCCCGTCCCTCCAGGGCACGGGCAAGTCGCACGGGGCGGCCCTCGGCGAGGAGGAGATCGCGGCGACGAAGAAGCTCCTCGGGTTCGACCCCGAGGTCGCGTTCCCCGAGGAGGCCGAGGTCCTCGCCCACGCCCGTAAGGTCGCCGACCGCGGTGCGAAGGCCCACGCCGAGTGGGAGGAGCGCTTCCAGGCGTGGCGCTCGGCCCACCCCGAGGCGGCCGCGACGCTCGACCGCATCCGCGACCACGAGCTGCCCGAGGGGCTCGACCAGGCCCTGCCCGTCTTCCCCACCGACGCCAAGGGCATGGCGACCCGCAAGGCCTCAGGCCAGGTCATCAACGCGATCAAGGACGTCGTCCCCGAGCTGTGGGGCGGGTCGGCCGACCTCGCCGAGTCCAACAACACGGACATGAAGGGCGAGCCGAGCTTCGTGCCCGAGAGCCGCGCCACGAAGATGTGGCCCGGTGGCCCCTACGGCCGCAACCTCCACTTCGGCATCCGTGAGAACGCGATGGGCATGGCGCTCAACGGCATGGCGCTCGAGGGCCTCACGCGCCCCTACGGCGGCACGTTCCTCATCTTCTCCGACTACATGCGCCCCGCAGTCCGTCTCGCCGCCCTCCAGGACCTCGGCGTGACGTTCGTGTGGACGCACGACTCCGTCGGTCTCGGCGAGGACGGCCCGACGCACCAGCCCATCGAGCACCTCACGTCGCTGCGCGCCATTCCCCACCTCGACGTCGTCCGCCCGGCGGACGCGAACGAGACGGCCTGGGCGTGGCGTCAGATCATCGCGAACCACGACCGCCCCGCGGGTCTCGCGCTCAGCCGCCAGAACCTCCCGGTCCTCGACCGCGACGTGTACGCCGCCGCCGAGAACACGACGAAGGGCGGCTATGTCCTCGCCGACACCGACGGCACCCCCGACGTCCTCCTCATCGCGAGCGGCTCCGAGGTCTCCCTCGCCCTCGCCGCCCGCGAGGAACTCGCGGAGATCGACGTCGCCGCGCGCGTCGTCTCGATGCCGTGCGTCGAGTGGTTCATGGAGCAGCCGCAGGAGTACCGAGAGAGCGTCCTCCCCCCGACCGTCCGCGCCCGCGTCGCCGTCGAGGCCGGGCACCCGATGACGTGGTACCGCTTCGTCGGGGACGCCGGTCGCGTCATCGGCATCGACCACTTCGGCGCCTCCGCCGCCGGGGAGGTCCTGTTCGAGGAGTTCGGCTTCACCTCCACCGCCGTCGTCGACGCCGCCAAGGACTCCATCGAGGACGCCCGCCGCGGCGCCCGTGTCGGCACGGACGCGCGGATCGCCAACGACGAAGGGACCGAGAAGTGAGCGCCAACCCCCGCCTGGCCGCCCTCTCCGAGGCCGGCGTTTCCATCTGGCTCGACGACCTCAACCGCGAGCTCATCTCCTCGGGACGCCTCGCGCGTCTCGTCGAGGAGTACTCCGTCGTCGGTGTGACGACGAACCCGACGATCTTCGCGACGGCCCTCGCCGACGGTGAGGCCTACGCCGACCAGGTCGCCGAGCTGTCGAAGAACGGCGCGAGCGTCGACGAGGCGATCCTCACCCTCACGACCGACGACGTCCGCGACGCGTGCGACGTGTTCATGCCGGTCTACGAGGCCACCGGTGGCGTCGACGGCCGCGTCTCGATCGAGGTCGACCCCGGCCTCGCACACGACACCGCGGGCACCGTCGAGAGCGCCGAGCTCCTGTGGCGCACCGTCGACCGACCCAACCTCCTGGTCAAGATCCCCGCCACCGACGAGGGGCTGCCCGCCATCAGCCAGGTGCTCGCCAAGGGCATCAGCGTCAACGTCACGTTGATCTTCTCGGTCGACCGGTACCGCGGCGTGCTCAACGCGTTCCTCACAGGTCTCGAGCAGGCCCGGGAGCACGGTGTCGACCTCTCGACGATCCACTCGGTCGCGTCGTTCTTCGTCTCCCGCCTCGACACCGACGTCGACGCCCGGCTCGACGCGATCGGGTCGGAGGAGGCCCTCGCCCTCAAGGGCAAGGCCGCCCTCGCCAACGCGCGCCTCGCCCACCGGGCATTCGAGTCCGTACGCGACACGCCCCGTTGGCGCACCCTCGCCGACGACGGCGCCCACCTGCAGCGTCCGCTCTGGGCGTCGACCGGGGTCAAGGACCCCGACTACCCCGACACGATGTACCTCACGGGGCTCGTCACCGAGGACGTCGTCAACACGATGCCCGCGGCGACCCTCGAGGCGTTCGCCGACCACGGCGAGGTCGCGGGCGACACCGTCACCGGCCGCGCCGAGGAGTCAGAGGCCGTCCTCGACGATCTCGAGCGCCTGGGCATCTCCTACCCCGAGGTCATCGCCAAGCTCGAACGGGAGGGCGTCGAGAAGTTCGTCGGCTCCTGGGGCGAGCTCACCGGCACGGTGCAGCGTGCCCTGGAGAAGGGCGAGTGAACCCGGCCCCCATCACGCGGGAGCACAACCCGCTGCGCGCGCCCGACGACCTGCGGCTCCCGCGGATCGCCGGGCCGTGCGCGGTCGTGCTCTTCGGCGTCACCGGCGACCTCGCCCGCAAGAAGCTGCTCCCCGCGATCTACGATCTCGCGAGCCGTGGTCTGCTCCCGCCGGGCTTCTCCCTCGTCGGGTTCGGCCGTCGCGACTGGAACGACGCCGATTTCGCCGAGTACGTCCGGGAAGCCGTCACCGCCCACGCCCGCACACCCTTCGGCGAGGAGGTGTGGAGCGAGCTCGTCGACGGACTCCGGTTCGTCTCCGGCTCGTTCGACGACGACGCGGCGTTCGACCACCTCGCCGACCTCCTCGCGGAGCTCGACGAGAAGCGCGGAACGGGCGGCAACCACGCCTTCTACCTCTCGATCCCGCCGGACGCGTTCCCCGACGTGTGTCGGCAGATCCAGCGCAGCGGCCTCGCTGACGGCGACGCCCGCGGGGCACACCCGGAGTCGTGGCGGCGCGTCGTCATCGAGAAGCCGTTCGGTCACGACCTCCGCAGCGCGCAGGAGCTCAACCGCATCGTCGAGGGCGTGTTCCCCGCCGACTCGATCTTCCGGATCGACCACTACCTCGGCAAGGAGACCGTCCAGAACATCCTCGCCCTGCGGTTCGCCAACGAGATGTTCGAACCGATCTGGAACGGAAACCACGTCGACCACGTCCAGATCACCATGGCCGAGGACATGGGCATCGGTGGCCGCGCCGGGTACTACGACGGCATCGGCGCCGCACGCGACGTCATCCAGAACCACCTCCTCCAGCTCCTCGCGCTCGTCGCGATGGAGGAGCCGCTCTCCTTCGACGCCGAGCATCTGCGGGCGGAGAAGCGAAAGGTCCTCGAGGCGACCCGACTCGCCGGGCCCGTCTCCACGGCGGCGGCCCGCGGCGTCTACGCCGCCGGATGGCAGGGCGGCGAGCCCGTCGGTGGGTACGCCGAGGAGGAGGGCGTGGCCCCCGACTCGACGACGGAGACGTTCGCCGCGCTCGCCCTCGCCGTCGACACGCGACGGTGGGCCGGCGTGCCGTTCTACCTCCGCACCGGCAAGCGCCTCCCCAAACGCGTCACCGAGGTCGCGGTGATGTTCCGCCCCGCGCCGCATCACCCCTTCGGGCACGACGCCACCGAAGAGCTCGGCGCGAACGCCGTCGTCATCCGCGTCCAGCCGGACGAGGGCGTCACGCTCCGGTTCGGTGCCAAGGTCCCCGGCACCGCTCTCGAGGTCCGCGACGTGAGCATGGACTTCGGCTACGGCCGGTCGTTCATGCAGTCGAGCCCGGAGGCCTACGAACGGCTCATCCTCGACGTGCTCCTCGGCGACCCGCCGCTGTTCCCCCGGCACGAGGAGGTCGCGTCGTCCTGGCGGATCCTCGACCCCGTCACCGCCGCATGGGCGCGGTCGGGCGAGCCCGAGCCGTACCCCGCCGGCAGCTGGGGTCCGTCCTCCGCCGACGAACTCCTCGCCCGTGACGGACGCACCTGGAGGCTCCCGTGATCGTCGACATGCCCGACACCTCCGTCGGCGACCTCTCCCGCAAGCTCCTCGAGCTGCGGCACGGCGTCGGGGCCATGGCCCTGAGCCGGGTATTCACGCTCGTCGTCGTCACGACTCCGCAGGACGAGGAACGTGCCCTCGCCGTCGCGGAGACGGCGACCCGCCAGCACCCCTCGCGCATCGTCGCGGTCGTCCGTGGGTCGGCACGCGGCAAGGATCGCATCGACGGCCAGATCCGCGTCGGCGGCGACGCCGGGGCGAGTGAGATGGTCGTCCTGCGGCTCAGCGGTGACCTCACCGAGCACGGCGAGGCCGTCGTCCTCCCCCTCCTCCTCGCCGACTCCCCCGTCGTCGCGTGGTGGCCCGGTGAGTGCCCGGAGGACGTCTCGGCGCACCCGATCGGTCGCATCGCGCGCCGCCGCATCACCGACGCCGAGCACACCCCGTCGCCGAGCGACGAGATCCGGCGGCGGGCCGCGACGTACGCACCGGGCGACAGCGACCTCGTGTGGACGCGGACGACCCGCTGGCGGGGCCTCCTCGCCGCGGCGCTCGACCTGCCCCCGTACGAGCCGGTCACGCGCGTGTGCGTCACCGGGGCCTACGACTCGGCCTCGGCCGACCTCCTCGCCGCGTGGCTCGGCGCCGCGTTGTCGTGCGACGTCGTGCGGGCCCGCACCGAGGCCGGCACGGGTCTCGTCAGCGTGCGTCTCGACCGACGCAGCGGGCCGGTCGACCTCGTCCGCCCCGACGGACTGGTCGCGACGCTCGAACAGCCCGAGCAGCCCGCGCGGCGGCTCGTCGTCGCCCGACGCGAGGAGGCGGAGTGCCTCGCCGACGAACTCTCCCACCTCGGGGAGGACGACGTGTACGCCCGCACACTGCACCGCGGCATCCCTCTCCTCGAGGGCGCCGCGCTCCCCGCGAAGGAGGCCGTCGAGAAGGGCACCGCCCCCTCCCCCGACGCCTCCCGGGCACTCGCGCGACGGCTGCGGGAACGAGCCGGGGTGCCGCGCGCGCAGGACTGACGCCGCACCACCCGGGGACGAACAGGAGAGAGCCCGAGCCGGACACCGGCTCGGGCTCTCTGGTACGTCCGACGGGGTCAGCCCTGGAACCTCACGACGAGGCCGAGGCCGACGATGGCGGCGAGCCACACGAGGGCCATGCCGACGGTGATGCGGTTGAGGTTGCGCTCGGCGACCGAGGAGCCACCCATCGTGCTCGACATGGCGCCACCGAACATGTCGGACATGCCGCCGCCCTTGCCCTTGTGGGCGAGGATGAGGAACACGAGGAAGACACCGGTGACGGCGAGGAACACCTCGAGCGCGATCTTCAGGATGTCCACGGTGTTCGACCTGTTCTGTGCGGGGGTGTCTGACGGGCGCGGGCGACGTGCTGCGTCCCCGAGCGCCCTTCCAGAGTACCCGAGGCCGCCCTGGGACGCCGGAACGCCCGGCTGCGAGCCCCGTGAGGGGGCAGGCGGACCGGGCGTCCCGTCGACGTCGCTGCAGGGCCGGGGCCCGCGGTGACTCAGTTCTTGTCGAAGCCGCAGATCTTCGCGAACTCCTCGGGCTTGAGCGACGCGCCGCCCACGAGCGCACCGTCGACGTCGGGCTTGACCATGATGTCGGCGACGTTCGAGGACTTGACGGAGCCGCCGTAGAGGATGCGGATGCCGTCGGCGGTCGCCTGGCCGTACAGCTCGGCGAGCTTGCCGCGGATCGCGCCGCAGACCTCCTGGGCGTCCTCGGGCGTGGCGACCTCGCCGGTGCCGATGGCCCAGATGGGCTCGTAGGCGATGACGATGCTCTTGACCTGCTCGGCGGGGATGCCCGCGAGGTCGGCCTCGATCTGCGCGAGGACGTGCTCGACCTGCTTGCCGGCCTTGCGGACCTCGAGGGCTTCGCCGCAGCAGAGGATCGGGGTGAGGCCGTGCTTGTAGGCCGCCTGGACCTTGCGGTTGAGGAGCTCGTCGGACTCGGCGTGGTACTCGCGGCGCTCGCTGTGGCCGATGATCGCGTAGGTGCAGCCGAGCTTGGCGAGCATCGAGCCGGACACCTCACCGGTGTAGGCGCCCTCGTCGTGCTCGGAGATGTCCTGCGCGCCGTAGACGATCTGGAGCTTGTCGCCCTCGACGAGTGTCTGCACCGTGCGGAGGGCGGTGAACGGCGGGCAGACCGCCACCTCGACCTTGGCGAAGTCGTGCTCGGCGTCCTTGAGCGACCAGTCGAGCTTCTGCACGAGCTGGGTCGCCTGCAGGTGGTCGAGGTTCATCTTCCAGTTGCCCGCCATGAGCGGGGTACGCGAAGCCATGTTCGTCCTCTCGGGAGAAATCGGTGGATGTGGGGGCGGGCGTCAGTCCGCGAGGATCTCGATGCCGGGCAGGTTCTTGCCCTCGAGGTACTCGAGGCTCGCGCCGCCACCGGTGGAGATGTGGCCGAACTGGTCGTCGGTGAAGCCGAGCTGGCGCACCGCGGCGGCGGAGTCGCCACCGCCGACGACCGTGAGGGCGCCGTTCGACGTGGCGTCGACGAGGGCCTTCGCGACGGCCTTCGTGCCCTCGGCGTAAGGGGCCATCTCGAACGCGCCCATCGGGCCGTTCCAGAAGACGGTCTTGCAGTCGGCGAGCTTGCTCGCGAACAGCTCACGGCTCTTCGGGCCGATGTCGAGGCCCATCTCGTCGGCCGGGATCGCGTCGGAGGGGACGACCTCGGTGTCGACGTCAGCGGAGAACTCGGGTGCGATGACCGTGTCGACGGGAAGGACGATCTCGACGCCGTTGGCCTGCGCGTCGTCGAGGAACTTCTTGCACGTGTCGACCTTCTCGGCGTCGAGGAGGCTCGTGCCGACCTCGTGCCCCTGGGCCTTGAGGAACGTGTACGCCATGCCGCCACCGATGAGGAGGCGGTCGGCGGTCTTCATGAGGTTCTCGATGACGGCGAGCTTGTCGGCGACCTTGGCGCCGCCGAGGACGACGGCGTAGGGGCGCTTCGGCTCCTCGGTGAGGCGCTTGAGCACCTCGACCTCGGCACCGACCAGGCCACCGGCGTAGTGCGGGAGGCGTGTCGCGACGTCGTAGACCGACGCCTGCTTTCGGTGGACGACGCCGAAGCCGTCGGAGACGAACGCGTCGGCGAGGGAGGCGAGCTCGTCGGCGAAGGCGCCGCGCTCGGACTCGTCCTTGCTTGTCTCACCGGGGTTGAAGCGAAGGTTCTCGAGGAGGGCGACGTCGCCGTCCTTCAGGCCCGCGACGACCGACTTGGCCGATTCCCCCACGGTGTCCTCGGCGAACGCGACGTCCTTGCCGAGAAGCTCGGAGAGACGCCCGACGACGGGACGCAGGGAGTACCTGTCCTCCGGGGCGCCCTTGGGGCGGCCGAGGTGGGCGACGACGACGACCTTGGCGCCCGCGTCGCTGAGCTTCTTGAGCGTGGGGACGGAGGCGCGCACGCGGCCGTCGTCGGTGATGGTGCGGTTCTCGTCGAGCGGGACGTTGAGATCGCTGCGGACGAGAACGGTCTTGCCGTGGAGGTCCTCGGCGAGGAGGTTGTCGATCGTCTTCATGGACTGCTCCTGTGCAGGGGTGAGACGTGCGCCGGCGAGGCTCCCCGCCGACGGGTGGTGCGGGCTACGTGGGGAGACGCCGACGCCGGGCGACCGGGAGTCCGGCCGCCCGGCGTCGGCGGTGAGTCATGCTCGGCTCAGGGCCGGATGCTCAGAGCTTGGAACCGACGAGGACCGTGAGGTCGACGAGGCGGTTCGAGTAGCCCCACTCGTTGTCGTACCAGCCGAGCACCTTGACCGTGGTGCCGATGACCTTGGTGAGGCCGGCGTCGAAGATGCAGGAGGCCGGGTCGGTCTCGATGTCCTTGGAGACGATCGGGTCCTCGGTGTAGACGAGCTTGCCCTTCATGACGCCCTCGGCGGCCTTCTTGATGATCTCGTTGACCTCCTCGACGGTGGTCTCACGGGACGCCTCGAAGGTGAGGTCGGTGGCGGAGCCGGTGGGCGTGGGCACGCGCATGGCGTAGCCGTCGAGCTTGCCCTTGAGCTCGGGGAGGACGAGGGCGACGGCCTTGGCCGCACCCGTCGTCGTGGGGACCATGTTGAGGGCGGCGGCGCGCGAACGACGGAGGTCCTTGTGCGGGCCGTCCTGCAGGTTCTGGTCCTGCGTGTACGCGTGGATCGTCGTCATGAGGCCGCGCTCGATGCCGAGGCCGTCGTTGAGGGCCTTGGCCATGGGGGCGAGGCAGTTCGTCGTGCAGGACGCGTTGGAGATGACCGTCTGCGAGCCGTCGTACTTCTCGTCGTTGACGCCCATGACGATGGTGATGTCCTCGTTCTTCGCCGGGGCGGAGATGATGACCTTCTTGGCGCCGGCGTCGACGTGGGCCTTGGCCTTGGTGGCATCGGTGAAGAAGCCGGTCGACTCGACGACGATGTCGACGTTGTGCTCGCCCCAGGGAAGCTGGGCCGGGTCCTTCTCGGCGAAGGCGAGGATCTTCTTGCCGTCGACCGTGATGGACTGCTCGTCGTACGTGACCTCGCCCGGGAAGCGGCCGAGGATCGAGTCGTACTTGAGCAGGTGCGCCAGCGTCTTGTTGTCGGTCAGGTCGTTGACGGCGACGATCTCGACGTCGGCGCCGGAGGCGACGACGGCCCGGAAGAAGTTACGTCCGATACGGCCGAAGCCATTGATACCTACGCGAACGGTCACGGTGAGGCCTTCCTGTAATGGTTCAGGGATTGCGTTCTCGACCTCGCGTCACCGGGCCGGCACCGGGGGCGCCGCGGCGGAGACGTCGGGGACGGAGGTCGCACGCCTTCGTACGACACTTCGACCCTAGGCGATACCCACTGGTCCTTCCACTCGTGGGGCCCGAAAGTCCCTTCTCGGCGTGCCCTGCAGGGATGGCCGGGCGCGGGGCGCCGAGGTGGTTGTGCGTGGTCCGGGCCGGTGGGGCGGGCCGAGCCCCATATGTTGACGGGTCATGAGCACCCGAGCCGACGAGCCACGTCCTCCGCGCTCCACCTCGCCCGGGACGGCCGGCGCCGCGCCATCCCCCTCCCCCGTCGGCGTCCCCGCCCCCGGCCGACGCCCGGCGACTCCTCTCGGCTGGCGCCGCTCCGCGACGAACTTCCTCCGCCAGACGTCGATGGCGGGGGCCTATCCGCACGGCATCCACCCCGTGCTCGTGCCCGGCGTGTCGGTCGACGAGCAGCGGTACGACTACCGCACCGACAAGGTCGTCGTCAGGCTCGTCGCGGCGAGCATCCTCGCGTTCGTCACGTGGGGGGTCCTCGATCCGCAGGGGCTCTCCCGCGGGTCCGAGGCGGCGATCGTCTGGGTGACGACGTACTTCGGCTGGTTCTTCAGCGGTCTCGCCGCCGTCGTCCTCTTCTCCCTCCTCTTCATCGGGTTCAGCCGGTACGGCACGATCCCGCTCGGCCTCGACGGGGAGGAGCCGGAGTTCTCGACCGTCTCCTGGGTGTCGATGCTCTTCGCGGCCGGCATGGGCATCGGGTTGCTGTTCTTCGGCCCGTACGAGCCGATGCAGTACTACCTCGAACCGGCGCCCGGCACGGCCGACCCGGAAACGCGTCGCGCGATGCACCAGGCCCTCGTCCAGACGGTCTTCCACTGGGGCCCGCAGGCGTGGGCGATGTACGCCCTCGTCGGCGCGACGGTCGCGTACGGCGCCTACCGGCGGGGTCGCACCGTCCTCATGAGTTCGATCTTCGAGCCGCTCATCGGCCGGCGTGGGGCGCAGGGCCTGCCCGGCCGCCTCATCGACGTGTTCGCGATCATCGCCACGCTCTTCGGCACGGCAGCCGCGCTCGGCATCGGTGCCCTCCAGATAGGGCGGGGGCTCCAGGTCGTCACGGGCATCGGGCGCGTCGGCAACGGCATGCTCATCGCGATCGTCGCGTTCCTCACCGTCGCGTTCGTCGCCTCGGCGGTGAGCGGGATCGACCGCGGCATCCGCTACCTGTCGAACATCAACATGACGGTCGCCGTGCTCACCGCGTTCTTCGTCTTCGTCGCGGGCCCCACGCTGTTCCTCGCGAACCTCACCCCCTCCGTCGTCGCCGACTACCTGGGCCAGACCCTCGGCCTCATCGCGTACTCGGCGTCCTACGGCGAGAAGGAGGCCGCGTTCCTCCGCACGTGGACGATCTTCTACTGGGCGTGGTGGGTGTCGTGGTCGCCGTTCGTCGGCATGTTCGTCGCGAAGATCTCCCGCGGTCGCACGCTGCGCGAGTTCGTCACGGTCGTCATCATCGTGCCGTCGCTCGTGTGCCTGCTGTCGTTCTGCGTGTACGGAGGCACGTCGATGTGGATGCAGGAGTCCGGCGCCGCCGACGTCGCGTCCGCTCCGAACGCGCAGGACGCGCTCTTCATCCTCCTCGACGCCCTCCCGTTCGCGCAGGTCACGCCGTTCGTCGTGCTCTTCATGCTCACCGTCTTCTTCGTCACGAGCGCCGACTCCGCCTCGGTCGTCATGGGGAGCCTCAGCCAGCGTGGTCGTCCTCACCCGAGCGCGGGGATCGTCGTCCTCCTCGGCCTGTTCCTCTCGGCGATCGCCGTCGTGATGATCCTCGCGGGTGGCCAGGAGGCGCTCACCGGCATGCAGAACCTCATCGTCGTCTCGGCCCTGCCGTTCGCCGTCGCGATGGTCGCGATGATGGTCGCGTTCGCCCTGGATCTGCGTACCGACCCGGTCGTGCTGCGCCGCGCGTACGCCGACAAGGCCGTGGGCCTCGCCGTGCGGGAGGGTGTGCGCCGCTACGGCGACCGGTTCGTCCTCGCCGTGGCCGTCGCGCCCGAGGGGGCCGGCGCCGGCGACGACATCGACTCCGACACGCGAGCGATGACGGAGTGGTACCAGCGCCGTGACGAGCACGGCGACCCCGTCGACTACGACTACGAGGCGGGCCGGTACCTCGACGGCCCCGTCGAGGACGAGGAGCGGGACGACACGGCGCCGACCGACGCCTGAGCCGTTCCTCCCCGACGCCGCGAAAGCCCTCCCCGATCGAGGTCGGGGAGGGCTTTCTCGTGCCCGGGGCATGGTGCCCGGGGCGTGGTGCCGGGGCGTGGTGCCCGAGGCGTGGGCGGGCGGCCGGTGCCGCTCCGACGTCAGTAGAGGCGGGTGTCGGCCTGGCTCTGGATGCGGAACCAGCGGCACCCGTAGCCGTCGAGCTGGACCTCGAACCGCTTCTTCGGGTCGACGGGCAGCGGCTCCTGTTCCCACAGGTCGACGAGTCGGGAGTCGGGCTCCACCCGCGGGACGGACACGGAGACGGTGCGCCCCTCGGGGCTCAGGTTGTGCACCGTGACGACGATCGCGTCCTCGCCGCGGGCCGCGAGGACGAGCACCGCGGGGTCGCCGACGTCGACGACCTCGGTGGGCGCCCAGCCGAGCTCGGGGTGGCGACGGTGCAGGAAGATCAGGGTGCGGACGAACCCGTACAGCGACTCCGGATCGGGGCGCTGATCCGCGACGTTGACGTGGTCCGGGGCGTACCCGCCGTCGGGGAACGGCGCGACCCAGCGGCGACGGGGCGCGTTGGAGAAGCCCGCGCCCTCCTCCGACGTCCACTGCATCGGGGTGCGGACCGCCATCCGACCCTCCTCGGCGAGGTTCTCGCCCATGCCGATCTCCTCGCCGTAGAAGATCGACGGGGTGCCGGGCAGCGAGAACAGCAGCGAGTACGCCATGCGGATGCGGCGCGGGTCGCCGTCGAGCATCGGGGGCAGGCGGCGCTTGAGGCCGCGATCGTAGACCTGCATGTTCTCCTGTGGACCGAACGCGTCGAACACCTCCCGTCGCTCGGAGTCGGTGAGCTTGTCGAGCGTGAGCTCGTCGTGGTTGCGCAGGAAGTTGGCCCACTGCGTCTGCCGGGCCAGGGGGAAGCTCGCCCGCTTCTCGAGCGACTCGACGATCGGGCGGGCGTCGTGGCGGGCCATGGCGAGGTAGATCTTCTGCATGCCGATGAAGTCGAACTGCAGCGCCAGGCCGTCGCCGCGCTCGGCGCCGAAGAACTCGTACTGGTCCTCGTAGGGCACGTTGACCTCGCCGAGCAGGATCCCGTCCCCCGTGCGGCGCCGCAGCAGGGCGCACGTCTCGCGGAGGAAGTCCATCGGGTCGCCGAGCTCCTTCTTCTCCTCCCCCGTGTAGCCCGTCGTCTCGAGGATGAACGGCACCGCGTCCACCCGGAACCCGTCGACGCCGAGCTGGGTCCAGAACCCGATGATGCGTGCGATCTCCTCGCGCACCGCCGGGTTGGCGATGTTGAGGTCGGGCTGGAACCGGTAGAAGTTGTGCAGGTACCACTCCCCCGTCTTGTCGTCCTTCTCCCAGATCGAGTCCTCCTCGTCGGGGAACACGACCTTGTCGGAGGTGTCACCGGGGTCGGTGTCGCGCCACACGTACCAGTCGCGGTACGGGTTGTCCGTGCTCTTGCGGGACTCCTTGAACCACGGGTGCTCGTCCGAGGTGTGGTTGAGGACGAGGTCGACGATGACGCGCATGCCGCGGTCGTGGGCCGTGCGGGTCACCTCGACGAAGTCGCCCAGCGTCCCGAGCCGCGGGTCGACGCCGTAGTAGTCGGTGATGTCGTAGCCGTCGTCCTCGTCGGGCGAGGGGTAGAACGGCATGAGCCACAGGCACGTCACGCCCAGTTCGGCCAGGTAGTCGATGCGGCGGGCGAGGCCGGCGAAGTCACCGACGCCGTCCCCGCTGCCGTCCTGGAACGTCTCGACGTCCAGGCTGTAGATGACGGCGTTCTTCCACCACATGTCACTCGTGTCGGTGATGCGCATGTGCTCTCCTCGTGGTGCGGGTGGGGTCGGTGGGCGTGAACGAGCCGGCCGGTCGGCGCAGTCGGTCAGCGCAGGTCCGGCAGGACGTGCTCGCCGGCGGCCTCGATCCAGGGTCGCTGTTCCTGCCCGACGTGGTGCAGGTAGACGCGGTCGAACCCGCCCAGGTCGACGAGCTCGCGGATGCGGGCGGTGAGGCCCCCGAGGTCGTGGTCGACGAGGCAGGCGCGCCCGATCATCTCGTCGGTGGCTCCGCGGCTCACGTCCTCGAGGTGGGCGGTCGTCACGTCCGTGGCCGTGACCGTGCTCCACACGTTGCTGCTCCACTGGTCGCGGGCGATCGCCCACGCCTCCTCCGACGTGGGCGCCCACGACACGTGGACCTGCAGGACGAGCTCGCCGTCGCCGCCCGCGTCGCGGTAGGCGTCGACGATGCGGCGCAGTCGCTCGGGCGGCTGGTTGATCGTCACGATGCCGTCGGCCCACGTCGCGCCGCGGGCCGCGGAGCCCTCAGAGAGGGTCGGCTGGAACAGCAGCGGCGGCTCGGCCGGCAAGGTCCACAGCTTGGCGTTCTCCACCGTGACGAGGCCCCGGTGCGTGACCGTCTCGCCGCGGTGCAGGCGCCGGACGATGTCGACGCACTCCATGAGCCGGGCGTCGCGCTCGTCCTTGCTGGGCCACCGCTCGCCCGCGATGTGCTCGTTCATCCATTGGCCCGTGCCGAGGCACATCCAGAACCGGCCGGGGAACATCTCGGTGAGCGTCGCCGACGCCTGCGCGAGGATCGCCGGGTGGTAGCGCATCCCCGGCGCCGAGACCGTGCCGAACGAGAGGTTCGTCGACGCCATCGCGGCCCCCAGCCACGACCACGTGAACCCCGCCTGGCCCTGCCGCGAGCTCCACGGAGCGAAGTGGTCGGAGCACATCGCCGCGTCGAATCCCGCGATCTCGGCGAGCTGCACGTCGGCGAGGAGTCGGCTCGGGGCGATCTGCTCGTGCGAGGCGTGGAAGCCGAAGATCGTCATGCCGCCATTCAAACCGACGCCGCCGTCATGGACACGCCGCATCGTCGACCGTCTCCCGCGTCACGGGACGCAGCACGGCGCCGACGCCCGGCCGCCTCGTCGGGCGTCGCACGTCCCTCACGGTCGAAGGGCCCGAGCGATGAGCGTGCGCCCGCGCCTCCCACAGCCTCAGGCGTCGAGCATGTCCTCGGTCAGGTTGGCCTCCGTGCCGGGGATGCCGCGCTCTGCCGCGACCTTGTCGGACATCGCGAGCAGCCGGCGGATGCGCCCCGCGACGGCGTCCTTCGTCATCGGCGGGTCGGCGAGGGCACCGAGCTCCTCGAGGCTCGCCTGTCGGTGCTCGAGCCGCAGCTCACCGGCGGTGCGGAGGTGGTCGGGGACCTCCTCGCCGAGGATCTCCAACGCGCGTTCCACACGGGCACCGGCGGCGACCGCGGCCCGCGCGGAGCGGCGCAGGTTCGCGTCGTCGAAGTTGGCGAGACGGTTGGCGGTGGCGCGGACCTCTTTGCGGACCCGACGCTCCTCCCACGCGAGGACGGCGTCGTGCGCGCCGAGGCGGGTGAGCATCGCGCCGATGGCGTCGCCGTCACGGATGACGACACGGTCGACCCCGCGGACCTCCCGCGCCTTGACGCCGATCCCGAGGCGCCGTGCCGCACCGACGAGCGCCAGGGCGGCCTCCGGCCCGGGGCACGTGATCTCCATCGAGCTCGACCGGCCGGGCTCGGTGAGCGAGCCGTGCGCGAGGAACGCGCCGCGCCAGGCGGCCTCGGCATCGCACGCCGCGCCGTTGACGACCCGCGGCGGTAGACCGCGCACGGGGCGACCCCGCAGGTCGACGAGACCCGTCTGCCGGGCAAGGGCCTCTCCGTCCGTGATGACCCGGACGACGTAACGGCTCGTGCGGCGCAGCCCGCCCGGGGCGAGGACGAGGAGGTCGCTGTGTATGCCGTAGACCTCGGCGATGTGGGTGCGGAGGCGCCGCGCGGCCGCGGCCGTGTCGAGTTCCGCCTCGACGACGATGCGTCCCCCGACGATGTGGAGCCCACCCGCGAACCGGAGCATCGCCGACACCTCGGCCTTGCGACAGCAGGGCTTGGTCACGACGAGACGGGAGAGTTCGTCCTTCACCTTCGCAGTCATCGCCATGGGGGTCATCCTGCCATCCGCCGGGCCCCACTCTGCGAATGCCGTTGCACCACGGCCCGAATCACCCCCTCGAGCACGGCTCTGGGACGCCGCGTGACCCACCTCGACGGGCGGGCGCGGCGTCCGCCCGTCACTCGATGACGTCGCGGTAGGCGGCGGCGAGACGCAGCGGATCGTGCTCGACGGGGTTGTCGGTGCGCGACACCGGCGCGACGACGAGTTCCGCCCCGAGCTGCCGCGCGTGCGCGGCGAGGGCTTCGTGGTCGTCGACGACGCGCGGGTCGGCGAGGACGACGTCGATCCGCATGTCCGGGGCGTGCGCGCGGAGCGTGTCGAGGTGCTGCCCAGCCGAATACCCCTGCGTCTCGGAGGTGTGCATCTGCAGGTTGAGCGTGAGGATGCGCCGCGCGGGGGTGGCGCTGAGGACCTCGGCGAGCTGCGGCACGAGGAGGTGCGGCATGACGGACGTGTACCAGGAACCCGGACCGAGGACGACCCAGTCGGCCTCCCTCAGTGCGTCGAGGGCCTCGGGCCGCGCCGGCGGTTCCGGCGGGTCCAGGCGGATCTCCCGGACCTGGCCGGGTGTCTTCGCGACGGCGGCCTGACCGCGTACGAGGGTCGCCACCTCGGGATGCTCGGCGTCGAGACCGGTGACGTCGGCGGTGATCGTGAGCGGGACGGCCGCCATCGGCAGCACCCGCCCCCGCGCCCCGAGGAGGCGTCCGACGAGGTCGAGACCGCTCACGGCGTCGCCGAGGAGGTCCCACAACCCGACGATGAGGAGGTTGCCGACGGCGTGCCCGGCGAGCTCCCCCTCGCCGCCGAACCGGTGTTGGAGGACGTCGCGCCACAGGTGGCCCCACTCGGAGTCGTCGCACAACGCGGCGAGGGCCATGCGCAGGTCGCCGGGCGGGAGGATGTCGTACTGCTCCCGGAGGCGCCCGCTCGATCCGCCGTCGTCGGCGACCGTGACGACCGCCGTCACGTGGTCGGTGACGTGCCGGAGGGCGGAGAGGGACGCGGCGAGGCCGTGCCCGCCGCCGAGGGCGACGACGTGGGGTCTCATTCGCGCCCCAGGTCGCGGTGGAAGAGCAGGGTGGCGATGGCGGGCGTGCGGAGCTCCTCGGCGAGCCGCTCGGCGACGGCGACCGAACGGTGCTTGCCGCCCGTGCATCCGACGGCGATGGTGATGTAGCGGCGCCCCTCCTTGAGGTAGCCGGCCAGCATGGGCTCCATCAGGTCGACGGCGCGGTCGATGAACTCCCGCGCCTCCGGCTGGGCGAAGACGTAGTCGGCGACCGGCTTCTCGAGGCCGGTGTGGCCGCGCAGCTCCGGGATCCAGTACGGGTTGGGCAGGAACCGCATGTCGAAGACCGTGTCGGCGTCGAGGGGGACGCCGTATTTGAACCCGAACGAGACGATCGCGATGCGGAGTCGGGCGGACGCGGCGCCACCGAGCATCTCCCGCACCTTGGCGGTGAGCTGGTGGACGTTGAGGCCGCTCGTGTCGACGAGGAGGTCGGCCTGGGAGCGCAGGTCCGAGAGGCGCGACCGCTCCTCCTGGATGCCGTCGAGGAGTCGGCCGTCGCCCTGGAGGGGGTGCGGTCGACGGACGCTCTCGAACCGGCGGACGAGGGACTCGTCGCTCGCGTCGACGAAGACGACGCGCGGGTGGTGCCCCTCGGCGCGCAGCGTCGTCAACGCCTCGGTGAACGCGTCGAAGAACCCGCGGGTACGCACGTCGACGACCGCGGCGAGGCGGTGCACCGCCGGGCTGCGACGGACGAGGCCGGCGAGCTGCGGGAGCATGCTCGGCGGCAGGTTGTCGACGACGTACCAGCCGAGGTCCTCCATCGCGTGCACCGCCGTGCTGCGACCGGCGCCGCTCATCCCCGTGAGGATGATGAGGTCGCTGCGGTGCTCCTCGCCGTCCACCTCCTCCGCGGCGACGTCCGCGGCCGTACGCGCGGGCGCCTCGGTCGTGTGGTCGCCGGTGGTCCTGTGGGTCGTCCGATCGGTCATGTCGTCTCCTCACGCTCGGTCACGGCATCGTCCCCGGTCGGGTCGGCTCCCTCATCGTCGGCCGCCGGTGTTCCTCCATCCTGCACCCCACGCTCCGGGGGCGTGTCGTCGAGGACCTCACCGGTGAGCAGGTCGACCGCGGGGGCGGGCGCCGAGCCCGCGAGGCGGTCGGAGATCGACCGCGCGAGGGCCGGACCGATGCCGGGGACGGCCTGGACCTCCTCGGTGGTCGCGGCCCGGATGCGCTTGACGGAGCCGAACTCGGCGAGCAGGGCCGCGCGCCGAGCTGGGCCGAGGCCGGGGATCCCGTCGAGCTCGCTCGCCGTCATCGCCTTCGAGCGTCGCTGCCGGTGGAACGTGATGGCGAAGCGGTGCGCCTCGTCGCGGAGACGCTGGAGGAGGAACAGTCCCTCGCTCGTGCGCGGCAGGATGACGGGGAACTCCTCCCCCGGCAGCCACACCTCCTCCAGGCGCTTGGCGAGGCCGACGACGGCGACACCGTCCACCCCCATGTCGTCGAGGACACGCGCTGCGGCCTCGACCTGCGGGCGACCACCGTCGACGACGACGAGCTGCGGCGCGTAGGCGAACCGTTGCGGGCGCCCGGTGCGGGGGTCGACGCCGGGGGCGACGACCGGTGCGGCCCTTCCCGAGCCGCCCTGTGCCTGGGAGGGCGCCGCAGGCGCGACCGTGGCGGCGGCGGGCGCGACGTCGCGGTCGAGGTCGTAGGCCGCGCCCTCGGGCTCCTCCACGCCGGCCGGATTCATGCCGGACGGGTCCTGCCGGTGCCGACGGAACCGTCGGCGGAGGACCTCGGCCATCGCCATGGCGTCGTGCACCGGGGCGCCCGGCTGCGCGGCCTCGCCGTTCTCGAGACGGTCGCCGCGGACGATGAACCGGCGGTACTCGCTCTTGCGCGGCAGCCCGTCCTCGAAGACGACCATCGACGCGACGACGTTCGTGCCCTGCACGTGCGAGACGTCGTAGCACTCGATGCGGAGGGGGGCCTCGTCGAGCTCGAGCGTCTCCTGGAGCTCCTCGAGGCTCTTGCTGCGGGCCGTGAGATCGCCCGCGCGGGCGACCTTGTGCCGGCTCAACGCCTGGGTCGCGTTGCGGGTCACCGTCTCCATGAGCGCCCGCTTGTCGCCGCGCTGCGGCACCCGCACCTCGACCGCGGCGCCTCGGCGCTCGGTGAGCCAGGCCGCGACGGTGTCGACGTCCCGCGGCGCGGTCGAGACGAGGACCTCGCGCGGCACGACCTCGCCGCCGTCGCCGTACACCTGGCCGAGGAGCTGCTCCATGAGCGCCTCGTCGGTGTCGTCGAGGCCCTGCGAGCGTTCGAGGATCCACCCGCGCTGGCCGCGGATGCGGCCGCCGCGGACGTGGAAGACCTGGACCGCGGCCTCGAGCTCGTCGCCGACGAGTCCGAACACGTCGGCGTCGGTGGCGTCCGGCAGGACGACGGCGGACCGTTCGAGAGCCGTCGTGAGGGCGCCGAGGTCGTCGCGCAGCCGGGCGGCACGCTCGAAGTCGAGGTCGGCGGCCGCCTCCTTCATCTCCCGCTCGATGCGCGTGACGAACCGGCCGGTGTCGCCCGCCATGAAGTCGCAGAAGTCCGCGGCGATGTCGCGGTGCTCCTCCTCGCTCACCCGTCCGACGCAGGGCGCCGAGCACTTCTCGATGTACCCGAGGAGGCACGGCCGTCCGACCTGCTCGGCCCGGCGGAACACACCGTTGCTGCACGTGCGCACCGGGAAGACGCGCAGGAGGAGGTCGAGGGTCTCGCGGATCGCCCATGCGTGCGTGTACGGCCCGAAGTAGCGAGTGCCCGGCTTCTTCTTCCCGCGCATCACCTGGGCGCGCGGGTAGGTGTCCCCCATCGTCACCGCGAGGTAGGGGTAGGACTTGTCGTCGCGGTACTTGACGTTGAACCGCGGCTCGAACTCCTTGATCCAGCTGTACTCGAGCTGGAGGGCCTCGACCTCGGTGGAGACGACGGTCCACTCGACACGCGCCCCGGTGAACACCATCCTGCGCGTGCGCGGGTGGAGCCCCGCGACGTCCTGGAAGTACGACGAGAGACGGGCCCGCAGGGACTTGGCCTTGCCGACGTAGATGACCCGCCCCTCGCTGTCGAGGAACCGGTACACGCCGGGGTCGACGGGGATCTCACCCGGGCGGGGACGATAGGTCGAGGGGTCTGCCACGCCCGTCACTGTAGGACGCGGCACCGACGACCCGTCGTCCCCTCCTCGGGCGTGACGTCGAGGACCTGTCAGCTCGTGGGAGTGGCCCCGCCGAGCGCGACGTCGTACCGGGTGAGCCCGGCCGGCGACGGACCGGCGACGACCTCACCGCTCTTGGAATCGAAGACGCTGCCGTGGAGGACGCAGACGGGGCGGCCGGAGCCCTCCTCGATCGCCGTGACGCGGCCACCGGCGTGCGGGCAGTACGTCGAGAAGACGTTGTACTCCCCCGCCGAGGGCTGGGTGACGACGGCGCCGACGTCCTCGAGGACGAGACCGCCCCCGACGGGCACCTGCCCGGCCGAGACGGCCTTCTGCACGGCGGTCTGGACCTTCTGCGTCTCCTCGGGCGAGGCCGCGCCGCCCTTCTTCTCGTCCTTCGAGCCGCAGCCGGCGACGAACGTAACCGTCGCGATCGCCCCGCCGACGCCCACCATGCGGAGCACCGTGCGCCGGGAGGGCCTCGTCTCCGCCCCTACGCCGGTGGGGGTGTGCTCGGTGGTGACTACCGGGGTGGACTGGAGCTCGGTCACGTCGGTCCTCTCGTCGCGCTCTCGGACGACACGGTCGCGCCGCCCCTGCGGCCACTGTAGGCATCCCGCAGGACCCTCCGGGGGAGTCGCGACGAGCCGGGCCGGAGGTCCCCACCCGGTCCCGTGTCAGGTGCGTCGCGCGATCGCGGCCGCCTTGCGGCTCCGTCGGGGCGGCGGAGGCGCCTCGTCGTCGGACGGCGTCGTGTCGCCCTTCGCGGCCGTGGTGGTCCTCTTCGCCGCAGCCTTCGACGTGTGCTTGGCCGGGGTGCCCTCGGACGAGCTCGTCGAGCTCGTCGAGCTCGACGCATCGGAGGAGGTCGCGAGCTTCTTGCCCTTGGTCGAGCCGGAGCCCTTGGCCGAAGCGAGCTTGCCGCCGCGGGCGACGGGTTCGGCGGGTGGGAGGACGTCGGGCACGTGACCGGCACGGGCGAGGACGGGCGCGAGATAGCGTCCGGTGTGGCTCACCGCAACGGCCGCGACCTGTTCGGGGGTGCCCTCGGCGACGACGCTGCCGCCACGGAACCCGCCCTCCGGGCCGAGGTCGACGATCCAGTCGGAGCTCTTGATGACGTCGAGGTTGTGCTCGATGACGAGGACGGTGTTGCCCTTGTCGACGAGGCCCTGGAGCACGCCGAGGAGCTTGCGGATGTCCTCGAAGTGGAGGCCAGTCGTGGGCTCGTCGAGGACGTAGACGGTGCGGCCGGTGCTGCGCTTCTGGAGCTCGGAGGCGAGCTTGACGCGCTGCGCCTCACCACCGGAGAGGGTGGGGGCGGGCTGGCCGAGGCGGACGTAGCCGAGGCCGACGTCGGTGAGGGTGCGCAGGTGACGGGCGATCGCGGGCACGGCGCCGAAGAACTCGACGGCCTCCTCGATCGGCATGTCGAGCACCTCGGCGATGTTCTTGCCCTTGAACCGCACCTCGAGGGTCTCCCGGTTGTACCGGGCGCCGTGGCACACCTCGCACGGCACGTAGACGTCGGGGAGGAAGTTCATCTCGATCTTGAGCGTGCCGTCGCCGGAGCACGCCTCGCAGCGCCCGCCCTTGACGTTGAAGGAAAAACGGCCGGGCTGGTAGCCGCGGATCTTCGCCTCGGTCGTCTCGGCGAACAGCTTGCGGACGTTGTCGAAGACGCCGGTGTACGTCGCGGGGTTGGAGCGCGGCGTGCGGCCGATGGGGCTCTGGTCGACGTGGACGACCTTGTCGAGCTGGTCGAGGCCGGTGACGGTCTTGTGGCGGCCGGGGACCTGACGGGCGCCGTTGAGTTTGTTCGCGAGGACGGTGTAGAGGATGTCGTTGACGAGGGTCGACTTGCCCGAGCCGGACACGCCGGTGACGGCGCAGAGCACGCCGAGGGGGAACGAGACGTCGACGTCGTGGAGGTTGTTCTGCCGCGCGCCGACGACGGCGATCTGTCGCTCGGGGTCGACGCCGCGGCGGTGCTGCGGCACCTCGATCTCGCGACGGCCGGAGAGGTACTGGCCGGTGATCGAGCGTTCGCACCGCTTGAGATCGGCGACCGTGCCGGAGTGGACGACCTCGCCGCCGTGCTCTCCGGCGCCGGGGCCGATGTCGACGACCCAGTCGGCGGTGGAGATCGTGTCCTCGTCGTGCTCGACGACGATGAGGGTGTTGCCGAGGTCGCGCAGGCGCGTGAGCGTGCCGATGAGGCGGTTGTTGTCGCGCTGGTGGAGGCCGATCGATGGCTCGTCGAGGACGTAGAGGACGCCGACGAGGCCCGAACCGATCTGGGTGGCGAGGCGGATGCGCTGGGCCTCACCGCCGGAGAGCGTCGCGGCGGGACGGTCGAGGGAGAGGTAGTCGAGGCCGACGTCGAGGAGGAACCCGAGGCGTGCCTGGATCTCCTTGAGGACGCGCTCGGCGATGGCCGCCTCGCGGCTGCTCAACTCGACGGTGGCGAGGAACTCCGCGCACTCCGCGATGGCGAGACCGCTGACCTCGGCGATGTTGCGGCCGCCGAGGAGCACGGCGAGGGACTCGGGCTTGAGACGGGCCCCCTTGCACACCGGGCAGGGGATCTCCCGCATGTAGCCCTCGTACCGCTCACGGGAGAGGTCGGACTCCGTCTCGGCGTGGCGACGACGGACGAACGGGATGGCGCCCTCGAAACCCGTCGAGTACTGCCGCTCGCGGCCGAACCGGTTGCGGTACCGCACGTGCACCTTGTGGTTGTGGCCGTGGAGCACGGCGTCCTTGGCGCGCTTGGGCAGCGCCTTCCACGGCGCATCGAGGGAGAACGAGAGGTCGTCGGCGAGGGCGGTGAGCACCCGAAGGAAGTAGTCGGCGACGCCGGAGGCCTGCGACCACGGGGCGACGGCGCCCTCGCGGATGGAGAGGTCCTCGTCGGGCACGACGAGCTCGGGGTCGATCTCGAGCTCGGTGCCGAGGCCGGTGCACGCGGGGCAGGCGCCGAAGGGACTGTTGAAGGAGAAGGAGCGCGGCTCGACCTCGTCGGCGTCGATGACGTGGTCGTTGGGGCAGGCCATGCGCTCGGAGAACCGGCGCTCGCTCGGCAGCGCGGCGGGGTTCTCCTCGAGCTCCTCCCGCGTGGGGTCGGTGTCGATGTCGACGAAGTCGATGACGACGACGCCGTCGGCGAGACCGAGGGCGGTCTCGACGCTGTCGGTGAGTCGCTGTTTGGCGGAGTCGTCGGCGCCCTTGGCGACGAGACGGTCGACGACGACCTCGATCGTGTGCTTGCGCTGCTTGTCGAGCTTGGGCGGCGTCGACAGCGAGACCACCTCGCCGTCGACACGGGCGCGGGCGTACCCCTTGGTCTGGAGCTCGGAGAAGAGCTCGACGTACTCGCCCTTGCGTCCCTTGACGAGGGGCGCGAGGACCTGGAACCGGGTGCGCTCGGGCAGGGTGAGGAGCCGGTCGACGATCTGCTGCGGGCTCTGCCGGGTGATGGGCTCGCCACACGTCGGGCAGTGGGGGCGGCCGGCGCGCGCGAAGAGCAGCCGGAGGTAGTCGTAGACCTCGGTGATCGTGCCCACGGTGGAGCGCGGGTTGCGGCTCGTCGACTTCTGGTCGATCGACACCGCCGGCGAGAGGCCCTCGATGAAGTCGACGTCGGGCTTGTCCATCTGCCCGAGGAACTGCCGCGCGTAGGCGGAGAGGGACTCGACGTAGCGGCGCTGCCCCTCGGCGAAGATCGTGTCGAACGCGAGGGAGGACTTGCCCGAGCCGGACAACCCCGTGAACGCGATGAGCGCGTCCCGCGGGATGTCGATCGAGACGTCCTTGAGGTTGTGCTCCCGGGCTCCGCGGACGACGAGACGGTCGCGGGAGGGGCGGGCAGGAGCGTCATTCGTAGGCACGTCGCACATCGTAGGGGCCACCTCCGACAACCCTTCGACCGCGCCGCGCCCCACCTCGCCCCGGACGTCTCCCCCGTCACCGATGCGCGAGACGGCCCGCCGCCCGCCTGTCTCCGCGCGCTCCCGCGGGCTCGCACGTGCGTCGGGGCGTCGACCTCGGCAGCGGGCTCAGGCGAGGACATCCCAGGGCACTCCGGCGACGGCGACGGTCGCACCGGGCGGGAGGTCGGCGACGTCCCCGGCGAGGGCCTGCCGGCACCACCGCACCGCGTCCCCGTGGCCGGGCAGCGGGGCCGCGGATCCGCTCGACACCCCTTCGCTCGATCGGGTGACGAGCGCCGACCAGTCCGGGTGCCGGAGGGCGACGACCGGCCCGGTGACGACGTCGAGGACCTGACGGTCGAGGGCCTCGAGGAGGTCCTCCGAGCCACCGTCGCAGGCGTCGCACCCGCAGTCCGGGACGAGGGCGACGTCGACGGCCTCCCCCGTGTCCGAGGCGGGGACGTCGCCGGGGCGGGCGCGCACGGCGAGGACGACGTGCGGGGTCATGTCCTCCGCGGCCAGGGTCGCGTCCGGGGCGTCGTGGACGAGGAGGTGCATGACCGCCGTCCGCTCTCGGGTGCAGTTCACGCGCCAGGCCTCGACGACGGGGAGGCCTCCCCCGTCGCTCTCCCCCGGCTCGAGAGGCTCGACGGCGAGGCCGGGGACGTCGGCGAGGACGCGCGCCCAGGCCCGCGCCCGCGTGCGCAGCACTCGGTAGCGGGCCGGGTCGGTGACGCGGGAGTACTCCTCCTCGCGCGGCATGTCGTCGAACGACCGCGGCGGGGGCCACGAGACCGGGTCGTCCGCGGCGTGGATGCGGACGACGCGCGCGAGGAGGTCGTCCTCGGTGGGCGTAGACGGCTGGGGCACGGCACTCACCCCTTGACGCAGAGGATCGTGTCGAGCTTGGTGACGACCTCCACGAGCGGGCTCGGCCCCGTCGTCTGCGCCTCGATGACCTCGGCGAGATCCTTGTAGGCGCCGGGGATCTCGTCGAGGACCCCGGCGTCCTTGCGGCACTCGATCCCGCGGGTCTGGGCTGCGAGGTCCTCGACGCTGAACGACTTGCGCGCCTTGTTCCGCGACATGCGGCGACCCGCGCCGTGGGACGCCGAGCACAGCCCCGCCTCGTTGCCGAGACCCCGGACGACGTAGGAACCGGTGCCCATCGACCCCGGGATGAGGCCGAGCTCGCCCCGCCCCGCCCGGATCGCGCCCTTACGGGTGACGACGAGATCGACCCCGTCGTAGGTCTCGTGTGCGACGTAGTTGTGGTGGCACGTGACCCGCCCGGAGAACGTCACGCCGGGGAAGACGCGTCGCACGACGCCCTCGAGGAGCACCAGCATCGACTCCCGGTTGAGAAGCGCGTACTCCTGCGCCCAGTGGAGGTCGTGGAGGTAGGCGTCCATCTGCGGCGTGCCGTCGAGGAACACGGCGAGATCGCGGTCGGGCAGACCGACGTTGTGCTCGAGCCCCTTCGCCGCGTCGATGTGCCGCTCGGCGAGCTCCTTGCCGATGTTGCGGGAGCCGGAGTGGAGCATGAGCCACACCCGACCGTCCTGGTCGACCGTCACCTCGATGAAGTGGTTGCCGCCGCCGAGCGTGCCGCACTGCGCGATCGCGCGGCTGCGACGGTCGGCGATGCGGGGTGCGCGCAGCTCCCGGAATCCCGTGAGGTGCGCCGAGACGCGCGAGGCGAGACCGGGGTCGTCACGAAGGTCGGCGGCGTCGTCGTGGGCGTGGAATCCGACGGGGATCGCCGCCTCGATCGCCGCGCGGAGCGGGCCGAGGTCGTCAGGCAGGTCCTCGGCGGTGAGGGACGTCTGCACGGCGGCCATGCCGCACCCGATGTCGACGCCGACCGCCGAGGGGGCGACCGCGCCCTCCATCGCGATGACCGACCCGACGGTCGCGCCGTACCCGAAGTGCACATCGGGCATCACCGCGAGTCGACGCGTCCACGGCAGGGCGGCAACATTGCGGAGTTGCTGCTGCGCCGACGGTTCGATCGCGTCGAGGTCGGCCCACAGCACGGTGTTCTCCGCGCCGGGCAGCGGCTGCGGGAACGACGGGCGGGCACGCGCGCCGGTGACCTGCGAGGACGTGGTGTTCATGGTCATCGAGTGTGGCGCTCCCCCACCGTTCACGCCACTGCATATCCGTTACGTCACCGCGCGCGGCACGGGCGGGGACCGTCCTCCGCGGCACGGCCGGTCGCCCCCGGCCCGACGGATGCGCGTCATGGGCGAGAATGGGTCGACCGGCGCACGCCCGTCGACCGACGAAGCGTGCGTCCCACGGCCCACCTCGTCCCCGACGGAGGAATCCCATGAGCACCTACACCGGCGACGTCACCCCCGGCGGCCCGAGCGACGTCCGCGACCTCGGCACCCTCACGCTGCGCAAGTGCAGCGTCGGGAGCATGGACAACGACGTCTACCTCCTCATCGACACGGCCACCGGCGAGCAGCTCCTCGTCGATGCGGCCGACGACGCGGAGCGCCTCGTCGGCCTCGTCGAGGAGGGCACCGGCCGTCTCTCCGGCATCGTCACCACCCACCGGCACGCCGACCACACCGGCGCACTCGAGGAGATGGCCCGGCGCACCGGTGCGCCGACCTACGCGGGCGAGAACGACGCCGACGCCCTCCCCGTGGCGCCCGACCACCGTCTCGCCCACGGCGACACGCTGCGGGTCGGTGAGACGACGCTGCAGGTCATCGAGCTCCGCGGCCACACGCCGGGCGCGATCGCCCTCGCGTGGACCGACCCCGACCGCCACGCCCACGTCATCACCGGCGACTCCCTCTTCCCCGGCGGCCCCGGCAAGACGAACTCCCCGGACGACTTCGGGCAGCTCCTCGGCGACCTCACCGAGCGGATCTTCGACCGGTTCGACGACGACACGTGGATCTACCCCGGCCACGGCAAGGACACGACCCTCGGCGCCGAGCGGCCCCACCTCGACGAGTGGCGCGCACGCGGGTGGTGACGCGCCGCCCCCACGTTCCGCCGCTCGTCCTCGTCCTCCTCGCGATCGGCTCCGTCCAGTTCGGCGGGGCCCTCGCGGTGACGCTCCTGCCGCTCGTCGGGACGCTCGGCTCGGTGACGCTCCGCCTCGCGATCGCCGCCGCCGTCATGCTCGCGGTCCTGCGTCCCTCGGTGGCCGGGTACGACCGACACGACTGGGCCACGGTCGCGGCGTTCGGCGGGGCCCTCGCGCTCATGAACACGGCGTTCTACGCCTCGCTCACCCGCCTGCCCATCGGCGCGGCCGTCACCGTGGAGTTCATCGGCCCGCTCCTCCTCGCGGCCGTCCTCTCCCGACTCGCCCGTGATCTCGTCGCGGTCGGGGTGGCGGCCGTGGGTGTCGTCCTCGTCTCCGGCGTCCTCGGCACCGGCGCGCGGCTCGACTCCGTCGGTGTGCTCCTCGCACTCCTCGCCGGCGCCGCGTGGGCGGCCTACATCGTCCTGTCCGCGCGCACCGGGCGCCGCTTCCCCAAGCTCGACGGACTCGCGTTCTCGATGGCGGTTGCGACCGTCCTCGTCGCCCCCGCAGGCCTCGTCACCGCCGGGGCGCGTCTCTGGGAGCCCGACGCCCTCGTCCGCGGCCTCGGGATCGCGCTCCTCTCCTCCGTCCTCCCCTACTCGTTCGAACTCCTCGCGCTGCGCCGCATGAGCGCGGCCGTCTTCGGCATACTCCTCAGCCTCGAACCTGCCGTGGCCGCCCTCGCGGGATTCCTCGTCCTCGGTCAGGTCCTCACCGGCACCCAGATCCTCGGCATGGTCGCCGTCGTCGCGGCGTCCGCCTCAGTGACCCGCCGCGAGGAACCCGCACCGCCCGAACCTTGATGCTCCAGAGGAGGGACCAAGGGCCGGATGCGGCGGGAGGACCACCAGGAGCGTGCCGATCTCGTTACCGTGGTGGCAGTCCCCGGCGGGTACGAAGGTCCGCCGCGGTCCAGTCGGATGGAGGAACGATGACCAGTCGCGTGGGTAAGGCATCCCTGCGGAGCAAGATCATGTCGGCCCAGGAGGCCGCCACGTTCATCAAGGACGGCGACAACGTCGGCATGAGCGGCTTCACCGGAGCCGGCTACCCCAAGGCCGTGCCGGTCGCTCTCGCGGCTCGCATCCGCGAGGAGCACGCCGCGGGCCGCCCGTTCAGCGTCGGCGTGTGGACCGGTGCCTCGACCGCCCCCGAGCTCGACGGCGCCCTCGCCGAGACGGGCGGTGTCCGCACCCGTCTGCCGTACCAGTCCGACCCGGTCACCCGCGCCCGCATCAACGAGGGCACGATCGACTACAACGACATCCACCTCTCCCACCTCGGCCCGCTCGTGCGCGAGGGTTTCCTCGGCAACCTCGACGTCGCGGTCATCGAGGTCACGGCGATCACCGACGACGGCCGTCTCATCCCGAGCTCGTCCATCGGCAACAACAAGGTATGGCTCGACGAGGCCGACAAGATCGTCCTCGAGGTCAACTCGTGGCAGAGCATGGACCTCGAGGGCATGCACGACGTCTACGAGAAGTTCGCCCTTCCGCCCTACCGCCAGCCGCTCCAGATGACGCGGCCGGGCGACCGCATCGGTCAGCCCTACCTCTCGGTCGACAACGAGAAGATCGTCGCGATCGTCGAGACGGAGCAGTCCGACCGCAACACCCCGTTCAAGCCGCTCGACGAGACGTCGAAGGCCATCGCAGGTCACTTCATCGAGTTCCTCGAGCACGAGGTCTCCCGCGGGCGTCTGCCCAAGGAGCTCCTCCCGCTGCAGTCGGGTGTCGGCAACATCGCCAACGCCGTCCTCGCCGGCCTCCTCGACTCGAAGTTCGAGGGCCTCACCTCCTACACCGAGGTCATCCAGGACGGCATGGTCGAGCTCATCGACGCCGGCAAGCTCACCGTGGCGTCGGCGACGGCGTTCTCCCTCTCCCCCGACGCGGCGGAGCAGATGAACAACGACGCGGCCCGCTACCGCCGCAACATCATCCTGCGTCCGCAGGAGATCTCGAACCACCCCGAGCTCATCCGTCGTCTCGGCGTCATCGCCTGCAACGGCCTCATCGAGGCGGACATCTACGGCAACGTCAACTCGACGCACATCATGGGCAGCCGGATGCAGAACGGCATCGGCGGCTCGGGCGACTTCGCCCGCAACGCCTACATCTCGTGCTTCGTGACGCCGTCGACCGCCAAGGGCGGCGCGATCTCCGCGATCGTGCCGTTCGTCAGCCACGTCGACCACACCGAGCACGACACGAGCGTCATCGTCACCGAGCAGGGCCTCGCCGACCTCCGTGGTCTCGCGCCGCGCAAGCGGGCCAAGCTCATCATCGAGAAGTGCGCGCACCCCACGTACCGCCCGATGCTCGAGGAGTACGTCGAGCGGGCGGGCAAGGTCGCCAACGGCCAGCACACGCCGCACGACCTCATGCGGGCCCACGAGTGGCACCAGCGGTTCATCGCCGAGGGCACGATGATGCCGGGTCGCTGATCCGTCGCGGCTCGGCCGCACGCGTGACGAAGCGCCCCGCCCCCGTCGAGGGGGGTGGGGCGCTTCGTCGTGCCCGGCGCGGCCGCAGTTCCGCGCGTGCGGTCCCGTGTGGGCCGCAGAGTCGCGGTCAGGCCGCGGCGTGGTCCCGGCGGGTCTTGAGGAGGGAGGCGATCGTCGTCACGCCGAGGATGAGGACGATGGCTCCGAGCGACGCCGTCGTCGAGATCTCGGGGACGTGGAGGCCCTCCCCACCGTTGATGAACGGCAAGGAGTTCTCGTGAAGGGCGTGGAGGATGAGCTTGACGCCGATGAACGCGAGGAGGACCGAAAGCCCGAGGCTGAGGTAGACGAGGCGCTGGAGCAGCCCACCGATGAGGAAGTAGAGCTGCCGCAGACCCATGAGCGCGAAGATGTTCGCGGTGAGGACGATGAACGGCTCCTTGGTGAGGCCGAAGATCGCGGGGATCGAGTCGAGCGCGAACATGAGGTCGGTCGTGCCCAGGGCGACGATCGTGATGAGCATCGGGGTCGCGACGCGCTTGCCGTCGATGTGGCCGAAGAGCTTGGTGCCGAACTCCCAGGAGGTCGTCGCGCTGAACTTGCGCTCGACGAACTTGAGGACGCCGTTTTCCTGGAAGTCGTCGTCCGCGTCCTCGTCGGAGAGCCCCTCCTTGCCGAGCTTGATCGCCGTGTAGATGAGGAACGCGCCGAAGATGTAGAAGACCCAGGCGAACTGGTTGATGAGCGCGGCGCCGACGGCGATGAAGATGCCCCGGAGGACCAGGGCGATGACGATGCCGATCATGAGCGCCGCCTGTTGGTACCTCTCCGGCACCCCGAACTTCGCCATGATGATGATGAAGACGAAGAGGTTGTCGATCGACAGCGAGTATTCGGTGAGCCATCCGGCGAAGAACTGGATGCCGTAGTCCCAGCCAGAGATGAGGCCGATGCCGATGCCGAACAGCACCGCGGCGCCGACGAAGAACGTGAGGTGGCGGGCGCATTCGGCCATGGAAGGCTTGTGCGGGCGGCGGGCGATGACGACGATGTCGACGAGGAGGAACGCCGTCATCACCGCGAGGGTGACGACCCACACCCACAGGTGTACGTGCATGAGGTGAGAGACCTTTCGGAGGGAACCGTCGGAGGTCTCTCCCGCCCGGGTCGGCGGACCGGCACCCCGAACCCGGTCAGCGACGGCGGCGCCGGGCTGCCTCGGGTCGTGCTGACGAGGTCACCGCGTGGGGATACTCCCCTCCGTGGGTCTGAAGTCTGTCATACGCCGAGCCCGCCCGGTGACGCGGATCACCGGGTCGCCTCGTTCATCTGGCGGAGTTCCTTCTTGAGGTCGGAGACCTCGTCGCGGAGCCGGGCGGCGAGTTCGAAGTGGAGGTCCTCTGCGGCCTGGTGCATCTGCGCGGTGAGGTCCTGGATGAGGTTGGCGAGGTCGCTCGCGGCCTCGGGGACGGCATGGCGGGGCGCATCGGCGGCGGCGCGGCCGCGGCTCTTGCCGCGGGACTGGGTGCGTCCGCTGCCCATGAGGGCCTCGGTGTCGGCGTCCTCGCGGCGGAGTTGATCGGTGATGTCGGCGATCTTCTTGCGCAGCGGCGTGGGGTCGATCCCGTGTTCGGTGTTGTAGGCGATCTGCTTCTCGCGGCGGCGTCGGGTCTCCTCGATGGCGGAGTCCATCGAGGGGGTGACGGTGTCGGCGTACATGTGGACCTGGCCGGAGACGTTGCGGGCAGCGCGGCCGATGGTCTGGATGAGGCTGCGGGTGGAGCGGAGGAAGCCCTCCTTGTCGGCGTCGAGGATCGACACGAGGCTCACCTCGGGCAGGTCGAGACCTTCACGGAGGAGGTTGATGCCGACGAGGACGTCGTACTCGCCGAGGCGGAGTTCGCGGAGGAGTTCGACACGGCGGAGGGTGTCGACCTCGGAGTGGAGGTATCGGACGCGGACGCCCTTGTCGAGGAGGTAGTCGGTGAGGTCCTCGGCCATCTTCTTCGTGAGGGTGGTGACGAGGACGCGTTCGTCCTTCTCGGTGCGGAGGCGGATCTCGTGGAGGAGGTCGTCGATCTGGCCCTTTGTGGGCTTGAGGACGATCTCAGGGTCGACGAGGCCGGTGGGGCGGATGATCTGCTCGACGAACCCGTCGGACTTGGCGAGTTCGTAGTCGCCGGGGGTGGCCGAGAGGTACACGGTCTGTCCGATGCGTTCGAGGAACTCCTCCCATTTGAGGGGGCGGTTGTCCATGGCGCTGGGGAGGCGGAAGCCGTGGTCGACGAGGGTGCGCTTGCGGCTCATGTCACCCTCGTACATCGCGCCGATCTGGGGGACGGTGACGTGGGACTCGTCGATGACGAGGAGGAAGTCCTCGGGGAAGTAGTCGAGGAGGCAGTTAGGGGCGCTCCCCCGCGGGCGGCCGTCGATGTGGAGCGAGTAGTTCTCGATGCCGGAGCACGAACCGATCTGCCGCATCATCTCGATGTCGTACGTGGTGCGCATGCGGAGGCGCTGCGCCTCGAGGAGCTTGTTCTGCTGCTCGAGTTCGGCGAGACGGCCTTCGAGTTCGAGTTCGATGCCGCGGATGGCGCGTTCCATGCGTTCGGGGCCGGCGACGTAGTGGGAGGCGGGGAAGACGTACATCTCCTGCTCCTCGCGCACGACCTCCCCGGTGAGCGGGTGGAGGGTGTAGAGGGCCTCGATCTCGTCGCCGAAGAACTCGATGCGGATGGCGAGTTCTTCGTACATGGGGATGATCTCGACGGTGTCGCCGCGGGCGCGGAAGGTGCCGCGGGTGAAGGCGAGGTCGTTGCGGGTGTACTGCATGCCGACGAACTTGCGGAGCAGCTCGTCACGGCCGATCTCCTGCCCGACCTCGAGCCGCACCATGCGGTCGACGTACTCCTGTGGCGTGCCGAGGCCGTAGATGCACGACACGGAGGCGACGACGACGACGTCACGCCGGGTGAGCAGGGAGTTCGTCGCGGAGTGGCGGAGGCGTTCGACCTCGTCGTTGATCGAGGAGTCCTTCTCGATGTACGTGTCCGTCTGGGGGACATACGCCTCGGGCTGGTAGTAGTCGTAGTAGCTGACGAAGTACTCGACCGCGTTGTTGGGCAGGAGTTCGCGGAACTCGTTGGCGAGCTGCGCCGCGAGGGTCTTGTTGGGTTCGAGCACGAGGGTGGGCCGCTGGACCTGCTCGATGAGCCACGCCGTCGTCGCGGACTTACCGGTGCCGGTGGCGCCCAGGAGCACGACGTCCTGCTCCCCCGCGTTGATGCGCTTCGTGAGCTCGGCGATGGCGGCAGGCTGGTCGCCGCTCGGGGAGAACTCGGAGACGACCTCGAACGGGGCGACGCGTCGCTGCAGATCTGTGGTGGGCCGCATGTGTCACACGGTAGACCCCACCTCCGACACCCCTTCCGTCGTGGCCGGTCACGACGGGCCCGCCCCGCCACGGTCGGCGGCGTCGAGAGGCGACGGGAGGCGTCGTCGCGCCCGTGGCGTCAGGCGACGTCCAGTCGCCGCACCCCGACGACGAGCCCGGCCACCAGGAACGCGGCAACGACGTAGGGCGCCGCCGCGATGAGGTGGCGGCCCGCGGACACGGTGCCGAGGGCCGGTCCCAGCAGTGCGGGGAGGACGAGGAGAAGCACGACCACGACGGGAGGACGATCGCGCGCACCACTCCCGCGTGGAGCCAGAGGACCGCGAGGTCCGTGGCGCCGAGGACGACGACGAGGAACCACACCGCTGCACGTGCCCCGGTCTCGAGGGCACCCGGCGAGGCCGACGACCCGGTGACGGCGACGGCCGCCATGAGCGTGAGCACCGCCGCGACGACCATGCCGAGGTCGACGACGAGGAGGGCGGAACTCACCGCGCGGCGGGTCGCCCCGAGGCCGAGGAGGGACGGCACGAGCCGCGGTAGCGCCGCCGCGAGGACGACGGCGGTCCAGGCGGTGGAGAGGGGGCGATCCAAGCGAGCCCCGTCATCGTCACCCGGCCGGGTTCGGCCGCAATACCCGCGACGCCGTCGAACGGACTGCCACCCGTGGCGAACTCCCACCCGAGCCACCGGCCGACGACGTACAGGAGGGTGACGGCGGCGAGGAGCGCCACAGCCGTCCCGCCGACGGCGCCGAGGGCCCGTCGTCCGAGGACGGAGAGCACCGCGCCCGTGCGGTCCGCGGCCGTGAGGCGGTGCTTCCCCCGCGGGTGTCGAGTTCGTGCCCGGATTCGTGGCCGAGGTGCTCATCGGTGCGCTCCTGTGCTCGGGTCCGCCGGAGCGATGGCCGGCGTGGTGAGGTCGACGAGGACGTCGGTGAGGGAGGCGAGGGAGTCCCCGCGGGAGTGGGCCCGGCGGACGTCGTCGACCTCCCCGGCGGCGACGACCCGGCCGCGGTCGAGGACGACGACGTCCTCGACGAGGGGTTGGATCTCCTCCAGCAGGTGGGAGGAGAGGATCATCGTGCGCGGGTGCGCGGCGTAGTCGGCGAGGAGGGCGTCGTAGAACGCGCGGCGGGTGACGGCGTCCATGCCGAGGTGCACCTCGTCGAGCACGGTCACCTCCGCGCGGGTGGCGAGGGCGAAGGCGGCACGCAGCGCGGCCCGGCCTCCCGTCGAGAGCTTCGCGGGTGTGCGCCGCTCGGGCACCTCGAACGCCTCGAGCAGGGAGGTGAAGAACACGCCGTCCCAGTGCGGGCGCAGCCGGGCGTGGAGGTCGATGTTCGCCCCGATGGAGAGGTCGTCGACGACGAACCCCGCCGCGCGGGGAGCGGGCGGGGTTCGTCGTGTCGGACAGCGGGGGTCAGTCGTGCCAGCCGGTACGGCGGGCCCAGGTCTGCATGCGGGGCCACGCCTCGTTGAACCACGGCTCCTTGGCGGCGGCGTAGGCCGCGTTCGACTCGTGAGCCTCGGCGAGATCCTCCTTGATGCGGGTGTACTCCTCGCGGGCGGCCGGGTCTCCGCGCAGCCAGTCACGGAAGAGCAGCGCGTACTGCCATCCCGCGCTCGACAGCTCACGCACGTGGACGTGGGCGACGCGGCCCGGATCGCACGACCCGTGAAACCGTTTGACCCACAACGAGGGGTCGGGCATCGCGTCGGTCGGGTGGTCCATGCGGTAGTCCTCGACCCGCGGGAACCCCGCGGCGGCGAGGGCCGCGACGAACGCCGGGTCGTCGGCGTCGCGGAGGTCACGGACACCGACCTGGATGTCGACGACGTCCTTGCCCGCCATGCCCGGCACGCTCGTCGAGCCGACGTGCTCGATCTCCGGCGCCCGCTCCCCCAGCACATGGGAGAGCCGATCGACGAGTCGGGCCGCCTGCTGCTGCCACCGCGGATCGTACGGCGAGACGACGGGCGTCGGGCGACGGTGGAAACGGCCGGCCCGGAGGTTCTCCGCGTACGGGACGATCCGGTCGTTCCACACCGCGTCGACCCGGCGGAGGAGGTCCTCCTCGTCGCCGGAGTTGTCGAGGACGACGTCGGCGGCCTCACGGCGCGCCGCGTCGGAGGCCTGGTGACTCATGCGCGCCTGAGCGTCGGACTCGGTGAGCCCCCGTCCCACGAGGCGCCGCACACGGGTCTGCGCGGGCGCCTCCACGACGACGACGAGGTGGTAACGACCGCCCATGCGCTTCTCGACGAGGAGCGGCACGTCGTGGACGACGACGGCGTCCTCCGGTGCGGCGTCGACGTTCTCCTGGGTGCGGGCCGCGATGAGCGGGTGCGTGATCGCCTCGAGATCGCGGCGGGCCTGTTCGTCGTCGAAGACCACTCCGGCGAGGGCGGCCCGATCGAGGGATCCGTCGGCGGCGAGCACCCGGCCGCCGAATCGCTCGACGACTCTGCGGAGCCCGTCACCACCGACCTCGAGCACCTCGCGCGCGATGGCGTCGGCGTCGACGACGACCGCTCCCGCGTCGCGGAGGCGTCGTGCGACGGTCGACTTGCCCGATCCGATTCCGCCGGTGAGGCCCACTGTCAACATGACGACACTCTAGTTCGCCCCGCCCACCTGTGGCAGGGACACGACCGATACCGCCGCCGAGCCGTGCCGGCGACTCACCGCCCCTCCCGCCGGGCGGCGCGGTGGGTGGGCCACGATCGCCCACTCCCCCGGGGCGTCGTCAGTCGGTGCTCACGTCGGCGACGCCTCGCCCAACCTCGAAGGACGCCCGCGTCCGCGTGTCCGTGCACGTCACCGCCTCGGAGGTGGCGCTGCACGTGATCTGGGCGCTCGACATCGAGGATCCCGGCGTGAGGGCGGCCGACCTGCGGCCGTCGACGACGACCGTCGCGTCCCAGCCCGTGCGATGCCAGGAGGCGAGCGGGGCGCCGAGGGCGGCGATCTCGGGCCCCTGCTCCCCGGCGCACATCCGGGTCACGCGTCCGGCCCGGATGAGGAACGTGCGACCGTACTCCCGTCCTTCGCAGGCCGACGCCGGGGAGGCGCTCGGCGCACCCGCGGACGATGCGGTTCCGCTGGGAGTCGGGGAGGTGGAGGGGCGACGCGAGGCGGACGGTGGCGGCGACGGCGGCGGGGTCCACGTCGAGCGGGCGACGTCGCACCAGGCCACGTCGTCATGGACGACGCAGTGGACGTTGCCGTCGGCCGTGAGGAAGCTCCCCGTCGACACGGTGACGCGCCGCGGCCCCGAGGAACGCCGCGGATCGACGAGGGCGAGGCGGTCTCCGCGCCACGAGACCGTGGCCTCGTACTGCGTGACGGGCCCGTCCGCACGATCGAACGCCGTCCACTCGACCCGCACGTCGCCCCCGACGACCCGTAGGTCACGGACCACCGCGTACTTCTGCTTCTGTGCCGTGTCGAGTCCGACCGATGCGGCCGGTGTCGCGGGCCCCGTGTAGAGCACGAGGGTGTCCGGGCGCGGATCGTCGTCGACGGTGCAGCTGAGGACACCGATGAGGTCGAGACCCCCGTCGCCGGTCACGTCGGTCTCCACGGGCGGCACCGGCGCCATCCCCATCGCGTACCCGTCCGTCACCTGCAGGGTCGTCTCCGTCGTGCCGATCGATCCGCGATGGCTCGACAGGTGGTGTAGCGGCAGCCCACACGCCGCGGGAGCCGAGCGGATCGCCGCCGCATCGACGTCGACTCCATGGGTCGGGGCCGCCGTCGTCGGTGCGACGGTGACGATCTCGGGAGGGGGCACCGAGACGACCGGGCGGGACACCGGGGCCGGTGCCGGGCCCCCGGCGCATCCGGTGAGGACGACAGGAAGGAGGACGGACGCCACGGCGGCAAACCGACGGACCCCGATGCGTCGGCTCCACCCCTCCCCGGCCTGGTGCATCCGCCCCTCCTCCGTCCGACAGCCCTCCCTGCCTCCAACGGCCGAATCCCCGCACACCTGAGCACAATTCACCCACCCTGACCGTCGGCACCCACTGGCGGGACACGCGGACGGGCCCCCTCCCTCGTGAGAAGAAGGGGGCCCGTCCGGAGCGTCGACCGAGGGACGAACCCTCGGCGCCCGGGGTCAGTTGCCCGTGAGCTTCTCGCGCAGCGCGGCGAGAGCCTCGTCCGAGGCGAGCGTGCCCTCGGTGCTCACCTGCGACTCCGAGGAGCCACCGGAGGAGTAGGACGTCGTGGTCTCGACACCACCCGTGGCGACGGCCTCGGCGTCGGCCTTGATGGCCTCCTCGACCTGCGCACGGTGCGCCTCCCAGCGAGCGTGGGCCTCGGCGTACTGCCGCTCCCACTTCTGCCGGGCCTCCTCGTAGCCCTCGAGCCACTCGTTCGACTCGGGGTCGAAGCCCTCGGGGTACTTGTAGTTGCCCTGCTCGTCGTACTCGGCCGCCATGCCGTAGAGCGTGGGGTCGAACTCCGTCGTCGCGACCGACGGGTCATTGGCCTGCTTGAGCGACAAGGAGATCCGGCGACGCTCGAGGTCGATGTCGATGACCTTGACGAAGATCTCCTGGCCGACCTGGACGACCTGCTCCGGCAGCTCGACGTGACGCTCGGCGAGCTCGGAGATGTGCACGAGACCCTCGATGCCGTCGTCGACGCGGACGAACGCACCGAACGGGACGAGCTTCGTGACCTTGCCCGGCACGACCTGGCCGATGGCGTGGGTGCGGGCGAAGTGCTGCCACGGGTCTTCCTGCGTCGCCTTGAGCGAGAGGGAGACGCGCTCGCGGTCCATGTCGACGTCGAGGACCTCGACCTTGACCTCCTGGCCCACCTCGACGACCTCGGACGGGTGGTCGATGTGCTTCCAGGACAGCTCGGAGACGTGGACGAGTCCGTCGACACCGCCGAGGTCGACGAACGCACCGAAGTTGACGATCGACGACACGACACCGGTGCGGACCTGACCCTTGCCGAGCTCCTGGAGGAAGTTCGTGCGGACCTCGGACTGCGTCTGCTCGAGCCACGCACGGCGCGAGAGGACGACGTTGTTGCGGTTCTTGTCGAGCTCGATGATCTTGGCCTCGATCTCCTTGCCGACGTACGGCTGGAGGTCGCGGACGCGGCGCATCTCGACGAGGGAGGCGGGGAGGAAGCCTCGGAGGCCGATGTCGAGGATGAGACCACCCTTGACGACCTCGATGACGGTGCCGGTGACGACGCCGTCCTCTTCCTTGATCTTCTCGATCGTGCCCCAGGCGCGCTCGTACTGGGCGCGCTTCTTGCTCAGGATCAGCCGACCCTCCTTGTCCTCCTTCTGGAGGACCAGGGCCTCGACCTCGTCGCCGACGCCAACGACCTCGTTGGGGTCGACGTCGTGCTTGATGGACAGCTCGCGCGAGGGGATGACGCCCTCGGTCTTGTAGCCGATGTCGAGGAGGACCTCGTCACGGTCGACCTTGACGATGACGCCTTCGACGATGTCGCCATCGTTGAAGTGCTTGATGGTGGCGTCGATCGCGGCGAGGAGGTCTTCCTCGGAACCGATGTCGTTGATCGCGATCTCGGGGTGGCTGACAGTCATGTAGTGGGGACTCCGATGCGGACAGATGGTCGGAGGGCGTCGGCGTGTGCCGCCGCCCTGGTCGGACGGTGTGAACAAGAGGTGGTGCTCGTGACCGAGGCGGCCCGCCGTTCGCGGTGGAGGGCGAGATCACCTCGTGGCCGACGCGGGAAGGTTCGAGTGTCGGTGGCCACGCGCGCCCGTGGACACAGCGGGCGCACCCGGTCAGTCTACCCGTGCGCCCGGGACGACGTAAAGCCGGTGTGGCGTCGGCAGACTGTGTCGTATGTCCGCCCCCCACGAGTCCGAGACCGACACCACGCGGGCGCGCCACGACGTGCGTCCCGAGGGTGCCTCCGCGCCCCTGTCGCCGGCCGCCCCCGGCCATCCCGACAACGACGGGCCCGACGACCGTGGCCGCACTCCAGCCACTCCAGGCACTCCAGCCACTCCAGGCACTTCGGACGCGACGGGTGTCGGTGCGGGCTACGACCGCGAGGTGAACGCCACCGAGACCGTGACGGCGAACCGGCACTGGTGGGACGACGAGGCGTCGACGTACTACGAGGAGCACGGCGCCTTTCTCGGCGACGCCGATCTCGTGTGGGGTCCGGAGGGGGTGACCGAGGCGCAGCTCGGTCTGCTCGGGGACGTCGACGGCAGGCGCGTCCTCGAGTTCGGGGCCGGCGCGGCGCAGGGCGCCCGCTACGTCGCCGGACGGGGTGGACGTGTCGTCGCGACGGACCTTTCCCTCGCGATGCTCCACCAGGCCGAACGCATCGACGCGTGGAGAACGGGTGCCGCCCCTCCCCTGCTCCAGTGCGACGCCTCGGCGTTGCCGTTTCCCGACGCCACGTTCGACGTCGTCTTCTCCGCCTACGGCGCGGTCCCGTTCGTCGCGGACGGCGCGGGCCTCCTCCACGAGTGCGCCCGGGTGCTCGTCCCCGGAGGTCTCCTCGTCTTCTCGACGACGCACCCGGTGCGGTGGGCGTTCCCCGACGTGCCCGGCTCGGAGGGGCTCACGGCGACGATGTCGTACTTCGACCGCACCCCCTACTCCGAGGAGGACGCGAACGGAACCCTCGTCTACGTCGAGCACCACCGCACCCTCGGTGACCGCGTGCGGGACATCGCCGCGGCGGGGCTCCACCTCGTCGACCTCGTCGAACCCGAGTGGCCCGAGGCGAACACGGAGACGTGGGGGGGCTGGAGCCCGTTGCGGGGCCGTCTGCTGCCCGGGACGGCAATCTTCGTGTGCCGCCGCCTCGCCACGACCCGAGCGGTCGCACCGGCCCCGACGGCAGCCCCTGTGGCGGGCGACTCCGGCGATGACGACCGGGTCGACCTCGCCGAACCGCCCGACAAGACCCCACCCGAGCGGCCATGATGGAGAGCGTGACCAGCACCAAGAAGCCTCTTCCGTCAGACATCGAGATCGCGCAGAACGCCGAGCTCGCCCCCATCCCCGAGGTCGCCGCGATGGTCGGCCTCGACGAGAAGCACCTCGTGCCCTACGGCCGCAACGTCGCCAAGGTCGACCTCGCCGCCATCGACGAGATGTCCGGCCGCCCCGACGCCAAGTACGTCGTCGTCACGGCCATCACGCCCACCCCGCTGGGCGAGGGCAAGACGACGACCGCCGTGGGTCTCGCGCAGGGCCTCGCGAAGATCGGCCGCAAGCCGGTGCTGGCGCTGCGTCAGCCCTCCCTCGGCCCCGTGTTCGGTGTGAAGGGTGGCGCGGCCGGCGGTGGCTACAGTCAGATCGTGCCGATGGAGACCCTCAACCTCCACCTCACGGGTGACTTCCACGCGATCACCGCCGCGCACAACTTGCTCGCCGCGATGGTCGCCAACCATCTGCACTTCGGCAACGAGCTGGGCCTGGACGAGATCCAGTGGCGCCGGGTCATGGACATGAACGACCGCTCCCTGCGCCACATCATCGAGGGCTGCGGCGCCAAGACGGACGGCGTCACCCGCCAGACCGGGTTCGACATCACGGCCGCCTCCGAGGTCATGGTCATCATGGCGCTCGCCACCTCGCTCACGGACCTCCGCGAGCGTCTCGGCCGCATCGTCGTCGGCTTCACCAAGGACAAGAAGCCCGTCACCGCCGAGCAGATCGGCGCCGCGGGCGCGATGGCCGTCCTCCTCAAGGACGCGCTCATGCCGAACCTCATGCAGACGCTCGAGCACACGCCGGCGTTCATCCACACCGGCCCGTTCGGCAACATCGCCACCGGCAACTCCTCGATCATCGCCGACCGCGTCGGCATCAAGGCCGGTGACATCCTTCTCACCGAGGCCGGGTTCGCCGCCGACATGGGCGCCGAGCGGTTCTTCAACGTCAAGTGCCGCGCCGCGGGGCTCACCCCGAACGCCGCCGTCATCGTCGCGACCGTGCGCGCGCTCAAGTCGCACTCCGGCCGCTACCAGGTCAAGGCGGGCAAGTCGCTGCCCGAGGAGATGCTCCAGGAGAACCCGGGCGACGTCGAGGCGGGGATCGAGAACCTCCGCAAGCACATCCAGATCATCCGCGACTTCGGCGTGCAGCCCGTCGTGGCGATCAACGCCTTCCCCACCGACTTCCCCTCCGAGCACGACGTCATCAAGCGCGCCGCCGAGGACATGGGGGCGCGCGTCGCCGTCTCGACGCACGTCGCCGACGGTGGCGAGGGCGCGATCGAGCTCGCGAAGACGGTCGTCGAGGCCTGTGACGACGAGGTGGACTTCACCCCGACCTACGAGTTCTCCGACTCTCTCGAGACGAAGATCGAGAAGATCGCCACCAAGGTCTACGGCGCGGACGGCGTCGAGCTCTCCCCCGCCGCGAAGAAGTCCCTCGCGATGTACACCGAGCAGGGTTACGGCGACCTGCCCGTCCTCATCGCGAAGACGCAGATGTCGCTTTCCCACGACGCCTCCCTCAAGGGTGCGCCGACGGGATGGACCCTCCCGGTCCGCGAGGTCCGCCTCGCCGCCGGCGCCGGGTACGTCTACGCGATCTGCGGCAACATGATGACGATGCCGGGCCTGTCGAAGACCCCGGCCGCCATGCGCATCGACATCGACGAGAACGGCAACACCGTCGGCCTCTTCTGAGTCGACATCACCGCTGCGGCGGGGCCTCCCACCATGACCCGGTGGGAGGCCCCGCCGCCGTTTCGCGGGACGACGGAACGGCGGCTCGAGGGACGCATGATGAAATAGGGGACATGTCACCACCTTTGCGTCTTCCCTCCTGGACCACCGTCGTCCCCCTCCTTGCCATCCTCACCCTGGTCCTCGTCCTGGGGCGCGAACTCGGCCCGATCCTCGTTGGAGGACTCGCCGTCCTCCTCGGCGCCGCCGTGCTCTCGGCCGTACACCACGCCGAGGTCGTCGCCCACCGTGTCGGGGAGCCGTACGGCTCCCTCGTGCTCGCCGTGGCCGTGACGATCATCGAGGTCGCGCTCATCGTCACGCTCATGGTGAGCGGCGGCAAGGAGGTGGCGACCCTCGCCCGCGACACGGTGTTCGCGGCCCTCATGATCACGACGAACGGCATCGTCGGCCTCTCCTTGCTCGTCGCCTCCCGCCGCCGCGGCACCGCCCACTTCAACTCGCACGGCACCGGCGCGGCCCTCGCCACCGCACTGACCCTCGCGGTGTTGTCGCTCGTCGTCCCGACGTTCACGAGCACGCCCGGCCCGGAGTTCACCGGACCCCAGCTCGTCTTCGCCGCCGTCGCCTCCCTCGTGCTCTACCTGCTGTTCGTCTCGACGCAGACGAAGACGCACCGGCACGTCTTCCTCCCCATCGACGAGGGCGGGGAGGTCCTCGACGAGCACCACGACGATCCCCCGAGCGCGCGTGCCGCATGGACGAGCCTCGCGCTGCTGCTCGTCGCCCTCGTCGGTGTCATCGGTCTTGCGAAGGTCGAGTCGCCCGCGCTGGAGGCGGGGGTCCGCGCGGCAGGGTTGCCGCACTCGTTCGTCGGCGTCCTCATCGCGATGCTCGTGCTCGCGCCCGAGACCCTCACCGCCGCGAACGCCGCTCGTCGCGGCGCGACGCAGGTCTCCCTCAACCTCGCACTCGGCTCGGCGATGGCGAGCATCGGACTCACTATCCCCACGATCGCGGTCGCGTCGATCTGGCTGGAGGGGCCGCTGCACCTCGGCCTCGGTGCGCTGCACATGTCGCTGCTCGCCGTGACGGCCGTGGTCGCCGTGCTCACCGTCGTCCCCGGCCGCGCTACCCGCCTCCAGGGCGGTGTGCACCTCGTGCTCCTCGCCGCCTACGTGTTCCTGGCGGCGAATCCTTGACCGGTCGCCGTCGGCCCTCAGGAGGGGCATAGGACCGCAGGAGCCTCTCACCCCGATGTGGGTGAGAGGCTCCCTCCGGTTCTGCTGCGCGGCCCGGCCGCGCCGGCTCAGTGCTCGGCGTCCTGCCAGGAGCGGCCGGTGCCGATGTGGACCTCGAGGGGCACGGCGAGGTCGGCGGCGGCGCCCATGCGGTCGCGGACGAGGTCGGTCACCGTGTCGAGCTCGCCGGGAGCGACCTCGAGGACGAGCTCGTCGTGCACCTGCAGCAACACCCGGGAGGCGAGCCCCGCCTCGCGCAGGCCCGCGTCGACGCCGAGCATCGCGACCTTGACGATGTCGGCCGCCGACCCCTGGATGGGCGCGTTGAGGGCCATACGTTCGGCCATCTCGCGGCGCTGCCGGTTGCCGGAGTCGAGGTCGGGCAGGTAGCGCCGACGCCCGAACATCGTCTCGGTGTACCCGACGGCTCGGGCGTCGTCGACGACCTGCCGCAGGTAGTCGCGCACCCCGCCGAAGCGGAGGAAGTACTCGTCCATGAGGCCCCTGGCCTCGGCGGTGGAGATCCCGAGCTGCTTGGAGAGCCCGAACGCCGAGAGGCCGTAGGCGAGGCCGTACGACATCGCCTTGACCTTGCTGCGCATCGCCGGGGTGACCTCGGCGGGCGGCACGCCGAACACCCGACTACCGACGAACCGGTGGAGGTCCTCCCCGCTCTGGTACGCCTCGATGAGCCCCTCGTCGCCGGAGAGGTGCGCCATGATGCGCATCTCGATCTGGCTGTAGTCGGCCGACATGAGCGTCTCGTAGCCCTCGCCGACGACGAACACCGACCGGATGCGCCGACCCTCGTCGGTGCGGATCGGGATGTTCTGCAGGTTCGGGTCGGTGGACGAGAGGCGGCCGGTCGCGGCGATCGTCTGCTGGTAGGTCGTGTGGATGCGACCGTCGGGCGCGACCGACTTGATGAGCCCCTCGGCCGTGACCCGCAGCCGGGAAGCGTCACGGTGGCGCAGGAGCGCCTCGAGGAACGGATGCTCGGTCTTGGCGTAGAGGTCGGCGAGAGCGTCGGCGTCGGTCGTCCACCCCGTCTTCGTCTTCTTCGTCTTGGGCATGTCGAGCTCCTCGAAGAGCACGACCTGCAGCTGCTTGGGCGAACCGAGGTTGACCTCGTGCCCGATCGCCTCGAACGCGTCGGCCTGCGCCTGATCGACCTTCGTCGCGAAGTGCGACTCCAGCTCCTCCAGCGCGGCGAGATCGGCCGCGATGCCGACCCGCTCCATCCCCGCGAGGACGTCGACGAGGGGCAGTTCGACGTCGCGCAGCAACTCGGTGCCGCCGGACTCCTCGACCTTCTCGCTCAACACCCGCCACAGATCGAGCACCGCGCGCGCCCGGCTCATCGCCTGGCGTGCCTGCCCGTCGTCCTCCCCCACGGAGAAGTCGAGCGTGCCCTGCCCCGCCTGCTCCTTCTCGGGGGCGAGGAGCTCTCGATGCAGATACCGCACCGAGAGGTCGGCGAGGTCGTAGCTGCGCTGGTCGGGCCGCACGAGGTAGGCCGACAGGGCGGTGTCGCCCGTGAGACCTCGCACGGCCCAGCCGCGTTCGCCGAGCATCCGCATCTGCGGTTTGGCGTCGTGGAACACCTTGGGGCGCGCCGCGTCGGCGAGCCACTCCCCCACGGCCGTCTCGCCCGCCGGGTCGAGCTCGGTGAGACGCACGAACGCGACGGCCGGCTCGGCGGTGTCACCCTCGCCGCCCTCCGTACCCTCGCCGGAGGCCAGGGCCAGGCCCTCGGCGTCGCCCTCGCCCTTGGCCCACGTGCCGACCACGCAGACCCCCACGGGATCCCCCGCCGCGGCGTGGCGGTCGAGCCAGGCGGGGACGTCGGCGGGCTCGAGGACGACGCCGTCGACGTCGAGGGCCTCCCCGGCGCTCTCCTCCGGCGTGGCGGCGAACGTCTCGAACAGCCGGTCGCGCAGCACGCGGAACTCGAGGCTGTCGAACACCCGGTGCACCTCCTCGCGGTCCCACGAGGTGCGTTCGAGGTCGGCGAGGGTGACCGGCAGGGCCACGTCGCGCACGAGCGCGTTGAGGCGACGGTTGCGCAGCACCCCGTCGAGGTGCTCGCGCAGCGATTCCCCCGCCTTGCCCTTGATCGCGGTGACGTTGGCGACGATGCCGGTGAGGTCGCCGTACTGCCCGAGCCACTTGGCCGCGGTCTTGGGGCCGACGCCGGGCACGCCGGGCAGGTTGTCGGAGGACTCCCCCACCATCGCCGCGAGGTCGGGGTACCGCTCGGGCCGCACGCCGTACTTGGCCTCGACCGCGTCGGGCGTCATGCGCGCGAGCTCCGAGACGCCCTTGATGGGGTAAAGCACCGTCGTCGTGTCGGTGACGAGCTGGAAGGAGTCGCGGTCACCGGTGACGATCGACACCTCGTCGATGGCGGGCGTGCCGTCCTCCCCGAGCGCGTTGGCCTGGGTGACGAGCGTGGCGATGACGTCGTCGGCCTCGTACCCGTCGACCTCGACGTGCCGGATGCGCAGCGCGTCGAGCACCTCCTTGAGCAGGTCGACCTGCCCGCGGAACTCGTCGGGGGTCTTGCTGCGCGTGGCCTTGTACTCGGCGTACTGCTCCGTGCGGAACGTCTGCCGCGACACGTCGAACGCGACCGCGAGATGCGTGGGGTCCTCGTCGCGCAGCACGTTGATGAGCATCGACGTGAACCCGTACACGGCGTTCGTCGTCTGCCCCGTGGTGGTGGAGAAGTTCTCCGCCGGCAGCGCGAAGAACGCACGGTAGGCCAGGGAGTGCCCGTCGAGAAGGAGAAGTCGGCTCACGGTGCGAGCCTAGACGCCCGCTCCGACAACCACCGACCCCCGACGGGCGGGTGGACACACGGCCGCGCCGCAACCACCCGCGACGCGCTCCCCGATGACACGATGACCCGAGTCATCCACCCGGCGGCGCCGCGCGCCTCCCCACGCTGAGGAGTCCCCATGACCGACGACACCCCCGACCTCGCCCGCGACGCGGCCCGCGACAACACCCTCGGCCGACTCGGTCAGCACGTCGAGGGCGACGGGTACACGGGAACCCTCATGGAGCACATGGGCATCCAGATCCAGGAGGTCTCCGCCGAGGGCGCCCGGGGCACCATGCCCGTCGCGGGGAACGTGCAGCCGTACGGCATCCTCCACGGCGGCGCGAACGCGGCCCTCGCCGAGACCCTCGGCTCCTACGCGGCCTCGGTGCACGCGGGTGAGGGACGCGCCGCCGTCGGTGTCGAGCTGAGCTGCACCCACCACCGCGCCGCCCGGTCGGGTGTCGTCACGGGTGTCGCCCGGGCGATCCAGCTCGGCAACAGTCTCGCCTGCTACGAGATCGTCATCACCGACGAGGAGGACCGCCGCCTGTGCACCGCGCGGCTCACGTGCCTCGTGCGGGAGCGTCCGCCGGCTCTGTGAGCCTCCCCGCACCGCAGCGGGCCCGCCCGTGGGACGTCCCCGGGCGGGCTCCATGCGGTGTCGGCGCTGCGGTGTCGGCGCCGCTGGGTCGGCGTGGCCGTGAGGGTCAGGAGTGCGCGGCCACCGGGCCGAGGAGGACCTGGCGGCGCTGCTGGGCGCGACGACGCCGCTGGAGGAGGAGCTGGTCGACGTTCGTCGGCCGGGCCTCGGGCCCTCGCAGGCGGCGCAGGAGAGTGGAGGTCTGCGCCACGCGACGCGTGACGACTGCGGCGAAGCCGAGGCGCGCGAGCGTGCGGTGGGCGTCCTTGGCCTGGGTGGGCAGGGCGCACCCGATGTGGTCGACGCCCCGTTTCTGCGCGAGCCCGGCGACGGCGGTGAGCAGGCAGCGCGCCACGCCCTGGCCGCGCGCCTCGGGCACGACGTAGACGTCCTCGATGCCGAGGGAGGGCACGTCGAGGTGGGCGGTGAGCGGCGAGGCCGTGAGCCACACGTACCCGACGACCCGCCCCTCGAGCACGGCGGTGAGGATCGTGACGTAGTCGCGGGTGACGGCCTCGGCGAACCGGCCCTCCTCGACCGCGCGCCGCGCGGACTCGACGGAGTGCTCCTCCTCCCCCCGGTGGGCGATCCACATCTCTGCGAGAAGCTCCAGGTCGTCACGGCAGAACGGGAGGACGGAAGGCTGGCGACGAGCCACGGTCTTCACCTCGGCGAGATCAGGGGGTGTCCCGACGCCGGAATCGGAGCACGGGGGCGGCGACGACGGCGCAGGGGTTTCGGGACGAACGCTCCGAGCATAGTGGTCGGCCGACCGCCCGGGAAGCAGAAGTGCCGACCGATCCGTGACCTGCCGTTGACCTTCCCTTGACCCAGCACTGAGCCCACGCCCTCGGCCCCAGCGGGTGACGAACCCCCTACTGTGGCGGGCATGGACGCCTCGATCCCCGGTCTCGGCACCCTCGTCAACACCGTCGCGGTGGCGGCCGGTGCCCTTCTCGGCATGGGCGCGGGGCATCGCTTCTCGGAGCGGACGCGCACGATCGTCACCGACTGCCTCGGACTCGTCACCCTGCTCATGGCGGCGCTGTCGGCCATGTCGGTCACCTCCCCCGCGCTCGCGGCGGACGTGGGCGCCTCCGCGCCGGTGCTCATCGTCCTCGGCAGCCTCGTCCTCGGTGGCGTCGTCGGCTCGGCGTTGCGCATCGAGGACCGCCTCGAAGGACTCGCCGGCACCGTCCGCGACGCCGTCGCCGCGCGCCTGCGCCGTCGCCGCACCGCGACGGGCAGTGCGGCCACCACGACCGCGCCGCGTGCGAGGACGACGGGAATGACGGCCGCGGGCGCGACTGCCGCGCAGCCAGTGGACCGGGCCACGCCCCCGGTCGCCGACGACACGGCCGTCGACACGGCCGACGACACCGACGACGGCACGGCGGCGGAGGCGCGGGAACGGTTCATCGAGGGGTGGTTGACGGCGACGTTGTTGTTCTGCGTGGGTCCGTTGACGATCCTCGGGTCGATCAACGACGGTCTGGGGCGCGGCATCGATCAGCTGGCGGTGAAGTCGGCCCTGGACTTCTTCGCGTCGATCGCGTTCGCCTCGACGTTCGGCGTGGGGGTGCTCGCCTCGGCGGTGTCGGTGCTCGTGGTGCAGGGCGGTTTGACGCTCGTCGGGATGCTGCTGGGCGCGGTGATGCCGGAGTCGCAGATCATGGCGCTCACGGCGACGGGCGGCCTGTTGCTCGTCGGGATCGCGTTCCGGCTGCTGGACGTCAAGCACATCCGCGTCGGCGACCTCCTGCCCGCGCTCGTCGTCGCCCCGCTCCTCACGGCCGCCGTCGCGGCGTTCCACTGACCTCGGCCGACAACGGTGAACGGCGGCGGTCCCCGCGTCTCCCCGATGCAGGTGGGCGCGGCCCGGACATGCGAAGACCTCGCCCGCCTCGACGCGGAGGTTGCCGTGGCACCGGTGCCCGCCCTGCCTGGGCGGTCATTCTCCGGAACGCAACGCGTCTATGGGTTCGATGCGGGCGGCGCGCAGCGAGGGGTAGATGCCCGCGAGGAGGCCGATGGCCCCACCGGCTGCGGGTCCGGCGGCGAGGACCCACCGGTCGAGCGTGGGCGGCCAGCCCTGGATCTCGGCGACGACGACGGTGAGCAGCGCCCCGAGGCACGTGCCGAGGACGGCCCCGAACAGGCCCACGAGCGTGCTGTTGAGGAGGAAATAGGCGAGGATGTCGCGGCGCCTGGCCCCGATGGCGCGGCGGAGTCCGATCTCGGTCGTGCGCTGGAGCACGGCGACGAGGGTGACGTTGGCGATGCCGACACCGCCGACGACGAGGGACACCCCGGCGAGGGCGAGCAGCAGGCCCTGGGTGTCGGACGACACGGCGGCGCGGGTGCCCTCGGGCGCGGGCGCGACCTGGGCCTTGAGCGACTGCGGTGCGTCGGGTCGGAGGGCCACGGCGACCTGTTCCGAGACGGAGGCCGCGGCGCCTGCCCGGGTGAGCACGAGCATCTTGTCGGGGGTCGTGAGCCCCAGTCGCCGCCGGGCGAACCCCTCGGGCACGACGAGACTGCTGAGCAGGGCGGATTCGCGGTCGACGGAGTCGATGATCCCGATGACGACGACGGGCAGCCCTTCGACGAACACGACGGGCCCGCGGGTGGGGTCGGTGACGTGGAGGCGTTGTGCGGCCTCCCGCCCGAGGACGGCGACGGCCTCGCCGCGGTCGTCGTGGAAGGAGGAGGGGAACACGCCGCGTCCCTGTGCGCCGACGGCCTCGAACAGGCCGGGTGAGACGGCGAAGGTGGCCACGGCCTCGGAGGCGGATTCGCCGGGCTCGTGTACGGGGCTGCCCCGCACTTCGCGTTCGGGTTTCAGTTCGGTGATGTCGCCGGCGGCGACGACGCCGTCGATGCGGAGCACCTTCACCTCCCCGTGCCAGGGCAGCCCTTCACCGGGGAGGGGCCCGCGTTTGTCGGCGGCCTGCGTCGTCACGGAGACGTCGCGGGGTGCGAGATCGTCGAATCGTGAGCTGATCTGGCTGTCGAGGCTGGCGGCGAGGCCGAGGGTGCCGACGAGGACGGCGACTCCGACGAGGGTGCCGAGGGCGGTGAGCAGGGAGCGCAGGGGCCGGGCGGTGAGGTCGGTGAGGACCTCGCGCGCCGTGTCCGACGCGGAGACGTGGCCGTCCTCTCCGGGGTGCGTGTTCTTGTGCCGTCGGCGTCGGCGTTCGCCCCACGACGCGGGGGGCCGCCACGAGTGCGTCGGCCGCGACGTCGGCGCCGGTCGACGCGCCGGGAGCCGCGTCACCGTGCCACCGCCAGGTGCCCGTCGGTCATGACGGCGACCCGCCCGGCTCGGGCCGCGACCTCGTCGCTGTGGGTGACGACGATGAGGGTGAGTCCGTCGGCGTGGACGTCGTCGAAGAGCTGGAGGATACTCTCGCCCGTCGCGGAGTCGAGGTTGCCGGTGGGTTCGTCGGCGAGGAGCACGTCGACGCGGGCGGCGAGGGCGCGGGCGATGGCGGTGCGTTGTCGTTCGCCGCCCGACATGGTCGCCGGGGAGGCGTCCCTCCGGTGGCTCAACCCGACCCGGTCGAGCGCGGCCAGGGCTCGGCTGCGGCGCTCGACGCGGGGAAGTCCGCGGTAGAGCATTCCGAGTTCGACGTTCTCGGTCGCCGACTTGGCGTTGATGAGGTGGAACGCCTGGAACACGAAGCCGATGGTGCGGCCGCGGATGGCGGCGCGGCGGTGGTCGGGGAGGGTGTCGACGGGTTCGCCGAACACCGAGACGGTGCCGCTGCTGGGCCGGTCGAGCAATCCGAGGATGTTGAGCATGGTGGACTTGCCGGAGCCGCTCGCGCCGCAGATCGCGAGGTAGTCGCCGACCTGGACGTCGAGGGTGACGGGTTTGAGCACCTCGACGTCACCGAAGCGCCGGGTGACGTCGCGGAGTTGGAGCACGGGCGGGGTCTCGGCGTGCCCGGTGGGAACGGTCATGGGGTGTGCGGCGTCATCGGGACACGACCACGAGGTCGCCGGGCGCGAGCGTGCCACCGCCGTCGACGGAGCGGATCTCGACGAACCCGTCGGCGCTGAGGCCGGCGGTGACGGGGACGTCACGCAGGGTGCCGTCGGCGTCACGGACGGTCACCACGGCTCGGCCGTCGGCGGCGCCGCGGACTGCGGCGACGGGGACGGCGAGCACCTCGGCGGCAGTGGTCGCGGTGGTGAGGGAGACGCGGACGGCGTCGCCTCGACGCTCGGCAGGGAACGGCGTCGTGGGGGTGATGACGAGGACCGTGTCGGAGCCGCGATGCGCGATCTCGGTGACGCTGCCGGTGCCGGCGGGTCCGCCGTCGTCGCCGCCGAACTCGACCTTCGTCCCCGTGCGCACGAGCGCGGCCTCGTCGGGTTGGACGGTGGCCTCGAGGGTGAGCTTGCCGGGTGCGAGCGTCGCCCATCCGCTGCCCTGGGGCGCGTCGCCCGACCCGGTGTCTCCGTCACCTCCGGCACCCCCGCCGCCCGCGGCTGCGCTGTCCCCGCCCGACGCGGCGCTGTCTCCACCACCGGAGGGGTCGGCGGCGGCACTGACGACGGTGGCGGGGAGTGCGTCGACGAAGACGACCTCGCAGAAGGGGACGCGGGGGCCCGCCTGCACGGCGAGACGGTTGCGGGTGGCGACGGCCTCGCCCACCTTCGCCTGGGCGCGGGCGAGCGCCGCCTGGGCGGTGGAGGTGTCGGGGCCGCGGCGCAGCTTGGCGAGAGCGGCCCGGGCATCACGGGCCTGCACCGCCAGGAGGCGTCGGTGTGTGCCGGTGGACGTGGTCTGGGCGAGGGCGCGTTCGGCCTCCTCGACGGCGATCTGTGCGCGGATCACCTCGGCCTCCGGGGGCGGGTTTGCGGCGGCGCGGAGGACGCGTTGCGCCTGGGCCACCTCGTCCTTGGCGGCGCGCACCGCGGCGTCGGCGTCGCGGAGGGCGGAGACGTCCTCGGGGCCGGGGGCCACGGGTGTGAACCCGGCAGCGGAGTAGAGCCGCTGCACCGCCTGTTGGGTGGAGGGGCCGAACACTCCGACGCGGTCGGTGATGGGGTGGTCGAGTCGGCGCAGCGCGGCCTGGAGTTGGCGCACGTCGATGCCGTCGGAGCCGGGCAGCATGTCGCGGAATGCGGGAACCTTGCCGCGCAGCGCGATCACGGGGCGACCGTTGACGGCGGCGAGGACGCCGCCCTCGGTGATCTTGGCGCCGTTCTTGGGCGGGCGGGTGAACACTTTGGGGCCTTCGCCGCCGCCGGCGGCGGGCGTGCACTCGACGGGGATCTCTCCCTGCGTGGTGATGGTGCCGCGCGTGACGAGGTGTGCGGCCATGCGTCGCGAGGTGACGGGCTCGGTGAGCACGGTGTGGGGCGGACCCTGTGCCGCCGATCGGACGGCCTCGGTCGTCGTCGTCCGGGTGAGCACGAGGGCGAGGGTGCCGAGCACGAGTGCGGCGACCACCGCTGCCGCGATCCACGGCACGGGCGGGCGGCGCCGCCACAGTGGGGTGGTCACGGGTTCCTCCGATGGCGCGTCGTGGCCGGTGGTGAACAGCGCGTCCTCCAGCGAGGTGGCGTCGTCCCGCGGCTCCTCGCCGCGAGTCGCGCTGCGGAAGGGGTTCGTGCGCCTCATCGCGCTCCCGCCGTCACTTGAGGATCTCCGTGGCGCGCTTGACGGCGGCCTGCCGCAGTTCGGTGAACGCGGCGATGTCCCCCTCGTGTGCCGCCGTCACGGCCTTCTCGTGCCGCTCGATGAGCGCATCCTGCGTCTCGCGGAACTTCGTACTCACCACGCACTCCGCGTCCGCCGTGGCGGTGTCGATCTCCACCTTTTCCAGTTT
>NZ_BAFE01000072.1 GCF_000247995.1 Mobilicoccus pelagius NBRC 104925
GACGTCGATGAGTTGTGTCGTGCGCATCTGCCGTTGGTGCATTTCGAGGTGCGGGCGATCGGTGCGCGTCTTCCTGGTCATGTGTTCACCGATGATCTGGTGAGTGCGGGGATGGCGGCGTTGGCGATGGCGGCGAAGAGCTTCGATGCGTCGTTGGGTGTGCCGTTCGGTCGGTATGCGGTGCGTCGGATTCGTGGTGCGTTGTTGGACGAGTTGCGGAGTGCGGATTGGGCGACGCGGTCGTTGCGGTCCAAGGTGCGTCGTCGTGATGCGGTGCATGATGCGTTGGCGTCGTCGTTGGGTCGGCGTCCTTCTCCTGCCGAGGTGGCGGCGGAGTTGGGGTGTTCGGTCGCGGAGTTGGAGCGGTTGGAGGCGGATCTGCATGCGTCGGTGGTGTTGCGGCTGGATGTGATCACGGATGCCTCTGGTGGTGGGGGTGCGGCGGATGCGATCTTGCCGAGTTCGGATGCGACGCCGGAGATGGTGTTGATGGCGCGGGAGCGTCAGGCGTATCTGCGGGATGCGATCGAGGCGTTGCCGGAGCGGTTGGCCGTGGTGGTGCGGGGGTGTTTCTTCGAGGATCGGCCGATGCGGGAGTTGGCCGAGGAGTTGGGTGTGACCGAGTCGCGGATCAGTCAGATGCGGGCCGAGGCGTTGCGGTTGTTGCGTGACGGGTTGAACTCGCAGCTGGATCCGGAGATGTTGACCGGCGCCGGCGGTGCTACCGGTGGCGCGGCCCCGACGGGTGCGGTGGCGCGTCGTAAGGCGGCGTACTAC
>NZ_BAFE01000071.1 GCF_000247995.1 Mobilicoccus pelagius NBRC 104925
CGGGCGGCGAGGAACGGCTGCGGCGTGCCGTCGGGGTACACCCCCGCACCGAGGACGAGCGCGACGGACCGGTGCGGCGCGTCCTCGACCGTGTGGAGCCCACCGCGGGAGGCCACCGCGATCCACGCGTTGCTCGCCCCGAGCACGACGGCGAGGCCCACGACCCCCGCCACTCCGGCTCGACACACCCGCCGACGCCCGGGGAGGGTGCGGATGAGCACGGGCGCCCCCGCCGTGTGGTCGGAGGCGCCCGTGCTCATCACTCGCCGGGTGGTCGCGACGGTCAGATCGTCGTGCCGTCGGCGACGGTGCGGGGCTCGCCCGCGTCGTCGAGGATGCCCCGACCCTCGACGACGACGTCGGAGCCGAACGTCCAGTCGCCCTCGACGGTGAACGACGTCGCCTGCCGCAACGACGGGGCGCCCTCGGGGAACCGCTTCTCGAAGTCGCCGATCTTCTTGTAGTACGTGGGGTCGAGCTCGATCGTCGGCGCCGACTCCGGCAGGAGGTGGAGGTGGCCCGAGTCGGTGACCTCGTAGGCGTCGGAGCGGAGGAGGAGCAGTTCGTTCGTCGTCTTGACGGGAAGGAACCGGGTGCGCGGCACGCAGATCGCCGTCGCCCCCTCGAACACCTCGACGGCCGCACCCATCGCCGACTCGATCTGGAACACCTCGGGGGAGTCCGAGTCCTTGGGATCGACGGTCTTGACGTTGCGGATGAGTGGCAGGCCGAGCACGCCGTCGCGCTCGCGGAGCACCTCGGCGAGACGCTGCAGGTCGAACCACAGGTTGTTCGTGTGGAAGTACGGGTGACGGTGCTCGTCGGTGAAGTAGTCCATCTCCTCCGGCGCGGTCTGCGCGGTCTCGCGGAGGATGAGTTGGCCGTCGCTCTTGCGGACGGCGAGGTGGCCGCCCTTGCGATCCATCGGGGTGCGGCGGCACACCTCGGCGGCGTACGGCGCGCCCGAGGCGGCGAACCACCCCGCGATCGTCGCGTCCGGCGCGGCGCCGAGATTGTCGGAGTTGCTCACCGTCGCGTACCGGAACCCGGCGTCGAGGAGCGCGTCGAGCACCCCACTCGAGAGGAGCGAGGGGTAGAGGTCGCCGTGGCCGGGTGGGCACCACTCGAGGCGCGGGTCGGCGGGCCACTCGACGGCGGTGAGGTCGTCGGTGCGCAGCTTGGGTTCCTGGCTCTGGACGAAGTCGAGGGGGAGGTCGCCGACGCGCAGCTCGGGGTACGCCTCGAGGGCGGCGAGGGTGTCCTCACGGGTGTTGAAGCTGTTCATGAGGAGCAGCGGCAGCGGCGCGTCGTACTCGGCGCGGGCCGCGAGGACCTGCGCGACGATGAGGTCGAGGAAGCTCTTGCCGTCGCGGACGGGCAGCAGCGACTTGGCCTTCGTCATGCCCATCGAGGTGCCGAGACCACCGTTGAGCTTGATGACGACCGTCCTGCCCAGGGCCTCGCGTGCCTGTGCCTCGTCGATCTCGACGTCCTCGAACATCGTCGGCTCGGTCATCGGGCTGATCTCGTCCTCATGGATGAGACCCGTGGCCCCGGCCTCGAGCTCGCGGTAGTAGTGACCGAAGACGTCGACGGCCGTGCGGTGTACACCGGCGTCGGCCATCTTCTGCTGGGCTTTCTTGAGGGCCTCGTCGCTCATGTCACCGATCGTAGTGGGGCCCTCCGACATCGGCTCGTCGCCGGTTCACCCCGGGACCTCCTGGCCCCGGGCCGGACCCGCGGGGTCACCGTCCGCGTGCGGCCCCGACCCGTGCCCGCTCGCGGTAGACGGCCGCGCCCGCCGCCGCCCGGCGACGGATCTCCGGCAGGCGGCGGGCGAGACCCACGCCCGGGCAGGAGGTGCGCGTGTTGCCCACCTGGTAGTGGCCGGGCACGACGGGCGCGAGGCGACCGCCGACACGCATCCGACCGGAGACGTCGAACCCGTATCGCACCGATGTCCACGCGACGACGTCGACGAGGGAGTCCATCACCACCGCCGGCACGGGCGCGGTCGAGGAGTCCCCGATGTAGGCGACGCCGAGGTAGGCCTGGTTGACCCCGCTGGCGTGGGCACCCTTGTGCGGGATGCCGACGCCGCCGTAGCGGCCCTCCCACACCCGGCCGTACCGGTCGACGAGGACGTTGTAGCCGATGTCGCTCCACCCGCGGTCGCGGGTGTGGAACCGCTGGATGCCGCGGAGGATCGCAGGCACCTGGGCGCGGGAGTAGCTGTTCGTCCCCGCCGTGTGGTGCACCGCGATGCCGTGGGCGGCGACGATGGGCATCCGTCGTGCGGGTCGCGTCTCGGACGCCCCCCACACCTCGCGCTTCGTCGGCATCGCCCGGGGGCCGGGAAGACCGGCCGGGGCGGCGGGGAGCCCGGCGACGCGGGAGACGCGCCTGCCCGCCGACGCGGTGGAACCGCCCGCGACGGCCGCGGCGCCGTCGGCCCCGACCGACGCGCCGACGGGGGCACCGACCGGCGGGGTGAGCGACGCGGCGCCCGACGAGGCGGGTGAGGCGGCGGCGTCGACGATGCTGAGGCGGGCGTCGCGCACGGGGGCGCCCGACGCGACGAGGCGCGCCTGCACGTGGGTGGCGCCGTTGACGACGACGGGCTCCGACCCGGCCCGGGTGCGGGCGCCGGGGTCGGCGCAACCGGGGCAGGTCTCGACGTGGATCGATCGCCACGGGCCCCACCGCCCGTCGCGCCGGACGCGGTAGGTGAGGCCCACTCTCGCGCCGGAGCCCTCGGCCCACGTCGCGCCGACGACGGCGACGCCCCGGGGCGCCGCCACGACCCCGGTGTCGAGGGGCTCGGCGTCGGCGGCGGGGGTGAGCGGCCCGGAGGCGACGCGTGGTGCCCTGCGGAACGGCACCTGCCGGTCACGGTTCGGGGCGGCCGTCGGGCCGGTGGGCGTGGGGGACGACGTGGTGGCAGCGGCGCCCCTGGCCGGGGTGGGCGTGCCGCCTGCGGCGACGGCTCCCACGGCCGTCACCTGCGGGACGGTGACCGCCGTGGCGGCGGGGGCGGCGGGGAGGGTGGAGCTCAGCGACAGTGCGACGACTGCGGCGATGCGGCGCATGACGACCTCGGGACGTGGCGTGGACGGGACGGGCGCCACGCTCCGGGGGAGGGGTCGGCGGGGGCCGACTCATGGCAGCGCACATCATGCCCGACGGAAGGCCGTGAACTCTCCTGAGCAGGAGACCGTCTCGTCGTCTTCACCGGCTCGCCTCCGCCACGTCGCCCTCTCGCGACCTCGCTCCACCGCGACCCCGCCACCACGGCCTGGTCGTCGCGACCTCGCCGCGTCGCCCCTCGGGCCCGTGGCGGCGCCCCGTCCCGGTTCCCCGACAGGCCGCACCCTCCCTGCTCGCCACCGCGACTCACGACCGGACGGCGCCCCCACGTCGTGCCGTCCACGGGGAGGGCGGCCGCCCCGGTTCTAGGGTGGGCGGAGGTGGATCTCTCGACAGGAGGCGACATGGACCCGGTGATGCTGCTCGTCGGACGGGCAGTGCTCGTCGTGCTCCTCGTCGGGGCGCTGTGGGTCCTCGCGGCCCGTCGGCTGCCCGCGGCGTGGTCGTCGATCGGATGGGGTGCGCTCGCGTTCCCGCTCTCGCAGGTCGCGCGCACGGCGTTCGTCGTGCCCGTGACGCTCGGGCTCACGGCGATGCTCGGCACGGGGTCGCCCGCGCTCGCGACGGCGTCGGTCGTCCTCGCCGTCCTCACCTCGGGGCTCTTCGAGGAGGGCACCCGGTGGGTCGTCCTCCGATGGTGGGCGAAGCGCGCCCGTTCGTGGCGTGAGGGCGTCGCGTTCGGCCTCGGCCACGGCGGCATCGAGGCGGTGATCCTCCTCGTCGTGTCGGCCGTCAACGGGGTGGTTCTCCTCGGCACGGCCGACGCGGTGCGCGGCTCGGTCGCGACCGCGACCCCCGAGCAGCTGCCCGCCCTCGACGCCCAGATCGCAGCGATCCGAGACCTCACGCTCGGCAGCGCCGCCCTCGGACTGTGGGAGAGGGTGCCCGCGATCGTCGTCCACGTCGCGTGCACCCTCCTCGTCCTGCAGGCGGTGCGCGACCGGCGTCCACTCCTCCTCCTCGCGGCGATGGTGCTCCACTGCGCGCTCAACGCCGTCGCGGTGGGGACGGCGCAGGTGGCGGGCCCGGTCGTCGTCGAACTCGCCCTCACCGCCGTCGCCGCGGTGCTCCTGTGGGCCGTGCTCGCCGGGCCGCTCTCACGACGTCGCGTCGACGCCCGGGTGCCCCACCGGCCCGTCCCCGGTGACGTGGCACCCTGACGGGTATGCCTCGTCGCAGCGCCGGAGTCCTGCCCTACCGCCTCGACGGCGACGACGTCCTCGTCTTCCTCGCCCACCCGGGCGGTCCGTTCTGGGCGAGAAAGGACGAGGGGTGCTGGTCGGTGGTCAAGGGCGAGTACGACCCCGACGCCGAGGACCCCCGCGCCGCCGCGGCCCGCGAGTTCACCGAGGAGACGGGCGTCCCCGCCCCGGAGGGGGAGTGGCTCGACCTCGGGGAGGTGCGACAGTCCTCGAGCAAGATCGTGCGGGCCTACGCCGTGGCCGCGTCCGCCGAGCTCGCGTACGTGTCGAGCAATCTCATCGACGTGGAGTGGCCGCCGCGTTCCGGGCGCACCCTCGAGGTCCCCGAGGTCGACCGCGCCGAGTGGATGACCCTCGAGCGTGCCCACCCGCGGCTCCTCGCCGGGCAGCGCGACCTCCTCGATCGGCTCCGCACCGCCCTCGGGCGGGCCTGAGGGCCCCCTCCGTCCGCCGTCCGTTCCGCCCAGTGACCCATCGCCGACCTCGCGGCCCGGTCGGCCAGGCGATCAGGAGTGGTCGGTGGCGGAGGCGTCGGGCCGGGTGCGCGCGAGCCAGCGCAGCACGAGGATCGGCAGGATCGCGGGGAGCAGGAGGTAGCCCGCCCCGTAGTAGCTCCACACGGAGTTGTCGGGGAACCACTCGGGCCGGACGAGGCTGAGGGTGCCGACGGTGAGGACTCCGGTGAGCTCGACGAGGCACAGCACGCGCATCGCCTCGCGGGAGCCGCGGTGGCCCCATCGGAGGAGGAGGACGAGCCCGACGACGTAGACCGCCGCCGAGAACGCCGACAGCGTGTACGCGATGGGCGCGGCGGAGAACTTCGTCGCGAGCTCGACGCCCGCACGCGAGGTCGCGCCGACGGCGAACGTGCCGTAGAGCAGCGTGAACAGCCGCCCCGGGCCCGCCTCGGGAGCCTGGACCCCGCTCGCCGACGTGGTGTCCGTCGCGGCGCGGGAGGAGCCGTGGGCGTCAGCCGACATTGAGGTACCCGAACAGGATGCCGAGGGTCTGCACCTGACGCACGATCATGATCGCCGCGATGAGCGTGGCGACCGCGACGATGAGCAGCCCCCACCGGTCGAACTTCTTGTACGTGAGCGCGACGCCGGCCGGGATGAGCAGCGGCGTCGACAGCAGGTAGCTGATGTGCGTGGCGAGGCGCGGCCCCGGGTGGCCGGTGACGACGTAGGCGACGTCGGCCCCCACGGCGACGAGCGTCGCGATCTCGGCGACGGCGAGCAACCCGAGGGTGACGCGGCGGGGCAGGTGCCCCACGGCGGCGGCGACGAGGAGGATCACCCCGACGGTGAGGGTCACCCACATGGCGGCGACGACGACGGCGAGCACGGGGGTCAGCCCCGCGCGGTGAGGACGATCGGGTCGCCGTCCGTGATGGCGACCGTGTGCTCGGAGTGCGCGCCGCGGGAGCCGTCGACGCTGCGCAGGGTCCACCCGTCGGGGTCGGTGCGCAGCTCGTCGGTCCCGGCCATGAACCACGGCTCGATCGCGATGACGAGGCCGGGACGCAGCTTGAGGCCACGTCCGCCGCGCCCGTCGTTCGGCACGTGGGGGTCGCCGTGCATCGTGCGCCCGACGCCGTGGCCACCGAACTGGGTGTTGACGCGCAGACCGGCCGCATGGGCGACGGCACCGATCGCGGCGGAGATGTCGCCGAGGCGCTTGCCCGGGCGGGCCGCGTCGATGCCGCGGGCGAGGGCCTCCTCGGTGAGGGCGATGAGCTCGAGGTCGCCCTCGTCCTTCTTCTCGCCGACGACCATGCTGATCGCCGAGTCGGCGACCCACCCGTCGACGGAGACGGCGAAGTCGAGGCTGAGGAGGTCGCCGTCGCGGAGGGCGTAGTCGTGGGGGAGGCCGTGGAGAACGGCGTCGTTGACGGAGGTGCAGATGACGTATCCGAACGGCGAGGCGCCGAAGCTCGGGTGGTAGTCGATGTAACAGCTCTCCGCGCCGCGGCGACGGATGTGCTCGTGGGCCCAACGGTCGATCTCGAGGAGGTTGGTGCCGACCTTCACCCGCGAGGCGAGATCGGTGAGGACCTCGCCGACGAACCGTCCTGCCGGACGCATCTCGTCGATCTCCTGCGGCGTCCGTAGCTCGATCACTGACTGTCGTCCCTTCGGTGGTGCCGGCGCCGGCGTCTCCGGCGTCGTGTGTGGGGCCCGGCGGACGAGGGGTCTCCTCGTCGTGGTGCCCCCGTGCGAAGGGGCCTACCGTGGGTCGCCGATCGCCCCGTCATGCTAGGCCCCTCGGGGGTGGCGGCGTCGAGCGGCGTCGACTCGCGCGACGCGCCCGGGACGATGCGTCACCCTCGCGGCGGAACTCCGGGCCGGACAGGCGCGTTGGGAGCTTGTGGACGTCCGACCCGGTCGATCGTTCGACTGCGACCCTCACGCCCCGTAAGATCTGCACGTCGCTGGGCGAGGTAGCCGACCAGGGGATGCGGCAACCACGACCACACGAGGTGGGGGGAAGAGACGCGCATGGCCAATGTCATGGGACTGGTCCGACGGGCCGGCTGGAACGTCGTCGACCAGATGATGTCGGCCCTGAGCAACATGCTGCTCATGGTCTTCGTGGCCCGGGCGTTGAACGACGCCGCGGGCTTCGGCGCGTTCTCGATGGCGTTCGTCGCCTACGGGGTGGCCGTCGCCGTCTCCAAGGCGATGGTCGGGCAGCCGCTGCAGATGCGGCACAGCGCCGACTCCCCGGAGTCCTTCCGTCGTGCGGTGCGCACCTCGCAGGGCACGGCGGCGTGGATCGGTGTCGTCGGGGCGATCGTCAGCGTCGGTGTGTGGCTGTTCGTCGGTGGTCCGGTGGGAGCGGCGTTCCTCGCGCTCGCGCCGTGTCTGCCCGCACTCACGATGCAGGACTCCTGCCGCATGGCGTTCTTCGCCGCGGGGCGTGCCGACCGGGCCGCCCTCATCGACTTCGTCCGGATGGTGCTCCAGTTCGGGCTCCTCTTCGGGGCGATCGCGCTCGGCTGGACCTCCGTCGGCGTCCTCACGCTCACGTGGGGCATCGCGGGCCTCGTCTCGGCCGCGCTCGGTCTCGCCCTCCTCGCCGCACCGCCGAGCCTCCTCGGTGCGGGCGAGTGGCTCGCCGAGCAGAAGGACATCACCGGCTATCTGCTCGCGGAGTACGTCCTCGGCCTCGGCGCCGCGCAGTTCGGCATCCTCCTCATCGCGCCGCTGTCGTCCCCCGCGGACGTCGGTGCGTTGCGGGCCGTACAGACCCTCCTCGGCCCCCTCAACATCCTCGGCACCGCGGCACTCGCGTTCGCCGTGCCGGAGCTGTCCCGGCGCGCCGACATGCGGGCCCCCGGCCGCCTCAAGGCGATGGTGTTCGCGTCCGCGGCCATGACGATCGCCGCGTCGGCCTACGTCGGGGTGCTGCTCCTCCTGCCCGACCCGGTCGGCGAGTGGCTGTTCCGCGACTCGTGGCGGGGCGCCCAGCCCGTCCTCGTGCCGATGGGCGTCAACTCCATCGCGTCGTGCGCGGGCGTGGGGGCGGCCGTCACCCTCTACGGCATGGGCCTCGCCCGCAAGACGTTCCACCTCAACATCCTCCGGGCGCCCCTCCTCCTCGGGCTCATGTGCCTCGGGGCGGTGCGGTTCGGTGCCGTCGGCGCCGGATGGGCGCTCGCGACCGTCGAGCTCCTCTTCCTCCCCTTCTGGGCCGTCGCCGCCGTCCGCGCCTGCTTCCGGCACGACCGGGAGCGCGACGAGGCTGCGCGGCACGAGGACGCCCGCGGCGGGAGCCCGGACGCCTGGAACGCCGAGGCCGACATCGCGCTCGACTCGGAGAAC
>NZ_BAFE01000070.1 GCF_000247995.1 Mobilicoccus pelagius NBRC 104925
GTGGAGGGGTTGGTGGAGCGTGCGACCCTAACTTGTAGTAGGTAAGCGATGGAGTGACGCAGGAAGGTAGCCTCCGCGTGGCGATGGTTGTCCACGTCCAAGCATGTAGGGAGACATCTAGGCAAATCCGGATGTCATGTTCCTGAGATGTGATGGTGACCCCGTATGGGGGAAGCAGGGTGATTCTATGCTGCCGAGAAAAACTTCTAGTGAGGGCTTGTA
>NZ_BAFE01000069.1 GCF_000247995.1 Mobilicoccus pelagius NBRC 104925
ATGGAGGGGTTGGTGGAGCGTGCGACCCGAACTTGTAGTAGGTAAGCGATGGAGTGACGCAGGAAGGTAGCCTCCGCGTGGCGATGGTTGTCCACGTCCAAGCATGTAGGGAGACATCTAGGCAAATCCGGATGTCATGTTCCTGAGATGTGATGGTGACCCCGTATGGGGGAAGCAGGGTGATCCTATGCTGCCGAGAAAAACTTCTAGTGAGGGCTTGTG
>NZ_BAFE01000068.1 GCF_000247995.1 Mobilicoccus pelagius NBRC 104925
ACGCCGAACTCGCGCGCCTCAAGGGCGTCCCCGAGGGGCGGGTGCTGTGGCGCCACGTCCTCCCCAACACGATCGTGCCCACCGTGCAGGTCACGGCGCTGCAGCTCGGGTGGCTCGTCGGCGGCATCGTCCTCATCGAGTACCTCTTCAACTATCCCGGGATCGGAGCGACGCTCGTGGACTCGGTGCGCAACTCCGACTTCCCGATGGTGCAGGCCCTCACGATGCTCATCGCCGCGGCGTACGTCGTCGTCAACCTCGTCGCCGACGTCCTGTCGATCCTGCTCCTGCCCCGCGCACGGACGGGGATGGCGGCATGAGGACCCGATTCGCCGGACCGCTCCGGGAGCCCCGCATCCTGCTCGGCACCGTGCTCACCCTCGCCGTCGTGCTCCTCGCCCTCCTCGGGCCGTGGATCGCGCCCTACGGGGAACAGGAGATCGTCGGCCGCCCGTTCACCATGGCAGGTTCGTTCCTCGGCACCGACTACCTCGGCCAGGACGTGTGGACGCGCGTGCTCCACGGCGGACGTTCGGTGCTCCTCATCTCGGTGCTCGCGACGATCCTCGGTGTGCTCATCGGCGCACTCGCGGGCGTCGTCGCCGCGTACGCGCGCGGCTGGCTCGACGAGGCCGTCATGCGGTCCGCCGATGTGCTCCTCGCGTTCCCGCAGATCCTCCTCGCGCTCGTCGTGCTCTCCGCCGTGTCGCAGCCGACGTGGTGGATGATCGTCCTCCTCGTGGCCCTCGCGCACATCCCCCGCGTGGCGCGGGTGGCGCGCGGCGTGGCGCTCACGTACGTCACCCGCGACTTCGTCGCCGCGGCCGAGGCGATGGGCGAGTCGCAGTGGCGCATCGCCGTCTCCGAGCTCGGCCCCAACCTCGTCGTGCCGCTGCTCGCCGAGACGGGCCTGCGGCTCACGTACTCCATCGGCATGGTCGCGGGCATCGGGTTCCTCGGTTTCGCCACCGATCCCGGCGCCGCCGACTGGGGCCAGATGACGAACGAGAACCGTCTCGCGCTCCTCGTCCAGCCGTGGGGCGTGCTCGCGCCCGTCATCCTCGTCGCCGTGTTCACGATCGGCACGAACCTCATCGCCGACGGGCTCGGCGACCTCGCCGCGAAGGGGACGTCATGACGACGCTCGACGCCACCACCTCCCGGACCCCGGCGGACGGCCCCGTCTGCACCGTTCGCGGACTTACCGTCGGCCTCACCTCCGGCGTCGACGTCGTCGATGGCGTCGACCTCACCCTCGTGCCCGGGCAGATCGTCGGCCTCGTCGGCGAGTCCGGCTCCGGCAAGACGACCGCAGGCACCGCCCTGCTCGGGTACGCCCGCACCGGCGCCCACCTCACCGGTGGCGAGGTCGAGGTCGGCGGCCACGAGATCCGAGAGATGAGTGAGGTCGAGGTGCGTCGCATCCGCGGCGTCGTCATCGGGTACGTGCCGCAGGACCCGAGCTCCGCACTCAACCCCGCCCACCGCATCGGCGCGCAGCTGCGTGAGCTCCTCGACCTCCACGACCTCGGGTCGCCGAGCGAGCGCGACGCGGCCATCCGGAAGATCCTCCCCGAGGTGGGGCTCCCCGCCGACGACGAGTTCCTCCGCCGCTACCCCCACCAGCTCTCCGGCGGGCAGGTGCAGCGGGTCGCCCTCGCGATGGTGTTCCTGCCACGGCCGCGTGTCCTCGTGCTCGACGAGCCGACGACCGGCCTCGACGTGACGACCCAGGGTATGGTCCTGCGCACGCTGCAGGATCTCTGCGACCGGTACTCCGTCGCCGCGCTGTACGTCACCCACGACCTCGCCGTCGTCGCCCGCATCGCCGACTGCGTCGCCGTGATGTACGCCGGACGCCTCGTCGAGGAGGGGCCTGCGCAGGCGATCTTCGACCGTCCCTCGCACCCGTACACGCGGGCGCTGCTCCGGGCGATCCCGCGGCTCCACGCGCCGGTCGCGCTCCAGGGCATTCCGGGCCGCACACCCCCGCCCGGTTCACGCCCGTCGGGGTGTCGGTTCCACGACCGATGCGAGTTCGCCACGGAGGAGTGCGCCCGCACCGACCCGCCGCCGTTCGACGTGGGGGCCGGGCACACCGCCGCCTGCCTCCACACCGACTCCCTCCCCACGTGGGACCCCGACGACCGGCTCGTCCACGACACCGATCCCGAGGCGGAGCGTGAGATCGTCCTCGCGGTCGAGGGCCTCGACGTCTTCTACGGAGGCACCCACGTCGTCCACGACGTGAGCTTCGACGTGGCGAAACAGGAGGTCGTCGCCCTCGTCGGCGAGTCCGGCTCTGGCAAGACGACGATCTCCCGGTCGATCGGCGGACTCCACGACCAGTGGGAGGGGGCCATCACCTATCGCGGTGACCGCCTCGCCAGCGGATCACGTCGCCGGACGCAGCAGCAACGGCAGAAGATCCAGTACGTCTTCCAGAACCCCTATGCCTCGCTCAACCCGCGACGCACCGTCGAGCAGATCCTCCGCCGCCCCCTCGCCCTCTTCGGCATCGCCCGGGGGGACGAGGCCCACACCCGGGTCGTCCAGCTGCTCGACTCCGTCCAGCTGCGGGAGGCCACCGCGGGCAAGCGGGCGGGCGGGCTCTCCGGCGGCGAACGCCAGCGCGTCGCGATCGCCCGCGCCCTCGCGGCCCGACCCGAGGTCCTCGTGTGCGACGAGATCACCTCGGCGCTCGACGTCTCCATCCAGGCGTCGATCGTCGACCTGCTCACCCGCATCAAGGACGAGCACGGCCTCGCAATGGTGTTCGTCACCCACGACCTCGCGCTCGTGCGCACGATCGCCGACCGGGTCCTCGTCCTCCACCACGGACGGGTCGTCGAGTCCGGTCTCACTGCCCAGGTGCTCGACCATCCGCGCGAGGAGTACACGAGAGCGCTCCTCGCCGACACTCCCACCCTCGAGGACGACCGTGCCGGGGCCGGGAGTCCGGGCGCGTCGGAACGAGGTGCGACCGCGGCGACGGCCACGCCCTCCGAGACGGCCACGGGAGTCGCCGACCCCACCGAGCCCACCGACTTCGCCGAGCCCACCCACCCCGCCGAGCCCGCTGATCCGTCGTGGTGGCGTCGGTGGCGCACGGCCGTTCGTCGGTGGCGGCCTCGCCGCTGAGCGAGGCCTCACCAGGGGGCGCCGAGATCCGGTGCCGCCGTGTGGCGCGGATCGTCAGTCGGTGTAGGCGACCAGGTCGGCGAGGCGGGCGACGCCGTCACGCAGGGCGTCGACGAACTCCTCGACGTCCGCGTCGCGTTCGGGGCCGTGGATGACGAGGAACTCGTACTCGCCCGTGCTCCGCCGGCCGTACTCGATCCCGAGGCCGCCCTCGCTCGTGGGCGCGAAGACGTAGCGGGGGATGCGTTCGTCGGTGCCGAGGGAGGTCGTCGAGAGGAAGTCGGTCGTGAGTCGGGCGTAGGCGACGTCGTCGAACACCGCCGTTGACAGGCCGAGCTCGGCGGCACTCACGCGTAGCCCGAGGAGGTGACGGTCGACGGCCTCGCCCTTCTTGCACTCGACGATGCGGCGCTTGTGCTCGGCGAGGGCCGCGTCGAGGAGCTCCGCCGTCGCGTCCCCGTCGACGAGTGCCCGGGCGAGGGCGACGGCCTCGGGGGAGACCGGACGCATCGCCTCGGTGCGTCCGGCCTGGTACTCGCGCATGTCGACCGACTCGTACGTGCTGCGGACGCGGCCGTACGTGCGGAGCTGGGCGTGGAGGATCGCGAACTGCTGGAGCGCGTCGGCCGACATGCGGCGACCACCCGTCTCGACGATCGGGGTGCGCAGGACCCGGACCCGAAGCCTCGCCTCGTCCTCCGCATAGGCGGCGACGTCGGCGGCGAGGCGGGCGCGCACGTCGTCGGAGAGGCGCCACCGGAGCGGTTCGACGCGTCCGACGCCGGTGCCGGCCGGGGTGCCGTCGTCCCCGGAGGCGGTGGAGGACTCGTCGATCTCCTCCTCCTCGTCGGGCACGTCGGGGTCGTCGGGGAGATCCTGCGCGAGGCCGACGACGGCCTGCACAGTGCCCCCGTCGGCGACGGTGTGTTCGACGTGCATCCCGGTGTAGGGGTCGGCGAGCCCGACGACGTAGGTGACGGGCTTGAACGGCCACGCGACGCCGTAGCGGAATCCGGTCTCACGGAGGTGGGTGTCCTCGTCGGCCTCGTCGTCGAGGAGCGAGAGGACGAAGAGGGCGTCGGTGAGGCGGGCATGGACGGCGGCGTTGTCGGCGTCGGCGAGGACCTCGTCCTCGTAGTGCGCGGCGGTGTCGCTGCCGAGGTAGGACCACGCGGGGAACGGCGTCTCCTCGCCCGGCCCCCACCCCGTCGTGGGGGCGTCGTCGGCGCCGGTGGCATCGAGGACGGAGCGCAGCGCCTCACGGAGCATGTCGAGGGGCACGACGCGGCCGGCGTCGTCGCTCACCTGCACGGCGTACCCGCGGCCGCGGTGGAGGACGACGATCTCGCGGGAGGCGGCGTCCTCGCAGCCCCGGAGGAGCTCGTCGCACTCGGGGCGGGGGCGACGCATCCCGCCGGCGAGGTAGCGCCACTGCTGCATGCACAGGGCGGCGCCGCGCGGGGAGGTCTGCGGGTCGATCTCACCGCGGACGTGGTGGAGGTGGACGCGGGCGAACCGGTGGGCGAGGCGGGCGGCGCGGTCGAGGCCGTGGTCGTCCGTGGGCCACGTGAGGCCGAACCCGACGTTGCTCGTGAGCGGCAGCGGGGTGCGCGTCGTGAGGTACGAGGCGTACCAGAGGTCGGTGAGCCAACTCGCGCCGTCGCCGTCCGCCTTCTCGGCACGACGGGCGAGATCCTCCTGTGCGCGGGGGCCGTCGTGGGCGGCGAACTCCGCGACGACCTCCGTGGTGCGCGCCGCCTCCTCCTCCGAGAGGAGGGGCGCGACGATCTCCTGGTACCGCGCGAGGGTCTGCTCCAGCGGCGGCAGCGGGAGGTAGGTCATGACGGGCCTCTCGGTCGGCGTGACGTGCTGGCCGCATCCTCGCGCACGAGGCCCGGTCCGCGGTTCTCCGGCGCCGGTGCGATCCGCCGTCAGAGGTCGCCGGCGTCGAGGATGCGGTAGGCGTAGCCCTGTTCGGCGAGGAAGCGTTGACGGTGGGCGGCGAAGTCGGCGTCGAGGGTGTCGCGGGTGACGATCGTGTAGAAGTGCGCGGCGCGTCCGTCGGCCTTGGGGCGGAGGACGCGGCCGAGGCGCTGCGCCTCCTCCTGACGGGAGCCGAACGTGCCGCTCACCTGGATCGCGACCGACGCCTCGGGCAGGTCGACGGAGAAGTTCGCGACCTTGCTCACCACGAGGCGGGTGAGTGTCCCGGTGCGGAACTCCTCGTACAGGCGGGTGCGCTCCTTCAGCGGCGTCTCGCCGGTGAGCAGCGGCGCGTCGAGGCGTGCCGCGAGGGCCTCGAGCTGGTCGAGGTACTGGCCGATGACGAGGACCGGTTCGTCCGGGTGGCGCGCGACGAGACGCTCGACGACCTGCTCCTTCACGGGCGCGCACGCGGCGAGGCGGTAACGGTCCTCGGGGTCGGCCGTGGCGTAGGCGAGGCGACCGGACTCGCCCAGTGCCACGCGCACCTCGACGCAGTCCGCCGGGGCGATCCACCCCTGCGCCTCGATCTCCTTCCACGGCGCGTCGTACCGCTTGGGGCCGATGAGGGAGAACACGTCGTTCTCGCGGCCATCCTCGCGCACGAGCGTGGCCGTGAGGCCGAGACGGCGGCGACTCTGCAGGTCGGCGGTCATCCGGAAGATCGGCGCGGGCAACAGGTGCACCTCGTCGTAGATCACGAGGCCCCAGTCGCGGGCGTCGAGGAGTTCGAGGTGGGGGTAGACGCCCTTCCGGCGCGTCGTGAGCACCTGGTAGGTCGCGATCGTCACCGGGCGGATCTCCTTCTTCGCGCCCGAGTACTCCCCGATCTCGTTCTCCGTGAGGCTGGTGCGGCGCAGGAGCTCCTCGCGCCACTGCCGGGCGGAGACGGTGTTCGTCACGAGGACGAGGGTCGTCGACCTCGCCCGCGCCATCGCCGCCGCACCGACGAGGGTCTTGCCCGCACCGCACGGGAGGACGACGACGCCGGAGCCGCCGTGCCAGAACCCCTCGACGGCGTGCTCCTGGTACGGGCGCAGCGACCAGCCGTCCTCGCGGAGGTCGAGGGGGTGTGCCTCGCCGTCGACGTGCCCGGCGAGGTCCTCCGCGGGCCACCCGATCTTGAGCAGTTCCTGCTTGAGGTGCCCGCGTTCGCTCGGGTGGACGAGGACGGCGAGGTCGTCGACGCGCTCGCCGAGGAGCGGCGCGACCTTCTTGTGCCGCAGCACCTCCTCGAGCACGGGCCGGTCGGTGCAGCGGAGGACGAGACGGTCCTCGTCGTCCTTGGCGAGGGCGAGGCGGCCGTACCGGTCCATCGTGTCGGCGACGTCGACGAGGAGCGCGTGCGGCACGGGGTAGCGGCTGTGCGTGACGAGCGCGTCGACGACCTGTTCGGCGTCGAACCCCGCCGCCCGCGCGTTCCACAACCCGAGCGGGGTGATTCGGTACGTGTGCACGTGTTCGGGGGAGCGTTCGAGCTCCGCGAACGGCGCGATCGCCCGCCTCGCGGACGTCGCGTCCTCGTGGTCCACCTCGAGGAGGACGGTCTTGTCGCTCTGGACGATCAACGCTCCCGGCACGACGACCCCCAACGCGCGGGCGCCCCCGGTTGTTCCGCGGGCGCCTCTCCGGTGCGGGGCACGGCCTCGGGCGGCGTGGCGGCGAGACCGCGCCCCGGCGTGGGGAAGCGACGTCCGGGCAGCCCCCGGGCGCGGCCCGGTGTGGGCACGGCCCGGACGGACGCGACGCGACGCGACGGGGTTGGGGACGCAGCGTCCCGACGAGGCCGACATCGGGGAGGATGGGCGACAACGTTCGACGTCGACGTCAGGAGAGTTGCGATGCGTTCACCCCAGGTCCGGCCTGCGGAGGGGCTTCCCTCCCGCGTGACGATCTACGAGGTCGGCGTCCGGGACGGCCTCCAGAACGAGAAGACGATCGTCCCCCTCGACGTCAAGGCCGAATTCGTGCGGCACCTCGAGGACGCCGGGGTCGGGGTCATCGAGACGACGTCGTTCGTCTCGCCGAAGTGGGTGCCGCAGCTCGCCGACGCCGCGGACCTCCTCGCCGAACTCGGCGAGTCCGGTCGGGTCCGCACCCGCCCCGTCCTCGTGCCCAACCCCAAGGGCCTCGACCGGGCGATCGAGGCGGGAGTCTCCTCGATCGCGGTGTTCGGTTCTGCCACCGAGACGTTCGCCGCCAGGAACCTCAACAACACCCTCGACGGCCAGTTCGACATGTTCGGGCCCGTCGTCGAGCGTGCCAAGGCCGAGGGCATGTGGGTCCGCTGCTACGTGTCCATGTGCTTCGGCGACCCGTGGGAGGGCGACGTCGCCCCCGAGCAGGTCGTCTCCGTCGCGCGCCGCCTCATGGACCTCGGCTGCGACGAGCTCTCCATCGGCGACACCATCGGCGTGGGCACCCCCGGCCAGGTCGAGGCCGTCCTCGACGGGCTCCTCGGTGCGGGCATCGACCTGGACCGCATCGCCGTGCACTTCCACGACACGTACGGGCAGGCGCTCTCCAACACGCTCGCCTCGCTGCGCAAGGGCGTGAGCATCGTCGACTCCTCCGCCGGCGGCCTCGGCGGCTGTCCCTACGCCAAGAGTGCGACGGGCAACCTCGCCACCGAGGACCTCGTGTGGATGCTTCACGGCCTCGGCATCGAGACGGGCATCGACCTGGAGAAGCTCGTCGAGACGAGCATGTGGATGGCCGAACGACTCGGCCGCCCCAGCTCCTCCGCCGTCGTCCGGGCCCTCGGGGCGCGCGGATGAGGACGGTCGGTCCCATCCCCGGTCAGGGCGACCCCCGCGGGGACCGGCCCGTGACCGCGCCGCCGACGGCACCCGCGGCCGCTCCCGGGGCGGTGCCGCCGCAGGCCCCACCTCGGGACGCGTCTCAGGGGGCGTCGCAGGATCCGACCCAGGGCGCGCCACGCGGCTCCGCCCAGGGCCCGTCCCGCGCGGCTCACGACGCGGCGGCGGAGGTGACGGTGCGCCCGGCACGCATCGAGGACCTCGAGGAGATCGTCGACCTCCTCGCCGACGACCCCCTCGGCGCGCGCGTGGAGGGTGGCGACCTCGCGCCCTACGCGGCGGCGTTCGCGCGGATCACGGCCGACCACGGCCAGATCCAGGCCGTCGCCGAGCTCGGCGGGCAGGTCGTCGGCACGATGCAGCTGTCGATCATCCCGAGCCTCACCCGGCGCGGCACGACGCGGGCGCAGATCGAGGGCGTGAGCACCCTGTCGAGTCTTCGCGGCAAGGGCATCGGCGAGACCCTCTTCGCGTGGGCGTTCGACGAGGCCCGCCGCCATGGCGCCACCCTCGTCCAGCTCACCTCGGAGACGGCCCGCGGCAACGCCCACCGGTTCTACGAGCACCTCGGCTTCGCGCCGAGCCACGTCGGTTTCACCAAGCCACTCGGCCGGTGATCCGGCGGGGCATCGCGAGGCCCCGTTCCGTTCCGCGTCGCGGGCCCGCACTCAGTCCCACCAGAACTCCCACGTGGTCGCGTCGGTCATGAAGGTCGTCACGTCGTCCTTCGTCTCGTAGTTCGTGAACATGTCGGAGCAGAACGCCTTGAGCTCGACACCGGCGCCGTGGGCCTCCGCCGGGCTCCGGGGTGGGCGTCGTACGACGAGGGCCATCGTGTCGAAGGAGAACCCGACGGGCAGGACGCCGTAGCGGTCTCCCCACGAGCGGAGTACGGCCGTCGTCTCCCGAGGGCCGGGGCGGCCGTTGTAGGCCATCGGGCCGAGGACGAGGAAGACGTCCTCGGGGCGAGGCGTCGGGACGAGGACGAGACGCCCGGGTTGGTCGAGGAGTTGTCGCACGGCCCGGTCCTTCAGCTGGGCGCGGGTGCCGGGTGTCGTGGGTGTGCGCAGCCCGGGCCACGGCCGGAACGCCACGTCCCACTCGTCCTGGTACTCCGAGCCCGGGCCGACGTTCATGTCCCACTCGTGGTGGAGGAACTCCTCGGCGCTACGCGGTTCGGGGCCGGCTTCGAGCGACGGCCAGCCTCTGGGCCAGTCGTCGTCATGGGGGCGATCCTCGAGGGCCATGGGCCACAGACCCGTGACGGGGAAGGCCGCCTGGAGTCGCGGGATGAGATCCCCGCGCGAGCGGACGGCCTCGTCCGTGGCCCAGACGCCGTCACCGCCGATGCTCGCCGCGGTGATCGGTCGCCCCGGCGGGAGGGCGATCCTCGCGACGGTGGGGGTGCCGGCCGGAGGGAGCGGGCCGGGAGTCGCACGGAGAGGGGTGAGATCGGCCGGGATCATCGTCGGTACCTCCGGTGGCGTCGTCGGTCGTCGTGGGGACGCGTGCGTGGGAGAGGCGGGGACAGGGGGCGCGGTGGACGAATCCGTCGCCCCGGCCGATGCGGTGACGTCGTCACCGGGTCCGCCCCCGCAGGCGGAGACACTCGCACCGACCCCAGAGCTCACGAGCGCGAGGAGCACGGCACGCCGACCAGGTGATGCGCCCGTGTCGTCGATGCTCCCACCGTCCGCCCTCCGGCGCCCCATGTTCGTGGTGGACCCGTATGCGGTGGCGGCGTCGCTGCGTGGGGCCCCGGTTCCTAGGCTGGGGGGCATGGCCGCACCGAACCCATCCCCCCTGCTCACCGGCGTCCGCGCCCTGCTCCTCGACATGGACGGGACGCTCGTCGACTCCCACCTCTCGGTGGAACGGGCCTGGCGGCACTGGGCCGAGAAGTACGACGTCGACCCCGAGGTCGTCGTCGCCGCGTGCCACGGCGCGACGGGGGATCGGACGATGCGACGCTTCCGCCCCGACCTCGACGACGCGACCGTCGCCGCCGAGAACGCCGCCCACCTCGAGAGGGAGACGCACGACGTCTCCGATGTCGTCGCCTCGACGGGCGCGGTCGAGCTCCTCGACACGTGCACGCGGCTCGGCCTGCCGTGGGCCGTCGTCACCAACGCGAACACCCCGCTCGCCCGCGCCCGGCTCGGCGCGGCGGGCATCGCCCCCACCCACCTCGTGTCCGTCGACGACGTCGAGGTCGGCAAGCCCGACCCCGCGAGCTACCGCCTCGGTGCGCAGCGGCTCGACGTGCCGATCGAGGACTGCCTCGCCGTCGAGGACAGCGGCACCGGCCTCGAGGCCGCCCGTGCGGCGGGCGCCCGCGTCGCCATGCTCGGCCGCGACGACGGTGGCCTCCGCATCGAGGACCTCGGCGAACTCGCCCGCCTCCTCGAGGCCGCTCACGCCTGACGCGCCCCGTCTCCCGCGCGCCGAGGGGCGATCCTCCCAGGTGGGAGCGCCTGTCGGAGGCGACGGCTACCGTGAGGGAAAGACCGTCGACGAGGGAGACGACATGAGCGAGAACACGAGCGACACCCGGTCCGGCCTCGACGCCGGGGCGATGGACACCTCGATCCGGCCGCAGGACGACCTCTTCGGGTTCGTCAACGGCACCTGGCTCGCGACGACCGAGATCCCGGAGGACAAGGGCCGATACGGCTCCTTCGACATGCTCCGCGAGAAGGCCGCCGAGGACGTCCGCGTCATCCTCGACGAGGTCGCCACCGACGCCGGGCACGGCGCCTCGGACACCGACGGTGACGACGTGCGGGGCAAGGTCGGGGCGTTCTACGCCTCGTTCCTCGACGCGGCCCGCGCCGACGAGCTCGGCCTCGCGCCCGTCGAGGCGGACCTCGCCGCGATCCGCGACGCCGCCGACCTCACCGAGCTGTGGCGGGTCCTCGGTCGACTCCAGCGTGAGGGCGTCGGCGGTGCCGTCGCGGTCTTCGTCGACACCGACTCCCGCGACTCCTCCTCCTACATCGCGCACCTCGAGCAGTCCGGCATCGGCCTGCCCGACGAGTCCTATTACCGCGAGGAGGGCTACGCCGAGCTGCGCGGCGCCTACGAGCGGCACCTCGCCGCGATGGGCCGCCTCGTCGCCGACGCCGGTGCGACGGATGGCTTCGACGCAGGCCGGGCCTACGAACTCGAGATCCGCCTCGCCGGCGCCCACTGGGACCGCGTCCGCTGCCGCGACGCCGTCGCGACGTACACGAAGTTCACGCTCGCCGAGCTCGAGGAGAGCGCCCCGGCGGTGCCGTGGCGTGCCTGGTTCGAGGCGCTCGGCGCGCCCGCCGATCGGCTCACTCACATCGTCGTCCGTCAGCCGAGCTACCTCGAGGGCCTCTCCGAGACGTGCACCCAGGTGCCGCTCGATCAGTGGAAGGCGTGGGCCGTGCGTCGGATCGTCGGGTCGATGGCGCCGTTCCTCTCCGCGCCGTTCGTCGCCGAGAACTTCGACTTCTACGGGCGCACGCTCACCGGCACCCCCCAGCAGCGGCAGCGGTGGAAGCGCGGCGTCGACCTCGTCGGCGCCCTCCTCGGCGAGGCCGTCGGGCAGCTCTACGTCGAGCGGCACTTCCCTCCGCAGGCCAAGGAGCGCATGGTCGAACTCGTCGACAACCTCATCGAGGCCTACCGCATCGACATCGCCGACCTGGAGTGGATGAGCGGGGAGACGAAGGCCAAGGCCCTCGACAAACTCGCCGCGTTCGTCCCCAAGATCGGCTACCCCGACGAGTGGCGCGACTACTCCGGCCTCGAGGTGCGCGAGGGTGACCTCGTCGGCAACGTGCGCCGCGCCCACGCGTTCGAGACCGACCGCGACTGGCGCAAGCTCGGATCGCCCGTCGACCGCGGCGAGTGGTTCATGCCGCCGCAGACGGTCAACGCCTACTACAACCCCGGCATGAACGAGATCGTCTTCCCCGCCGCGATCCTCCAGCCGCCGTTCTTCGACGCCGAGGCCGACGACGCCGTCAACTACGGCGCGATCGGCTCGGTCATCGGCCACGAGATCGGGCACGGGTTCGACGACCAGGGCAGCCGGTACGACGGCGTCGGCAACCTCGACGACTGGTGGACGGCCGACGACCGCGCCGCGTTCGAGGAGCTCACCGGCAAGCTCATCGCGCAGTACGACGCGCTCGAGCCCCGCGACCTGCCGGGCGAGCACGTCAACGGTGCCCTCACCGTCGGCGAGAACATCGGAGACCTCGGCGGCGTCACCATCGCCCACCTCGCCTACCGCCTCAGCCTCGGCGAGGGCGGCCTCGACTCCGCACCCGTCATCGACGGACTCACCGGTGAGCAGCGACTCTTCGCCGGGTGGGCGCAGGTGTGGCGAGGCAAGGCCCGTCCCGAGGAGGCCAAGCGGCTCCTCGCGATCGACCCGCACTCGCCGTCGGACCTCCGCGCGAACATCGTCGCCAACCTCGCCGAGTTCGTCCACGCCTACGACGTCAAGCCCGGCGACGGCATGTGGCTCGATCCCGCCGACCGCGTCCGCATCTGGTGAGGCCCGCGGGCGGCAGCTCCCCGTGGAGTCGCCGCCCGCGCCCACCTCGGGTGTGTCCGTCCAGCGAGTCCGGCGGGTCCGGCGACCGAGGCGTCAGACGCCGGGCTCGTCCTCGGACGCGTGGACGCCGGTGATCCGACTCACCGGCCAGGACTCGGCCGCGCCCGTCGCGGCGTCGAGGCCGTGGAGCACCCCACCCGACAGACGCGCCGGCCGTACGTGTCGGGTCACGACCTCGCCCTCGGCCTGCACGACTCCGAGCCACACGGCCTCACCGTCGGAGACGGCCTGACGCAGACGCGACAGGGTCACCGCCGGATCCGTCCGCGGCACTCCACCCGTCGACGCGGTCGCCGGGCCGCGCGCGGCTCCGTCGTGCAATGCGGCGACGACGCCTCGCACGTCGGGAGGTGTCGTCGACGGCCGCAGGGAATGCCGCGGCACGGGCGCCCGCGTGGGGGCCGCGCCACTGGGGACGACCTCGCCGTCCTGCCCCTCGAAGAGGGCGTGGAGGTCGAGTTCCCGCAGGAGCGCGAGGAGCTGCGTCGGCCCCAGGGCCGACACGAGGACGGTGGGCGCGAGGCGACGCAGCCGCGCCGGTGCCGCCTCCGGCCGGGCGAGGAGCGCGTCGAGCGCACCGACGTCGTCGCTGCGGAGGTACGCACCCGCCGTGCCGATCCGCGCGACCCCGTACCCGCGGGCGGCGTCGCGGACGAGGAACTCGAGCGGCTGCGGCAGCGGCGTCCGGCTCCGGGCGCCGAGCTCGCGCAGCACGTCGTCGACCTCCCACCCCGCGCCGAGCGCACGACGCACGCTCGCGGGGGAGAAGCGGTACGTCGTGGCACCGCCCCGCGACTCGACGTCGGCGACGAGGCGGAGGAATCCCGCGGTGTGGGTGTCGAGACGACCAGGGGCGATCGCGGTGAGGTCGGCCTGGAGGTAGACGTGGTCGACGGGGGCGGGAAGGACGACCGCTGCGGTCAGGGCGTCGACCGCCGTCTCGAGGTCGGGCGTCGCCGCCTCGTCGAGCAACGCCCGCCCGGCGGCGCCGATCGCGCCACCGACCGTGACGCCGAGGATCTCGGCCTCGTCGAGGGTGTCGCCGGCGACCTCCTCGACGAACCGCGGGTGGAGACGGGGAGATTCCCACCGGAGCCGGGCGGCGACGTCGTCGACCGTGAGCCCGGTGTCGGGCGGGAGCGTGGCGAGAAGTCCGAGGACGCGCAGGCGGAGGTCGAGGATCGCCGGGCCCACGACGAGGTCGGCGGAGAAGGCGTTGATCGGCCCGGTCTCGCCGCGGCCGCCGATCCGACCGGGGGCCCGCAGCAGATCGCGCCACGCGAGCACGAGTCGGGCCCAGCGGCGGGCGTCGTCCTCCTCGACCCACGTGTCGTAGGCACGCGTCGGTGCCCAAACCGGTTCGAGGCCGCCGTCGCGCCCGAGGAGGCCCGCGGCGTGGGCGGTCTCGAGGAGGAGCCCCGTCAGGTGGGTGTCGAGGCCGGTGAGGTGCGTCGTCGCGGCGAGGTCGCGCACCGCGAGGCCCCCGGTGCGCAGCACCCGGGGCGGGTCGTCACCCCACGCGAGGGCGATCTCGTCGACGAGGTCGATGGCCTCGCCCGCCTGCGCGCCGGCGCTCGCGTCGACGGCGCGGACCGGTCGTGGGGTGGTGGGCGGCGGATCGAGTCGCGACGTGCGGTGGAGTCGCCCGCCGCGCAGCACGAGCGCGACCGGGCGGGGGAGGGTGACGGTGCCGGGTGCGGCGTCGTCCTCGAGGCGGAGGAGGCCGCGGGCGAGGAGATGACGCACTGCCGGTCCGACCGGCCCGTCGGGGTCGAGCGTGCCGGTCGACGGCCCCCACGTGAGGCGCGCGAGGATCTCGCGCGCGCCCGCCGGGGAGTCGTCGGTGAGCGAGTCGAGGACGGCCGCTCCCCGCCCGTCGGTGCCGGTGCCCGCCGCGTCCGCATCGCCCTCGCCCTCGCCGTCGCCCGGAGATGTGACGGCGGCGTCCGGCCGGGCCTCGGCGAGCAGCGTGGGCGACGCGTCGTCCGGGTGCGGCGGCGCGAGCCCGGCGACGGGTCCGAGGACGTCGAGGAGCGCAGGGGCCGCGACGACGAGCTCGCCGTCGCGGAGGACGAGCGCGCGTCGTCGCAGGTCGTCGAGAAGGTCGACGGCGAGGTCGAGGTCGCAGGCGAGGAGGGTGGCGACGTCGTCGAGGGTCGCCGAGCCGACGCGCGGCCCACGTACACCGTTCATCGCGCCCACCGCGTCGCCTGTCACGTCGTCCGCCGCGACGACGACGGCCTCGAGCGCGTCGAGACGCCCGCGGTCGAGGTGGTCGAGGGCCCGTCGCAGGCTCGCGGGGGAGAGGGCGCGCGCCGCGAGCGTCGAGATGTCGGTCGGTGCAGGACGGACGAGATCCGGTCGCGCGGTGAGGAGCGCCACGAGGTCGTCCTCGGACCAGGCGCGCAGCTCGTCGGCGAGGGCCCCGACGTCGAGACGGCGGGGGCGGCCGGTGGGGGCGGCGGCGTCCTGGGTCACCCGCCCACCGTACGGCTCCGCCCGCGCGGGCCTCGACCTCGCGAGGCCCGCTCACGACGGCGGCGGGTGCCGCTGGGCGCGAATGTCGGCCCGTTCGTCGGACGACCCGGTCGGTCCCGTCGCCCCCACGAGGCCGCCGTGTCGAGGATGATGCGGAAGACCACACCCCCGACCGGAGGTCCGTACATGTCGAACACCGAGTTGTCCTACGCGAAGGGCGAACCCGTCAAGCCCCTCATCGAGGAGACGATCGGCGCCGATCTCGAGAACACGGTGGCGCGGTTCGGTGATCGCACCGCGCTCGTCGACGTGCCGAGCGGTCGCCGGTGGACGTACACCGAGTTCGGCGCGGACGTGAACCGGCTCGCCAAGGGACTCCTCGCCGTGGGGCTGGAGAAGGGCGACCGCATGGGCATCTGGTCCCCGAACTACCCCGAGTGGACGCTGCTCCAATACGCGACGGCGAAGGTCGGGGTCGTCCTCGTCAACGTCAACCCGGCCTACCGCACGCACGAGTTCGACTACGTCGTCGAACAGTCGGGGATGCGGATGATCGCGGCGGCGGTGGAGTACAAGTCGTCGAAGTACCGGCAGATGGTCGAGCAGACCCTCGCGAAGCGTCCGTCCCTGGAGCGGGCGTTCTACATCGGCGACGCGAGCTGGGACGAGCTGCTCGCGGGCGGGGAGTCGATCAGCGACGAGCAGCTGCACGAACGCAGCGACTCCCTCGACCCCCACGACCCCATCAACATCCAGTACACGTCGGGCACGACGGGCTTCCCCAAGGGCGCGACGCTCTCGCACCGCAACATCCTCAACAACGGCTTCTTCGTCGGCGAGGGTCTCACATACACCGAGAAGGACATCGTGTGTATTCCGATGCCCTTCTACCACTGCTTCGGGATGGTCATGGGCAACCTCGCGTGCACCTCCCACGGTGCGTGCATGGTCATCCCCGGGCCGACGTTCGACCCCGTCGCCGCCCTTACGGCCGTCGAGCAGGAGCACTGCACGAGCCTCTACGGCGTGCCGACGATGTTCATCGCCGAGCTGGGGCTCCCGAACTTCGCCGACTTCGACCTCTCCAGCCTGCGCACCGGCATCATGTCGGGCTCGCCGTGCCCGGTGGAGGCGATGAAGAAGGTCATCGACCGCATGGGGATGGCCGAGGTCGTCATCTGCTATGGCATGACGGAGACCTCGCCGGTGTCGACGATCACCCGCGCCGACGACGACATGCGTCGCCGCACGGAGACCGTCGGGCGGGCCATGCCGCACGTCGAGATCCAGATCCTCGACCCGGTCACCGGCGAGCGCGTGCCGCGCGGCACGACGGGCGAATTCTGCACCCGCGGCTACTCGGTGATGAAGGGCTACTGGAACGCGCCGGAGAGGACGGCCGAGGCCATCGACGCCGACGGGTGGATGCACACGGGCGACCTCGCCGTCATGGACGAGGACGGTTACTGCGCCATCGTCGGCCGCATGAAGGACATGGTCATCCGGGGTGGCGAGAACATCTACCCCCGCGAGATCGAGGAGTTCCTCTACACGCACCCGGCCATCGCCGACGTCTCGGTCGTCGGGGTGCCCGACGAGAAGTACGGCGAGGAGCTCATGGCGTGGATCATCACCGTGCCCGGCCACGAGGCCCTCACCGCCGAGGACCTCGACGAGTTCTCCGCGGGCAGACTCGCCCACTACAAGGTGCCCCGCTACGTGCACTGCGTCGACAGCTTCCCGATGACGGTGACGGGCAAGATCCGTAAGGTCGACATGCGCGACGAAGCCGTCCGCCTCCTCGGTCTTCAGCGGTGACGGTCGCAGCCGCTCCCCGGCCTGCGGGCGACCGGGGAGCGGTGGCGGGGCCTCGCGCGGGAACGAGCGTCGGCGCGGCACGTTAGCCTGGAGGTGCCCCCGTGCGGACGCGTGGGTGATCCCGGTGATCCATCGACTTCGAGGTGAGCAGTGCCGACTGGCAAGGTCAAGTTCTACGACGCCGATAAGGGGTTCGGCTTCGTCTCCGGTGACGACGGTGAGGACGTGTTCCTCCCCGCCGCTGCGCTGCCCGAGGGATCGACCACGCTCAAGGCCGGCACTCGCCTCGAGTACAGCGTCGCCGCGGGGCGCCGTGGCGCCCAGGCGATGCACGTCCGCGTCCTCGACCCGCTGCCGTCGGTCGCCGAGGCCCAGTTGGCGAAGCGTCGCCGACCGGCCGAGGAGATGGCGGTCATCGTCGAGGACCTCATCAAGCTGCTCGACAAGACGTCGAACGACTTCCGCCGGGGTCGCTACCCCGACAAGCGGGAGGCAGCCAAGGTCGCGTCCGTCCTCCGGGCGGTCGCCGGACAATTCGACGGTGCGTGAGATGGCGATCAAGAAGGACACGACGTTGGCCGAGGCCGTCGACCTGGCACGGGAGGCGGCGGAGAGCATCGCCGAGCCCGGCGCGGTCGGCGACTACATCGGCATGACGATGGACGACGAGCGGCTCGCGACGCACTCGTTCGTCTGCACGACGCCCGCGTATCGCGGGTGGCGGTGGGCGGTCGTCGTCACGCGCATCCCGCGGAGCCGCAAGGTGACGGTGTGCGAGACCAATCTGCTGCCCGGTGAGGACGCGCTCCTCGCCCCGGCGTGGGTGCCGTACGTCGAGCGTCTCCAGCCGGGCGACGTGGGCCCGGGCGACGTGCTCCCCTACGAGGAGGACGACGAGAACCTCGAGCCGGGGTTCGAGGCCACCGGCGAGGAGGACGTCGACCAGATGGCGTTGTGGGAGCTCGGCCTCGGCCGGGCCCGGGTGCTGTCGGCCGAGGGGCGGGACGCGGCGGCGCAGCGCTGGTACGACGGCGAGCACGGCCCCCATGCGGAGGTCGCCGAGAAGTCCCGCGAGATGTGCACGACGTGCGGCTACTACGTGCCGCTCGCCGGCGCGCTGCGGGTGATGTTCGGGGTGTGTGCGAACGCGTGGTCGCCCTCCGACGGCAAGGTCGTGAGCCGCGACCACGGGTGCGGCGCCCACAGCGAGTCCGACGTGCGCGAGTCGAAGCGGACCTCCGCACCCTCGCCGCTCGTCGACGACCTCGCGGTCGACGTCGTCGGCTGACACGCTGCACCCCCGGACGGGCGCTCGCGGGCCCCGTTGCGCACGACGGGTCACGCTGCCGCCCATCGTGGTTCGTCGCCGTGTCCGGCCTGGGTCCCCGCTGCGAATAGGGTGTGCCCCATGTCCAGCACCACGGAGACGACTGCCCCCTCGGGCGGTCTCGATCGTTACTTCCGGATCTCCGAACGTGGCTCCACCGTCGGTCGTGAGATCCGCGGTGGGCTCGCCACCTTCTTCACGATGGCGTACATCGTCGTCCTCAACCCCCTCATCATCGGCACCGTCAAGGACGGGTCGGGCGCCTACCTCGGCGGCGGCAGCGAGCCGAACCTCGCGATGGTCGCGGCCGGTACGGCCTTCGTCGCGGGGGTCATGACGATCCTCATGGGTGTCGTCGCGAACTATCCCCTCGCCATCGCGGCCGGTCTCGGGCTCAACGCGTTCATCGCGTTCGGTGTCGCCGCGCTGCCGCAGATGACGTGGGCGGATGCGATGGGCCTCGTCGTCCTCGAGGGTCTGCTCATCCTCGTCCTCGTCCTCACCGGGTTCCGGCGCGCGGTGTTCCTCGCCATCCCGGCCCAGCTCAAGACGGCGATCAGCGTCGGCATCGGCCTGTTCATCACGCTCGTCGGTCTCTTCGACGCGGGCATCGTGCGCAAGGCGCCCGCCACCCCGGTCGAGCTCGGCGTCGGCGGGTTCCTCGCCGGGTGGCCGACGCTCGTCTTCGTCGTCGTCCTCCTCGGCATCATCGTCATGATGGTCCGCGGCGTGTCGGGGTCGATCCTCTACGGCATCACCGGCGGCACCGTCCTCGCGATCGTCGTCGAGGCGCTCGTGCACGTCGGCAGCCAGACCGACGCCGCCGGCGAGGTCGTCAACCCCACAGGGTGGGGCCTCAACGTGCCGCGCCTGCCGAGCCACCTGTTCGACCTGCCCGACCTCGGGCTCCTCGGCCAGTTCAACCTGCTCGGGTCGTTCACGAACCTCGGCTTCATCGCCGCCGGCCTCATGATCTTCACGCTCATGCTTGCCGACTTCTTCGACACGATGGGCACGATGGTCGCCATCGGCGCCGAGGCCGGCCTGCTCGACGACGACGGCAACCCGCCGAACAGCCAGCGCATCCTCGTCGTCGACTCCCTCTCCGCCGTCGCGGGCGGCATGGGCAGCGTGTCGAGCAACACCGCCTACATCGAGTCGGCCTCCGGCGTCGGCGAGGGGGCCCGCACGGGCCTCGCGAGCGTCGTCACGGGCCTGCTGTTCCTCGTGTCGATGTTCCTCAGCCCGCTCGTCGCGGTCGTGCCCTACGAGGCGGCCACCCCGGCCCTCGTCATCGTCGGGTTCCTCATGATGCAGCAGGTCGTCGGCATCGAGTGGTCGGACATCGACATCGCCATCCCGGCGTTCCTCACGATCGTCCTCATGCCGTTCACGTACTCGATCACCGCCGGCATCGGTGCGGGCTTCGTCGCGTACGTCGTCATCAAGATCGCCCGCGGCCAGGCCCGCACGCTGCACCCGCTCATGTGGCTCATCTCGGTGCTCTTCGTCCTGTACTTCGCGATCGACCCCATCAAGACCCTCCTGCTCGGCCCGCACTGAGCACTGGTTAGCGTGGAGTCATGACCCCTCGAACCCGACGCATCGTCGTGCTCGTCGCCCTCGTCGCGATGTTGCTCGCCGTGGTCGTCGCCCCGCTCTTCTGACGCGGTGACGCCGCGGCACCACCGCCGACGACGGCACGGTGCCGGAGACGAACGCCGCCCGCCCCGATCCAACAGGATCCGGGGCGGGCGGCGTTCGTCGTGTCCGGGGTGTCTCCGAGGGGGAGGCTCAGGCGAGGGCGGCGACGACGTGGTCGACGCAGGCGGTGAGGGCGTCGACGTCGGCGGGGCCGACGGCGGGGAACATGCCGACGCGGATCTGGTTGCGGCCGAGGCTGCGGTAGGGGTCGACGTCGACGATCCCGTTCGCGCGGAGGGTGGCGACGAGTGCGGCGCCGTCGACGGAGTCGTCGAGGTCGATCGTGCCGACGACGGTGGAGCGTGCCGCGGGGTCGGCGACGAACGGGCGGGCGTACTCGGTGCGTTCCGCCCAGCCGTAGAGGCGGGCTGCGCTGTCGGCGGTGCGGGCGGCGGCCCAGTCGAGTCCACCGTGGGAGTTCATCCACCGGAGCTGTTCGGCCGTCATGACGAGCGTCGCGATCGCGGGGGTGTTGTAGGTCTGGTCCTTGCGGGAGTTCGCGATAGCCGTGGACAGGTCGAGGAACGCGGGCACGTAGCGGCCGGAGGCGGCGATCTCCTCGGCGCGGGCGAGGGCGGGGGGCGACATGATCGCGAACCACAGGCCGCCGTCGGAGGCGAAACACTTCTGCGGCGCGAAGTAGTACACGTCGGTCTGCGTGAGGTCGACGGGCAGTCCACCGGCGCCGGAGGTGCCGTCGACGACGACGAGCGCGTCCTCGGCGGCGCCGGGCACACGTTCCACGGGGACCATGACTCCGGTGGAGGTCTCGTTGTGCGGCCACGCGTACACGTCGACGTCGTCGGCGTGCGGGGCGGCGAGGGTGCCGGGCTCGGCGCGGACGACGCTCGGCTCGGCGAGGAACGGCGCCGTCGTCGTCGCGGCCGCGAACTTGGCGGAGAACTCGCCGATGACGAGGTGCTGGGCCCGCTCGCGGACGAGGCAGAACGTCGCGACGTCCCAGAACGCCGTCGCGCCACCGCAGCCGAGGACGACCTCGTATCCGTCGGGGACGGAGAACAGCTCCGCGAACCCTTCGCGGACCTCGCCGACGAGGCTCCGCACGGGCTCCTGCCGGTGCGACGTGCCGAGGAGCGTGGTGCGCGCGTCGACGAGGGCCTGGACCTGCTCGGGACGGACCCGGCTCGGCCCGCTGCCGAACCGTCCGTCCGAGGGGAGGAGGTGCGGCGGGATCGTCACGGTGGTCTCGGGGGTGCTCACGGCTGTGCTCCTGCGTCGGGGTCGGAGAACCGATCGTCCCACCCGGTGACCTCGGAGACGGCGCGCGGCGGTCGTCCGTCGTAGTGGGCGTAGGGGCGGATGACGGTTCCCCGTTGCTTCTGCTCGAGGATGTGCGCGGACCAGCCCGCCGACCGGGCGCACGCGAAGAGCGAGCTGAACGCGTTCGGCGGAACCTCGGCGAGGTCCAGGAGGACCGCGGCCCAGAAGTCGAGGTTGGTGTGGACGGCCTTGCCCGGCAGGCGCTCGGCGAGGAGCGCGGAGGCCGTGCGGTCGACGGTGGCGGCGACCTCGAAGAGCGGGGCGTCGAGGCGACGGCACACGTCGCGGATCGTGTCGGCCCGCGGGTCGCGGGCGCGGTAGACGCTGTGCCCGAACCCCATGATGCGGCGGCCGGAGTCGAGGAGGGAGACGAGCGTGGGCGTCGGGTCGTCGAGATGTTCGACGGCGTGGAGCAGACGGAGGACGCGGGCCGGGGCGCCGCCGTGGAGGGGGCCGCTGATCGCGCTCACCCCGGCGGCGAGGCACGTCGCGGCGTCGGCACCCGTCGAGGCGACGATGCGGGCCGTGTATGTCGAGGCGTTGAACCCGTGTTCGGCCGCGGTGACGAAGTAGGCGTCCAACGCCTCGACGTGCCGCGGGTCGGCCTCACCGCGCCACCGGACGAGAAACCGTTCGGCGACGGACCCCGCGCCGTCGACGACACGCTGGGGGACGACCGGCAGCTCCGGCCCCCGGGCCGACTGGGCGACGAACGACAGCATGAGTACGGACGTCCGCGCGAGGTGGTCGACCGCCGTCGCGTCGTCGATGTCGTGGAGGGGGCCGAAGCCCCACACGGGGGAGACGGAGGCGAGCGCGCTCACGACGTCGGAACTCATGTCCCCGGTGCGGGCGGGGAGGGGGAAGATGTCGGCCGGCGGGAGGCGGTGGCCGAGGTCGTCGACGACGAGCAGACCCCACACGCGGTCGAAGGGCACGACGCCGACGAGGTCGCGCACGTCGATGCCGCGGTAACGGAGCACACCGCCGGCGGGGTCGGCCTCCGCGATGGCGGTCGATCGGGGCATGTGCTCGAGGGACGACGGATGCTCACCCGGTCCGGACATGCCCATCAGTGTGCCAAGGGTTCCCGGGGGTTCAGGCGCCGGGCCGGTCGTCGCCCGTCGCCCGCGGCGCCTCGATCGCGTCCTGCGGCCCGGACGTCGACGACGAACGACCGCGACGGCGCAGACCCCGCCGACCCGTGGTCTCGTGCGGACGCATCCGCTTGTCGAGGTCGTAGTGGGCGAGCAGCTCGGCGACGGGGGTGTTCACCACCGGGTGCGTGCCCACCGGCCGGTCGCCGCTGAAGACGACCCACACGCGCACGTCCCCGTCGTAGACGGGCAGGACCGACCCGTCGACGAGATGCGCCGCGTGCTCGAACGCGATGGAGCGCGCGGTGCGGCGGCTCACCTGCCGGTCGGCGAACTCTTTTGCGGGCCCCTTGCCGCGGCGCAGCCCCTCGTAGGCGAGAGGGGCGTACTTCACGCCGAACGAGACGAGGGCGCGGACCGAGCTCTCACGGGACATGCGGCGGGCCTCCTGGAGGGGCGGGGGTGTCGGGCCAGCGTAGTGGTGGCGCCGCACGGCTCTCGGGAGGCCTGCCGCCGACACCGGCACGTGACGACATGGGGGAGGGAACGGGCCCGGACGTGCGAACGGCGAGACCGTCGGGGAACGGTCTCGCCGTCTCCGCGGCGGCCCGGGGGAAGCTGGCGCGGATCACCGACCAGGGGGTGTCGGTGTCATGCATGGGCGGTGTGTGACGACGGTACGGTCGGGGGTTCCGCACCGACGACCGCCTAGTCGAATCGTAGGCCTCCCCGACGCCTCCGCACAAGACCTTCACGGATCGGGAGGGATGTGGTGCGGACGGGCGGCGGAGGATGGGGACGTGCCCGCCCGGGCCGAGGGAATGCGGCACGCTCCCGGCGCCCCGCGTGGGCGTCGAGGAACGAGGGCGGTCGCCGGTTCTCCTGGGCCGTGCGGGATGCCATGCTGGAGACGTGACGGACCTGATCGACACCACCGAGATGTACCTCCGCACGGTCTTCGAGCTCGAGGAGGAGGGGATTCCGGTGCTGCGCGCACGCATCGTCGACCGGCTGGGACACTCGGGCCCCACCGTGTCGCAGACCGTCGCCCGCATGGAGCGCGACGGGCTTCTCACCGTCCGCCCCGACCGCAGCATCGAACTGTCGGAGTCCGGTCGGCTGCTCGCCACGCGCGTCATGCGCAAGCACCGCCTCGCCGAGCGACTGCTCAGCGACGTCATCGGACTCGAGTATCCGTACGTCCACGACGAGGCGTGCCGGTGGGAACACGTGATGAGCGAGCGCGTCGAGCGCAAGATCGTCCGTCTCCTCGACGAGGTCGACGTGAGCCCCTACGGCAACCCCGTTCCCGGGCTCGACGAGCTCGGCCTCCCGCCCGCCGACACCGGTGAGGTGCGTGTCTCTCTCATGGCCGAGCCCGTCGCCGCGCGTTTCGTCGTCGACCGCATCGGCGAACCGCTCCAGCTCGACCACGAGCTCCTCGAACGGATGAAGGACGCCGGCATCGTCCCCGGAGCCGAGGTCGGTGTCACCGTCGCCGGTGACACCGTCACCCTCGCCGGGCCCGCCGCCGAGGCGACGCTCGACCGCGAGGCGGCGAGCCACCTCTTCGGTCGCCGCGCCTGACCCGCTCGTCCCCAGGTCGGCACTGCGCCCCCTCGACGTCCCCAGGGGCATGAGCGACGCCCGCGGGTGATCGTGCCGCCCGCATACGTTGCGGGCGTCGCCCTCCGTCGGCGACTCCGCACCGGGCCCGCCCGTCCTGCCGCCGGTGCCGGATCCAGCGCGTCACGCCTCGGCAGGGCGGTCGTCCTCACACGCCGCTCGACGGGCCGCATGGAACGGGCGCCCCGCCAGGGTCGCTCGGACCGGGCGTTCTGAGGCGCGAGGGGCAGACATGACGACGCCGTACGTCGGACGCCATCGACCCACACCGGTCCCCGGCACGCACCGTGGTGTGAGAGCCGCCCAGGCAGGCGCCCTCGTCCTCCTCACCGGGGGACTCCTCAACGCCGCCGTCGCCTCGGCCTTCGCCGACCCCGCGCCACCCGGCCGCGTCGCCGAGGATCCCGGCTGGGAACCCGATCTCACCGCGCCACGCCCCGCCGAACCTCGGCCCGCCGAGCCCGGCCCCGTGTCCTCGCTGCCGGGCGCGTCGCTGCCTCCGCCGGTGGCCGTTGCGCCGCCGTCCACGCCGTCCACGCCGACGGGGACCCCGCTCCCGCAGGACGCCGGTGGGAACGGGGGTGGCGAGAAGCCCGGACCGTCCGCGGAAAGCGGTCGCGCCGGCGAGGAGCGCTCTGGGCACGGCCCCGCAGCGGACGGCCGCGACGCGGGACGTGCGGGGGGTGGTCGGGCCGAGGACGGTCGCGAGGGCGCCGACGGGGAGGAGCACGCGGCGGCGGACTCCGAGTGGGAGCAGAGGCCGCACGACGCCGCCCGTCAGGAGCACGAGCACGAGCGGGCGCAGAAGCCGGAGCGGGCATCACGTCCCGAGGCGAGGCGCGAGGGGCACGAGGCACCGCGCCGGGACCGCACGCCGGATCGTCCGTCGACGGCACCCGACCGAGGACGCGAGACGAGGTCTCCCTCCAAGCCCCGTCGGCCCGTCGAGAAGAGGCGGTCCCCCCGCAAGGCCCCGGAGGCGTCGCGGACGACGCGGCAGGACCAGGGGAGGAAGGACGTCCTCGGCATCGCGGGGTCGCTCTCCGGCATCCCGTACGTGTGGGGCGGCACGTCGACGCGGGGGTTCGACTGCTCGGGCTACACCCAGCACGTGTTCCGCAAGGCCGGGGTCTCCCTGCCGCGCACGGCGGCGCAGCAGCAGCGGGCGACGACGCGGGTGCGTGATCCGCGTCCCGGCGATCTCGTCTTCTTCGGTACCCCTGCGCACCACGTCGGCATCTACGCGGGCGACGGGAAGATGTACGACGCGCCACGCACGGGCCGCACGACGGGGCTCCACCGGATCTGGTCGTCGAACGTCACCTACGGGCGCCCCTGACTCCCTGACTCCCCGACTCCCCGCCTCCCGTGCGTCGTGCCGCATCGCCGGTGAACGACCAGGTCGGCAGGGTTGTCGGTGGCGGCCACTAGCCTGGGGCGCATCGGAGGCACGACATCGCCGGGCCCTCCCGGATCCCCGACGCCGGGGTGACGGGGCGGCCCTGTCGGGGCCCGTGCCGCCGATGACGCGGGGAGCGGCCCCGGTGCATCGAGACGAGGAGGTGGCGACGGTGGTGAGGTTCCTCCAGACGAGCGACTGGCAGCTCGGCATGACGCGGCACTTCCTCGAGGGTGAGGCGCAGGCCCGCTACACGGCGGCGCGCATCGATGCGGTCCGTGCCCTCGGTGAGGTGGCCCGTGCCGAGCACTGCGACTTCGTGGTCGTCGCCGGCGACGTCTTCGAGTCCAACCTCGTCTCCACCCGCACCATCGCGCGGTCCCTCGAGGCGATGGGCAGCATCGGCTGCCCCGTCTACCTCCTGCCCGGCAACCACGACACGCTCGATGCGGCGTCCGTCTACACCTCGGCCGCGTTCCGGCGGGCGTGCCCTCCGGGGGTCGTCGTCCTCGACCGGGCGGGGATCCACCGCGTCGCCACGGGCGTCGAGATCGTCGCGGCGCCGTGGTTCCACAAGCCCGCCCTCACCGACCTCGCCGCGCAGGTGCTCCGTGAGGTCGACGATCCGGAGCCGGGAGTCACGCGGATCCTCCTCGCCCACGGCCCGATCGACGTCCTCAGCCCCGACGAGGACGACCCCGCCCGCATCTCCCTCGCCGGGCTCGAGGAGGCGCTCGCGGCCGGTCACATCCATCACGTCGCGCTCGGCGACCGCCACTCGCGTCTGTCCGTCGGGCGCAGCGGGCGCATCCACTACTCGGGGTCGCCCGAGGTCACGGCGTTCCGCGACGACATCCCCGGCGACGTCCTCGTCGTCGACGTCGACACCGAGATGCACGCCGCGCGGCCGCACCACGTCGGTACGTGGACCTTCACGACGATGCGTCGCCACCTCGACACCGCCGACGACCTCGACGCGCTCGACGCGGAGTTCGCGGCGATCGACCCCAAGGACCGCACGGTCGTGCGCACGGCGTTCGTCGGCACCCTCTCCCTCGCCGACAAGGCCCGCCTCGACGACCTCCTCGAGCGGTGGGACGAGAGCCTCGCCGCCCGGTTCACGTGGACGGGGCACGACGACGTCGCCGTCTACGTCGACGGGGACGAGCTCGCCGATCTCGGGGTGGGTGGGTTCGTCGACGACGCCGTCGCCGAACTCCTCGAGCGGGCGCGCGGCGGCGAGGGTGAACCGGCCGCCCGTGACGCGCTCGCCCTCCTCTACCGATTGGGGGCGGCACGATGAGGCTGCACCGCATCGTCCTCACCCACGTCAAGGGCGTCGCCGACCGCGAGATCGTCTTTCCCGACTCCGGCATCGTCGTCGTCGAGGGTGAGAACGAGGCGGGCAAGACGACGATGATCGAGGCCCTCGACCTCCTCTTCGAGGAGAAGGACTCCTCGAAGAAGCGGCACGTCCTCACGATGCGACCCGTGGGGCTCGACGTGAGCAGTGCCGTCGAGGCCGAGATCAGCAGTGGCCCTTACCGGTTCACGTACCGCAAGCAGTGGTTCCGCAAGCCGTCGACGGTGCTCACCGTGCACGCGCCGCGGCGTGAGCAGCTCACCGGCGCCGCCGCCCACGACCGTGTGCGCGAGATCCTCGAGGAGACGACGGACGCGGATCTGTGGCGGGCGATGCGTCTCATGCAGGCCACGCCGCTCACGGCCACCGACCTCTCCGGCAGCACCGCTCTCTCCGCCGCTCTCGACGAGGCCGCGGGGCAGGCCGGGTCCGCGGGCGGGGAGGGCGATTCGATCCTCGAGGCCGCGGAGGGGGTGTATCGCGAGTTCTTCACCGCCACCGGGCGCCCCACCGGCGAGTACCGGGAGGCGGAGACGCGTCTCGACGCCGCCCGGGCCGCCCGCGACGAGGCCGCGGCGGCGGTGCGGGAGGTCGCTGACGACGTCGCGCGTCACACCACGGCCGTCCACGAACTCGACCGGCTCGCCGCCCAGCTCGAGGCGGGGGAGGCGACGGAGGCCGAACTCCAGGAGCAGTGGGAGGTCGCGCAGCGGGTCGTCCGCGAGGCGGAGCACCTCGCCACCCGTACGGCGATGGCACGTCAGGCGTACGAGTCGGCCCTCGACACCGCGCGGCGCAGGGAGGAGCTCGTCGCCGAGATCGACGGGTTCGACCGTGCCCTCGCCGAGGCGGAGGCCGAGCTCGAACGGTGCCGCGCCGAGGTCGACCCGGGGCAGGAGCGACTCACGGCCGCCCTCGACGCGGCCGAGAGGGCGCGGGCGCAGCAGCGGGAGGCGCGGCGTGCGGCGTCCGGGGCGGAATCCGACATCGCGCTCGTCGCGGATCTCGCCGACCTCACGGTTCTCGCCGGGCGGCTCTCCCGACTCGACGAGGTCGTCGACGCACGACGGGCCGCGCGCGAAGCGGCCCGGGGCGCGCGTTTCGAGGCCTCCCTGCCGCGGCTCGAGGCCGCGGAGCGCGCGGTCGAGATCGCCCGCGCCGAGTGGCGGGCCGGAAGTCCCACGTGGCGTGTCGTCCCGCTGGCGGAGGGCGAGACCGTCCTCGTCGACGGCGAGGAGACGACGCTCGCCGAGGCCGTCGACGGGGTCGTCGGGGCGACGACGTCCCTCGAAGTTCCCGGCCGCGTCCGCATCGAGATCGAACCGGCCGCCGGGGCGGTCGACCGCGCCGAGGTGGTCGCCCGGGCGGAGGCCGAGCTCGCGGACCTGCTCGCGGCGGCCGGGGTCGCCGACCTTGCCGCGGCGCGGGCGGCAGCGGAACGCGCGTCCGATCTCGAGGCCCGGTGCGCGGAGGTCGAGGCGCAGGTCGGGGCCGTCCTCGGCGGGTCCGATGTCGACTCGCTCCGCGAACGGGGGGATCAGCTCCTCGCCCACGTCGTCGAACTCGTCGCCCGACGTCTGGACGCGCAGCGCGAGGCCCGTGCTGTTCGTGGCGCCGCCACGACGAGCGACGAACCGTCCGCCGCCGTGAACGACGCCGCCGTGGCGGGGGACGTGGAGGAGGACGTCGACGGCCTCGACGAGGGCGACGTCGTCCTCGCGACACTGCGGGATTCCGTTCCTGCCGACGTCGACGAGGCACTCACGGGGCGGGTCGTCGCATGGATCCTCGCGACCGCCGACGCCGACCACCCCGACGAGGCGGTGCCCGCCGACGACGCGCCGGAGCGGGTGCTGCGCGCCGTCGCATCGCGTGCCCGCGCCCGCGAGAAGGCGGTGGAGGAGGAGATCGCGGCCGCGGAGGCCGAGATCGAGGTCCTCCGTACCGCGGTCGAGGCGGCGCGGTTGCGGGCGGCGAGGGCGGAGGTCGGTGTCGAGTCCGCACGCTCCGGGCTCACCGAGGCGACGCAGCGACTCACGACCGCCCGGGAGCGGGAATCCGACGAGGCGCTCGCCGCGCGGGTCGTCGACACGCAGGCAGCGCTGGGGGAGGCGCGGGCGAGAGAGTCCGACGTCGCCGCGGAGGTCGACCGGTACGACCCCGACAGCCTGCGCGTCCGTCTCGAGGGGGCGTCCGCGGCCGCGGCGTCGTTGCGGCGGCGGTTCGGTCAGGCGCGTGACGAGAGACTCGAGATCGAGGCGCGCCTTCGCCATGCGGGTGAGCAGGGGAGGGCGGAACGTCTCACGGAGGCCGAGTCTGCCGTCGCCCGCGCCGAACGCACCCTCGCGGGGCTGCGGCGTCGGGCGGAGGCGGCGCGCACCCTCGTCGAGGCGTTGACGCGGCACCGCGACGAGGTGCGCAGCGCCTATGTCGAGCCGTTCGGCCGGGCCGTCTCCCGTCTCGGGCGGGTCGTGTACGGGCCCGAGTTCGACGTCGAGATCGGGCCGGGGCTCACGATCGACGCGCGGCTCATCGGGGAGGAGCGCATCCCGTACGAGGCGCTGTCCTCGGGGGCGAAGGAGCAGATGTCGATCCTGTCGCGCCTCGCGTGCGCGTCGCTCGTCGACCCGGAGCAGGGTGCGCCGGTCATCCTCGACGACGCGATGGGGTACTCCGATCCCGGCCGACTGCAGCGGGTGTGCTCGGCGTTCTCCCTCGTCGGCGGTGATGCGCAGATCATCCTGCTCACGTGCACCCCCGGCCGGTATGCGGCGATCCCCGACGCGCACGTCATCCAGGTCTGACACCGCCCGCCGTCCGGTCCCGTGGCTGCGGATCATCGCATCGACGCCGCGGGGCGGAGGCCAGGCGTCGCCACCAGGGCGACGGCGGGGTCGGGGCCGAGGCGCCGCGCCCATGGGGGCACTGCGCGGTGAGGCGGCGCGTCGTCGAGGCGTGAGCGACCAGCCGGATGCCGGGTCCGGCGACGTCGTGGCGACGGCGAACGCGGGTGGCGACGGCGAACGCGGTGCGTAGGATCGCGGCGTCCTCGTCTTCGTCCCCGTCTCAAGGAGAGCCCGCGATGCTCACTCCTCGGCTGTGGGCCTTCGTCGTCGGCGGCGCTTTCGCGTTCGTCGCCGTCGCGGGGCTCGGCATGATCCTCCTCGGCGGCGAGGGCGGGTTCGCGTGGGTGCTCGTCGGGTTCGCGGCGGCCTCCGCCGCGGTCGCGTTCGTCGTGGCGGCCCGCAGCGGAACGGTGGATCCCGGGGGCGACGCACTCGACGACACCGCAATCCCACGCGATCCGGGGTCGGGTACGTCGCCGCGTCCGGGTGGTCTCACCGACCGCTGACGCAGGGGGCCGGGTGCGCGGGCGGCCTCGGCGGCGGCACGGGCGGCGGCGCGTTCGCCCGTGGGCCTTGACCTCAGCGCCTCTGCCGTCGTGCCGGCGAGATGATCGCGCGGCCCATGGGCGACGCGAGGCCTCACCCCCGTGCGATCCGCCCGTCCACGCTGGGCCGGCTGGCCAGGCGTGGGGGTCGAGATCTCCCGATCCATGGCGGATCGGGTGGGGTGGGGTCTCGGAGTCGTTCGGGTCAGGCGCGGGCCTCGGCGGCGCGGGCGATGGCGTCGAGGTTGGCAGTGAGGGACCGCTTGGCGAGCTGCTGGCCGACGGGGGCCATGACCTTCATCGCCATCTTGGCGAGGGTGCCGGCGTCCTCGGTGGCCTCCTCGTCGACGCTCGCCGTGAGGCGCGTGCCGGGGTGGAGGGCCGTGAGCGTGTACGTGGTGACGGAGCGGGTCTTGCCCTCGCCCTCGGCGATGCGGAGGAGGCCGAGGGCCTCATGCTCGACGACCTCGCGTTCGTGGGTCTCGTCGCGGCCGGTGGCGGCGCGGGTCTCGCGCCAGCGCGTGCCGAGGCGGACGGGGCCGTCGGTGAGCTTCTCGACGGCGCTCACGCCGGGGTGGATCTCGGGGGCGCGTTCCAGGTCGGTGAGGACCGACCACACCCGGGTCGGTTCGGCCGCGATGTCGCGGGACAGGGACTGAGAAGGATTCGCCATGGGTCGAGCCTAGTCGGCGAGGCGGGATGACGGCGGTCGGACGGGCGGGACCCGCGAGGTGACCGGGATGCGCCGGGGCATCCCGTTCGTCGTCGCATCACCACGGAGGCGGAGGGGACGCGGCGCGAACAGGCGCGGCGGGTTCTGCCCGTCGCCGGAGGCGGCATCGGCAGGGCTTTCCGCGGCGTCACGGCACGTCGTGTGGACCTGATCGTCGGGGCATCGTGCGAGTGGGCGCCCCGCGCGTCGTGAAGGGGAGTGGGGTTCTGCGTCCGCGGAGCAGGTCCTGGCGGCGGTGCTCCTTGGGGGGGCCCGCCGGGGCGTGGAGTGGGGCCGCCGGGATGGCCGACGGTGGATCCGCCTGGGGATGAGGGCGACTCGTGGTGGGGGTGAAAGTTCTTGAGGCGGTTCCGCGTGCTCGCGAAGACGAGGAGACGTGACGGCGCGATCGAAGACGCGCAAGAACCGTGAGCTGTCGGAGCGTCGGGTGGCCAACGGCACGGCGGCCCCGCCGCACGGGTCCACGTACCGTGTGCTGGAGGACGGCGTCACCCTGACACGCGCCAGGCGCTCCTCGACGATCCCGACGTGTGGGTGCGCGTCCACGACTGCGCCGGAGCCGCGCCACGCGACGTCTCGAAGCAGGACTGTGCCGAGCTGTGGGACGACCTGTCGGCGGACCACGACGCCGCGCCCGGCCACGGGCCGTGGACCGCAGGAGGAACCGGCCCCTACCACGCACAGGTGTGGGGAGAGCGAAAGGAACGGCAGCTGTACGTCGTGCGGACGTGATGCGGCTCGCGCGGGATCGGTAGAGGCCCAGAGCGCTGTGACGCGGGGCCGAGATGCCCCGTCGTCGCTCGCGCATCGTTCCAGGGTGTGTTGCGTCCGGCGGTGCCCCGTCGTCGCACCCACGGTGCCCCCGGCAGGATTCGAACCTGCGACACCCGCTTTAGGAGTGCCATCGAAGGGGCCTGTGGCCACATGTGGAGGCTGGTTGACCTGCACGGATGACTCTCGTTGTCTAACGTGGAACGAGGGTGTTTCTCCACCTTGTGTGCCACAAATGTGCCACAACCGGGCGGGCTGTCTAAGCGCGCATGGCTGGCCTCAGTCCGGCGCGGTTCGCCGACCATCCCGGGGCCGGGACATGACGGGCGACCGTCGGCGAACTGCGTCGGTGCGCGGGTCCAGGCTGCGAAGCCCGGCAAGAGAACGTGAGCCGGCCGCCTGACCTGCCCCGCCGCCGCCCTCCGAAGTGAACGGGCGCTTGAACCTCAATGACTGGGTTCAAGCGCCCGTTTCGCATGAGTCGGTGGCAGGGCGGGGCCGGGTGGGCGAGAACGGCCGCAGGCCGCAGCGCAGCCCACCCGGCCCCGCCCAGCCAACCGCGCCGCGTCAGCGGCGCCTTGAATCAGTAGGGAAAGTTCTCACGGCGCGACATCTCGGTGGCGGACGGCGAGATGCGGTGAAGAGCGGGGACTGGATGGGTCGATACCGTGGGGCGGGAGATGCACGTCGCCGGAAGGGGGCACGTGAGGGTCACGCGCCGACACGATCACGGGTGCATCGGGAGGGCGAGCGATGATGCCGACGGTCCGTGAGGCTGAGGCGCTGGCACGGGAGCTGGTAGGTGGGATCATGCCGCGGTGGGCGCATGTGCGTGCCGCGGGGCGTACTGCGGAGGAGCTCGTGCAGCGGGCCGGCCTGTCCGAGCGGGTGGCTGTCGCGGTCTGGCTGCATGACGTCGGGTACGGGGCCGGGATCCGGGAAACGGGGTTCCATCCCCTTGACGGCGCGAGGCACCTCGAACGCTTGGGGATCGACGACGAGATCGTGCGCCTGGTTGCCTGGCACACGGGCGCGGGGTTCGAGGCCGAACAACGGGGCTTGATCGACGACTTGACCGGCTTCAAGGCACCGGAGCAGGTGGAGCTGGACGCTTTGACGATGGTGGACTTGGCGACGGGGCCGGATGGCACGGCGGTGTTGGACTCGCGGCGCATTGCCGAGATCCTCAGTCGCTACGAGGACGGGGACCCGGTGCATGAGGCGGTCACGCGCTCGACACCGTTCCTGCTGGCCTCTTCGGCGAGGGCGAAGGAGCGCCTCGGGCTACCGGAGGAATGGCCCACCATCTGCTAGAGCGTCGTCGATGCGCTGCCGCATGGACGGGTGCATGTCGAGGCCAGCTAGGTCGTCGCGTGCGACCCATTCCACCGAGTCACTCTCGTCGCTGGTGGCGCGGTGGCCGCCGATGAGTTTGGCGCGGAACGCCAGGGAGAACTGCTGGCGCACCTCGCCGTCGTCGTAGGCCATGACGTGGTTAGGGTTGGTGTAGGTGCCGGTGAGGGTCTCGACGGCGACATCGTAGCCCGTCTCCTCCTTGACCTCGCGCATGACGGTCTGGATGATGGACTCGCCGGGCTCGTGACCACCACCGGGCAGGGCCCACTTCTCGTTGTCGGTCTTGTGGATCAGCAGGATCCTCCCCTCGTCATCACGGACGATCGCGACGACAGAGGGAACGACACTGTTGATCACGGGGGCGTTGGGGTCGTCGATGTAGTCGATACGTGCCACGTCCCGACCGTACCCGAGTCCCTCGTGGCAGCCGACGCTGCGGCATCCTGCGTCTGGTGTGTCCTGGCTTCCGCGGGGTCGAGATTTCGTGGATCTCCAGGCGGAAGACACCGGGGACACGCCGCCGT
>NZ_BAFE01000067.1 GCF_000247995.1 Mobilicoccus pelagius NBRC 104925
CCCTACCCCCGGATCTTGGACACGGGGTGTGATTACGCAGCAGGTCGCAGCGTAGCGGTGTAGCCGGTCTCGAAGGCGACCGGCGAGGTGCAGCGACACCACGAGTGGCGTCGCTTGGTGTTGTAGCGGACGAGCCATCTGAAGACCTGCCGGCGGCAGACCAGTTCGTTGCTCCAGCAGGCGGCGTCTTGGAGGACCTCACGCTTCATCGTGGCGTTGAACGACTCTGCGAGGGCGTTGTCCGCGCTGGATCCGACGGCGCCCATGGACTGGGTCACGCCGAGCTTGCGGCAGAGCGTGGCGTAGGCCTTCGAGCAGTAGACCGACCCGTGGTCGCTGTGGAACACAGCGCCCTTGAGGCTGCCCCGGGTTGCAGCGGCGGCCTTGAGGGCGTCCTCGACGAGTTCGGTGCGCATGTGGTCAGCGATGGCCCACCCGGCCAGCCGACGGGAGTAGCAGTCGATCACGGTCGCCAAGTACAGGTTCGTCCCGTCGGCCAGCGGCAGGTAGGTGATGTCGCCGACATAGCGCTCGTTGGGGCGCTCGGCGGTGAAGTCACGCTTGAGCAGGTCGGGGTACTTCTGCCCCGACGGCTCGGGGATCGTGGTGCGGACCCGGCGCTTCTTCATGTAGCCGCGGATGCCCTCAAAGCGCATCACCCTCGCGACACGCTTGTGGTTGACCCGCTCACCGGCAGCCGCGCTGTCGCCGAGTTGAGCGTTGAGCTCGGCGGTGATCCGCGGCGCGCCCTGGGTGTTGTCCTCGGCATGGACCGCTCTGATCCGCTCAGCCAGCGCTGCGTCGTCAGCTGCTCTGGCTTCGCGGGCCGGCGCTGCCTTGAGCCAGGCGTAGTAGGACGAGCGCTCGATCTCGACGAGCTCGCACAGTCGCTTCACCTCGAAGGTGGCGGAGTTGTCGGCGACGAACTGGAAGCGACTCACCAGCGCGTCTCCCCGGCGAAATACTTGGCCGCCCGCTGCAGGATCTCCCGCTCGGTCGTGAGCTTGGTGGTCTCCGCTCGCAACGCCGCGTTCTCGGCCTCGAGCCGGGCGATCCTCTGCTCCGGCGTCTCGTCCGTCGGTGCCGACGAGCTCGCGGCGGACGTCTTGGCTTGCAGCGGGCTGGAGGTCAACGTCCCGTCAGCGGCGGTCTTCTTGCCGGTCCCGTAGGCCTCGAGCCAGTGCCGCAGGGTGCCGCGGACGATGCCGAGGTCCTCGGCGATGCCGCGGACCGTGGCGCCCGGGGTGGACTCGTACAAGTCGACGGCCTGACGACGGAACTCTTCGGAGTAGTTCTTCCTGGCCATGGTTCTTCGATCATCTCGCTTCCCCAGCACCAGGTGCTGGATTCAGCGTGTCCAAGAACCGGGGTCAGGCCCC
>NZ_BAFE01000066.1 GCF_000247995.1 Mobilicoccus pelagius NBRC 104925
GCTGTGATGCCCAGTCAGGTTGTCCAACCTGACTGGGCATCACACCTAGCCGGGCCCGGTTGGCTGGCACCAAGCGGCCGGGCCCACCGTGCTGACCGCCGGAAGCCCCTGAACGTCTTCCCCCATGGCCCGCCGACACATCATCACTCACATAAGAGAGGGAGCCCACCGAGGCCCCCTTGTGGGCGCCAAGGACGGCTGTGAACTCTTGCACCTGCCCTCCGGCGTGCCGCTGACAACCCCATGGCGGCCATGCTGCTGAAGCTCAACCACCGCAGACACGGACCCTGACCTAGAATGACCGCCAAGGGGCCCGGACTCATAGAAGGATTTCAGGGGTAGAAGGGCAACGCCTCTCGCCCCGTTAGAGAGGTAGAACCATGGCCGGCTTCAGCTTAATGGGCCCGTAGCGAAGTGGTGTGAGACCAATATCGCAATGGACTTTGCTGTTTTTGTCTGGCTCTTCAGGTGGGCACTAAGTGGCGAGAGAGTGTGGCATGGTAACCCTACGTACAGTGTTTTTCTACAGTGCGCGCATTGCGCTTCGCGACGCCTTGCGGTGGCAAAAGAGGACGATGGTGGCTCTCATCTTGACGCGCCTCTTGGAGGCGGTCATGCCAGCAGTTCAAGTAATCTCTCTCAGCCACCTTGTATCGGCCGCCTTGAGCGGGACCGCAAGCCCCGTCGATTACATACTGACAGCCTGCGCGTGCGCTGGTCTTATTCCCCTGCAAAGTGTCACAGAGACGCTGCAACTGCGCCTCCAGTTGAGCCTCAAGACGTGCTATGAGAACGAGTTGACAGACCTGCTTGCCGAAATGCCAGTCAGCGACAGAATTGATCCACGCATTGCCGATTCCGTACAGACGGCTCAGGAAGCTGCTCCTTCGAACCTTGCCTGGCAGGCGACTTCGACTATCACGGTTGTGCAGGCACTGGCAACGTCCGTCATCCTGTGTCTGTCTATATATCCGATGGACGCAACAGCGTCGTTCTGCGCCCTTGTATCTCTTCTCCCCGCCGTTCTGGCGCATGCTTGGTCTGCGCGACTTGAGAACCTTTATTGGCCAGCTATGGCGGCGGCATCCCGGCGGGCTGACTACTTGGTTACTCAGCTCCGGTTCGGACGCAGCGGTGTCGAACTCGCCTCGTTGAATGCCACGTCAGCGTTCGCTGATTGGGCGAAGGAGGCAAACAGAATCGCATGCTCTCACTGGCTCGCCGTAACGCGAGCCAAACTGAACGGCGGAGTAATCGCTGGAACCACTAGCGTCGGACTCCTCGCTATGGCGATGATGTCGCTAGGCCGTCATGGTGGTGGCAACCCTGAAGTTATAGCAAGTGCCATCACCGGGATGATGTCTGGCTTGCTAGCGACGCGGTCTGCTGGCTCCGCAATCGGAGAGTTTCTGTCTTCGGCGCCGCTCGTACGGAAGTACGAGGACTTGAAGGCGCACGTTCGTTCTGGAGTGTGCGAGCGTGTCGAAACTGGGCCTGTGACCCAAACCCCGCGGGATATTAGTTGCAGTGATGTGTCTTTCAGGTACGGTAATGGCCCCGTTGTGTTGGATTCAGCGTCGCTGACCGCTGAGAAGGGAAAGATCACTGCCATCGTGGGAGCGAACGGTGCGGGGAAAACGACTCTCGTGCGCATATTGGGCGGAACCCTCAAGCCCACTGCGGGCACGGTCCACACTGTAGGTCGGGAGTCAATATCCGAACTCAGTCAAGATTTCCATAGGTACGAGTTGACTGTTCGCCAGTTTGTCACGCTCGGCATTCAGCGGGCGGTGAACGATGCGGAGCTATTTGCGGCCCTAGCGTGCATGGAGGCCCGCGATTTTGTTAGCGCGCTACCCCTCGGACTCGATACTCAACTTGGGGAGCAATGGGGGGGCGTTGACTTGTCCGGTGGGCAGTGGCAGCGCCTAGCGCTTGCTAGGACTGTGCTGAGCCAGTCTCCTGTATGGATATTGGACGAGCCCACTTCGGCGGTAGATGCTGAGACTGAAACCAAGATATTTGGCGGCCTAAGTAAGACTTCCGCGTCAGCAACGGTCCTCCTGGTGAGTCATCGCGCCTGGACCTTGCGAGCGGCGGACGAAATTTGTGTATTGGATGGGGGGCGTGTTGTGGAGAGGGGCTCTTATGGGGAGCTCGTCCATCGGGACGGCATGTTTCGTAGAATGTTTCTAGAGCAACGTATTGAAGAGTCCTCTACTAAGTAGGGTTAGGGCGTCTTTCGATGCGGGAAAGGCGCAAAAGCGAAAATGAATGGGCCGCGCGGAAAGATCGAGGATCAGTCGTGGTGCGCGGAGAGTCTCGGCGGATCCCTTGAGGCGCCAGAAGCACCTCACATTCTGGCGGTGCCATTCCTGAATGAGGCGCGTTACGGCCACGTGGCGTAGCCCGCGCTCCTGCGCCGCCAGACGCGTGACCGTACGCCATCCCATCTCCGGCCTTAC